>JAHDWG010000323.1:0-4619 GCA_023384495.1 Caldilineaceae bacterium
TGGCCGGTCTGCGCGTGACCCTTGAGCTCGGAGGGGCGCCGGGTGTCTATGACATGGATGATGTGGTGTTGGCCCTCAGTGATGAGCGCCTCTGCCCACCACAGGAGCTCCTGGCCAATGCCGGTTTTGAGGCGGGCGATTCTCTGCAGCCGTGGGCTGTGTTGGGCAACTGCGCCGTTACGCTCCGACATGATACGCCACGGGCGCGCACAGGGCGGAGCTACGCCGAGATCGTCAAGCACGCCGGCTGCTCGTCGCTCTATCAGGACATCGAAGAGCCGATTGCTCCCGGCGACACCCGCACGCTGAGCCTTTGGGTTCGCTCGCCCGACGCGCCCGTGGCGCATGGCCGGCTGGCGCTGTGGGCAATCGGCGCGCAGCAGGAGCAGCGATACCTCGATTTTGCCCTAGAGGGGAACGGCTGGAGCTGCCTGGAGGTCACCCTGCCCGCCGCGCGGGCTGACCACAGACACTGGCGGGCCGAACTCTATTTCTATGCCGAAGGCGCCGCCTACCATGTAGACAACGCCAGTCTCGTCGAAGGGCCCAACGGCGCCTGCCCAGAGACAAGCTATGTCACGCGCGCCTTTGGGCCGATTCCACACACGCTGCTTCACCCAGGGGAGACCTTTTCCGGGCTGCTGGTGGTGGAAAACACAAGTGGCTTGCCCGTAGAGCGGCGCCATCAGCTTCAGGTGTGGGTAGCGAATGAACCCTATGGCCCCCCACTTGGCGCCGAACCGACGACACTGGTGGATGTGCCGCCGCTGGCGGCAGGCCAGGTCAGTCGCCCACTCTATTTCGACATCCGCCTTCCGCGTGCGTTGTCGACAGACCAGCCCTACTTTCTCGTACATGAGTTCGCCAGCTTTCGCGCCAACCTGGATGACATGCGCGCCAGCCGCCAAAGCCGGCGCATCGACATCCAACCCTGCGCCGTGGGCGCTTTCTATTGCGACATCCCGGACGGTTTCTGGGCCCAACGCGAGGTCGAGGCGCTTCACGCAGCGGGCGTTACCACCGGCTGCCGCACCGACGCCAAGCCGCACGAGGGATTGCCCTTTTGCCCCCAACAGTTGCTCTGGCTCGACTATCTGGCCGTCTTCCTGCTACGCCATCACCATGGCGCTGGCTACCAACCGGCGGCGGCCTACCGTGGCTTTTTCGAAGATGTGCCGGCGACGCACCAGCGCGCATGGTGGCTGGAAGAGTTGTACGAACGGCTCGGCCCATTGGAACGGGCCAATTGCCGGTCGGCGGCTGGTTCGCACCGGGCCTGTCTGGAGATGCCCATGCTCCGCCGTGACCTGCTGCGCTATCTTGCTGCCTACCTCCAGAGCGAGCCGCCGCCACCGGTACAACGCTACTACGTGGACCTGGATGACGACGCAGCCTTGATGGCCCTGGCTGAACACTTCCGCGCACGGGGCTTTCTGCCCGATGTCGATCCCCACTGCCCCGCTCATGCATCCGGCCCTCGTTTTTGCCCCGGCGAACCGGCCCGCCGCGTCGACGCCGCAGTCTGGATGGCGCGCGCCTTTGGCTTGGTTGACGTGGCGGCGGGGGTGGAATAGCTGCCGCCTACGCCCCCCTACCCCGCCAACACCGCCACCTCGCCGGTCGACCCATCCACCCGCACGCGCTGGCCGCTCTGCAGACGGCTGGTGACGTCATGAACGCCCACCACCGCGGGGATGCCATATTCGCGCGCCACGACGGAGCCGTGCGTCATCAGCCCGCCCACCTCCATCACCAACCCGCCCGCGGCCAGAAAGAGCGGCGTCCACGCCGGGTCGGTGCCGGGGCAAACGAGGATCTCACCCGGCGCAAGCTGCGCGGCGTGAGGGTCAAAGACCACATGCACCACCCCCTCCACCACACCGGGCGAGACGGGCGTCCCGGTAAGGACCCCGTCGCGCTGTGGCCCGGTCGACTGGAAGCCGTCGTAGATGGCGCGGCCGTCGCTCAGCAGCAGGCGCGGGGTCTGCCGGCGCAGCTTCTCCCGCTCATACCGCGCCCGCCGCTCAGCCACCAGCGCCTTCCAAGGGATGGCATAGCCGGCGGCCAGCCCCTTCAGTTCATCCAGATGCAAATAGAAAAGGTCATCCGGCTGTTCGATGACCCCCTGCGCGGCCAGGTCGGCGCCGCTCTGCAGCAACCCCTCACGCACAATACCAAGCATCTGAATAAAGAAAAACTTGGGGCTCTCACGCAGCCCGGCCAGGGCGCGATAACGCGTCGCCATCCAGCCCACCAGCGCGGCTTTGAGGCGCCCACCTGGCTGCCGCCGCAGCGTCGCCCGCAGAGCGTCGATGACGCCCTGCGCCACCGCCTCTCCCCGGCGGAAGACGGCGTCGGGCGCCTGCGCCGGGTCGTCGATCCGCAAGTAGCTCTGGATGGTCTGCATCATCTGGGCGGGGTATTCGCGCCAGCGTGGGCGGCCCAGGTCAATTTCAGCCACGCCGCGCACGCCATAGTGCGTGAGAAAGGCGTGAATAGCCTTCTGCGCAGCCCGCGGCAGTTGGTCGGCCAGATATTGTTGGGCCAGCGCGGCGGCGTCAAAACGCTGGAAATGGGTCACAACCTCAACGTTTTCGCGAATCGCCTGCGCAGTGGCCCAGAGCGCCAGGTCCATCTCGGTGGTGACGTTGTGCGGCAAGCCGCGCGTCATTTCCAACGCCCGCTGCCGCTGCGCTTCATCATCGGCCCAGGCGCGATTGGCCAGGGCCAGCAGCCGGTTGAGCATCAACATCCCCGGCAGCAGACGACCGATGGCGCGCGGGAAAAATGTCGCCACATACCGGGGCAGTTCGGTTTCAAAGAACGCCAACCTTGCCGAAAGCGACGTTGCATGGCGCGCTTGGGCAGCAAACTGCTCAAAGGCGCGGGCGAACTCCAGTTGGAAGCGCCGCCGAGAATCGTCGGGCCAGAGCAGGCTGGCCGCCACCAGTGGCAGCACCCGGCGAAAAAAGTAGGCGATATGGCGCAATGTGGTTGGTTGGGGCCAGCCCGCCACAGCCCAGGCCGGCTCGGCAAGCAATTGGCCGAGCGCCTGCTTGACGTGTGGGTCGGCCATCCCGACCGCGGCGTGGGCGATCTTGCGCCCAATGCGGTTGCGCAGCAGGGGCGTCACGCGCGCCCACAGCCGTTCGCCGGCGGCATGCAGCAGCGTCTGTGTCCTCAACGTCCGCTGCAACCCAAAACCGCCGGCAATGCCACAGCCGATCATCAACGCAAGCCCATCACGGCCCAGGGGCGTCAAGGGATCGAGCACCCCCTGCACCGCGCCCAGCGACACAAAGACCTCCAGCGGGTCGGCCTGCGTCCCTGCCGGTGTGGGAAAGAGCGACGTGATCGGACGCGCTTGCAGCAGGTGAAGTTTGCCGCCGGCCCAGGCCCACTCAATGTCCTGCGGTGCGCCGTATAGGGCAGCCACGTCGCGCCCCAGGGCGGCCAGCTCTGCGATCGCGGCGTCGGGCAGGGCCTGTTGTTGAGCCGCGCCGTCGTGCACGGTGGCTGTCCCCCCGCCGGGCCGGGTGTAAATGGCCAATGCCTTTGCGCCCAATGTCTTGGAGAGGATGCGCCCCGTGGCGGTCTGCACCACATATTGGTCTGGCTCGACCTGGCCCGAAACGAGCGCTTCGCCCAGCCCCAACGTGGCGTCGATCACCGTCTCGCTGCGGTTGCCGGTGAGCGGGTTGGCGGTAAAGAGCACCCCTGCCGCCTCGCTCTCCACCATCTGTTGCACGACGACGGCCAGCGCCACCTCGTCGTGTGCGATCTGGTTGCGGCTGCGGTAGCCAATGGCGCGCGCGGTCCACAGGCTGCTCCAGCAGTCTATAATGGCCCGCAACAACGCGGCTTCGCCCGTCACATTGAGAAAGGTGTCCTGCTGGCCGGCAAACGAAAGGTCGGGCAGGTCTTCCGCCGTGGCCGAGGAGCGCACGGCGACAGCGGGCTGGCCGAGCGCGGCATAGGCTGCGGTCAGGGCCTGACGGATCGTCTCGGGCATCACGCCTTCGGCAAAACGGGCCCGGATCGCTGCTGATGCGGCCTCCAGCGCGGCGGGGTCGTCGACCCTGGCCCGCTGCGCCACATCGAGAATCCATGCGCGCATGTGATTGGCAGCCACATAGGTGCGATAGGCCTGGGTGGCGACCAGAAAACCGCCAGGCACGGCAAAGCCAGACTGCGCCAGCCTTGCCAGGTTCAGACCTTTGCCGCCCACCAACGCCAGCGTAGCGTCCGGCGTATGTAAGGGCAGCACGATGTCTGCCGTATTCAGAATTGGATTGCTCATGATGGGCCTACCTGCTTTTCGGTTGTCTGATGTGAAAATGGTACAGAATAGGGCAACACAGAGAGCGCAGAGATTGCACAGAGAACACCGAGAATAGCACGATGGCTCGTCCCGTGGACAAAACCCTCTGTGTGCTCCGTGTCTCCTCGGTGTTCTCTGTGTTCCTGCTTTACGCCGCCATTGTCTATCGTGATCGGTGACCGCAAGTCATGGCGCCTGCTCTCTTTGCGACACGGGAAGACATGGGAGGGGGGGCGAATTCAGGTTTCTTGTCTCATTGATACGCCTAAATGCCCCGCTTGTCAAGCCAGGATTTCTA
>JAHDWG010000323.1:4629-8785 GCA_023384495.1 Caldilineaceae bacterium
ATCATGAGCCGGAACGAAATACCGAGCCGGCGCTCGGTGGCCATGGCGCAGACGGGCGTCTTTGTCCCCCTGCGCTCGATTGCGGTGGATGACGCTTATGGCCCGCGTGACGGTTGTGGAACAACGATATCGCCTGCAGCCATCCGACTTGGGTGGCGCGCCCCAGCGCTTGCAAATCACCGAGGTCAGCTTTCAAGGGTTGGAAGAGCTAACGCCCGTGCTGCACTTTGCCGGTGGCACGATCAAGCATCTCGTGCTAGACGCCAGGCTGCGGCGGGAACTGTTCGAGTTGACCGGCAGTTCATTGTGTAGCGATTGGGTGGGCCAGATCATCGAGTTGCAACCTACGTGGGTGGATGGTGAGCCGGTACTCCGCATCCGGGCGCCATCGACGCCCAAACCCCTGATGGAACAGACGGCGCGATTGCGCAGCCGGATCCGCCTCAACGGGCGCGCGCTATGGCCGCTCTTGTTGCTGGCGTTGGCGCTGGCCGCGTTGGTATGGCTGGAACAATCCGACGCAACCTTTCAGTGGATTCTCGACCGGTTGCCGTGAACAGACGAACAGGGATCGACAAGGTATGAATGAACAGGATGACTTTCGCATCATTGACAACCCCCAGCAGCCCCCTGTGCGCGCCTGGAGCGCCACAACCTGGCTGATCGTGGTCGCCGTGGTGGCGTTAGTCGCCTTCTCAGCCGGCATGGCGGTTGGCGTGTTGAGCAGCCGCTTTGGCCGTGCTGCGCAGCCGACCTTCCCATCCCCCACAGGCGAAGCCCCGACCGCAATCGCACAGGTTCAGCCAACCGTGGCCGTAACCAGCACGGAGGGGACCCCCACCCCGACGATCACCGCCACCGTCACCCCAACCGCCACCGCCACGCTGACGCCAACGCCAGCCGTCGCGTGTGCAATCGCCGTGGACGAGCAGTTTGCGCCATTCTACGACCAGGCCGCGTTGGGCTGCGCCAGCGGCCTGGCCTCCGTCTTCTGGGCGGCATGGGAGCCGTTTGAGCGCGGCGCGATGTTCTGGCGCAGCGACAACAACCAGGCCTACGCCTTCTTCGCCAGCGGCGAATGGGTGCGGGTGGAACAGGGCTGGGACGGACAGGAGATCCCGTCGCGCGGGGAGCCGCCGCCGGGGTTGCTGGCGCCTGTGCGCGGCTTTGGCTACACCTGGGCGACCCGCGATGACCTTTTCCAGCGGTTGGGCTGGGCCACTGCGGAGGAAAAGGGGTTTTGTGTCATGGTTCAACCTTTTGAACAAGGCGATATGTTGCAGAGTAGCACCGTCGAATTTTGCCAGGACGCGCTCTACAATCACGCCCGTGAGCCGGGGTGGCCCCGCCTGCTGCGCGTGCTCCTCGACAATGGACGCTGGCTCCCCCTGGCCGACTGAACGACGATATTGCGATAAGGCCAATTGAATAAATTCGGCGGCTGACATCGAACAGTCGCCCCAACGACTGGAGATTGGGCGCCTGCAGGCGCTGTTCGGTCTCGGTTGCGGGTTTCCAACCCTGCGAACTCAAAATCTCTGTGTCACACGGGCGCCGCTTGAAAATCCGCCCGAGCCCCAACCGATTTTGAGATGGTTTTTAGCCATAGCGACCACATTGCAAGGAGAACTGGACATGACGACCGACCGCAAACAAGCCGCACTGGACTACCACCATCAGGATCGACCCGGCAAGCTGAAGATTGTCGCCACCAAGCCCATGGAGACGCAGGCCGACCTCTCGCTCGCCTATTCGCCGGGCGTGGCCTACCCCGTCCTAGAGATTGCCGAGCAGCCTGCGTTGGCCTACGATTACACGGCCAAGGGCAACCTGGTGGCGGTGATCAGCAACGGCACTGCGATCCTCGGTCTGGGCGATCGCGGGCCGTTGGCCTCCAAGCCGGTGATGGAGGGCAAGGCCGTGCTCTTCAAACGCTTCGCCGATGTGGATGTCTTTGACATTGAGGTCGACACCAAAGACCCCCACGAGATGGTGCGCTTCGTCCAACTGATTGCGCCCACCTTTGGCGGCGTCAACCTGGAGGATATCAAAGCGCCTGAATGTTTCTTCATCGAACAGGAGTTGCAGCGCACTTGCGACATCCCCATCTTCCACGATGACCAGCATGGGACAGCCATCATTTCGGGGGCAGGATTGATCAATGCGTTGGAGCTGGTGGGCAAGCCGATCCGAGACGCCAAAATCGTCATCAACGGCGCCGGCGCGGCGGGCATCGCGTGCGCCGAGTTCTATGTGGCATTGGGCGCCGACAAAGAAAATATCATGATGTGCGACACACGCGGCGTCATCTACGAAGGTCGCCTGGATGGCATGAACGAATACAAGCTGCCCTGGGCCAACGAGACCGACGCCCGCACGCTGGACGACGCCATGCGCGGATCGGACGTCTTTATCGGCCTTTCGATTGCCGACTGCGTCAGCCGTGAAATGGTGCGGAGCATGGGCGATGCGCCGATCATTTTTGCCATGGCCAACCCCGACCCAGAGATCACCTATGAGGAGGCCAGGGCCGCCCGCCCCGACATAATCTTTGGCACGGGGCGCAGTGATTATCCCAACCAGGTGAACAACGTGCTGGGCTTCCCCTTTATCTTCCGCGGCGCGCTCGACGTCCAGGCGCGACAGATCAACATGGAGATGAAAATTGCCGCAGCCCAGGCGTTGGCGGCGCTGGCCAAAGAGGATGTGCCCGACAGCGTCTTGCGCGCCTATGGGCTGGACACGCTGCGCTTTGGGCCAGATTACGTGATCCCGAAACCGCTGGACCCGCGCGTGCTCATGTGGGTGGCGCCCGCGGTGGCCAGGGCAGCCATGGAGAGCGGCGTGGCGCGGCGAACGATTGACCTGGAGGAATATCAGGACCAGCTAGCCGCCCGCCTGGGCAAGAGCGTGCAGGTCATGCGCACCATGGAGGCAAAGGCGCGCCAGGAGCCAAAACGGGTGGTCTTTGCCGAGGGAGAGCACCCCAAGATCATCCGCGCTGCCTATGCCGCCGAAACACAGGGCATCGCTCGCCCGATTCTGCTGGGGCGCAAGGAGCGCATCGCACAGCAGTGCGACGAGTTGGGCCTCACCTACACCCCAACGGTGATGGATCCCAATGCGAGCACCGAACGGTCGATCTACGCTGAGACATTCCACCACCGTCGCCAGCGCAAGGGCGTCACTCTGGCGCTGGCCAAAGATCTCATGCGCCAGGCCAACTACTATGGGCCGATGATGGTGGCGCACGGCGCGGCGGATGCGTTTATCTCTGGGCTGACTTACAATTACCCTGAAGTGTTGCGCCCGGCATTGCAGGCCGTCGGCGCCGAACAGGGCAGTTACGTCAGCGGCGTCTATCTCATGGTGGTGCAAGACAAGCTCTATTTCTTTACTGACGCCACCGTGATCATCGAGCCGAACGCCGAGCAACTGGCCGCGATTGCCCTCAACGCCGCCGGGTTGGCCCACCAGTTTGATGTGGAGCCGCGCATTGCCATGCTCAGTTTTTCCAATTTTGGCAGCACGCCCCATGCGCAGTCGGCCAAGGTCGAGCAGGCGACACAATTGGTCAAAACGCAGCGGCCTGACTTGCAGATCGATGGCGAAATGCAGGCCGACGTCGCTGTGGTGCCCGAGCTGATGGTGCGCCACTACCCGTTCAGTCAGGTAAGCGACGCCAATGTGCTGGTCTTCCCCGACCTGGCTTCGGCCAACACGGCCTACAAGCTGCTCAACCGGCTGGGCGGCGCCGAGGCGATTGGGCCAATTCTTGTGGGCATGGGCAAGCCGATCCATGTGCTACAGACGGGCGCGGATGTGCTCGACATTCTCAACGTGACCACGCTGGCCGTGGTGGACGCCCAGTTTCATGGGTGAATAACCCCATCTGGCCAGCGCCGTTGCCACTCCTTTGCCTACTCAGATGGCGAGGATTGTTCGAAAAAGCTCGACTGCGAGATGCAGCCGAGCTTTTTTACAAAATTCGATTTGTTCAGTATTGACAGAACAAATCGAATACACTATACTCTCTGAATCGATCCCCCAATCGCGCTCGGTTCTATACTGTGGTTGCTCTGAAAGCCGTACTTTGCGAAGATGCGCACCCCTTCAAGTAACTTCGGTTTTCAAACAGAACTCAGTACAGTTTGCC
>JAHDWG010000324.1 GCA_023384495.1 Caldilineaceae bacterium
CGGTTGTGGTCGGTGTCGCCGTATTCGTGGCGGTGGCGGTGGGCCGGCGCAGCGGTGTTGTACGGGTCACGGTGTTGCCCTCGCCAACACCGACCCGCGGGGCGGCCGCGCTGGTCGGTGTTGGCGAGGGCAATACCACCAGCGCGCCTACCACGGCGCGCGTCGGCGTCACCGCGGTGGTAGCCGTTGCCGTGGCGGTCGGCCCGGCCGTTTCGGTGGCCGTCGCTGTCGGCTCGGGGGTGGGGGTGTCCGTTTCTGTTGGTGGGGGCGTTGTGGTGGGCAGTGCGGTTGCCGTTTCGGTTGCCGTTTCGGTTGACGTAGGGGCTGCGGTTGGTTCCTCGCTCACCATTTCGCTTGCCGCCTCTGTGGGTGATTCGTCAGCAGGCACAGCCGTTTCATTTCCGGCGTCGGCCAGCGCGACGGCAACCGGCGGCGGTTCGCCCTCAGCCGCCTCGCTCGCTGGCTCGTCTGCCGCAGGGGGTGGGGCGCTGTCGGGCGCGTCGCCTTCTGTGCTTGCCACCGCACTGGTTGGATCCGCATCCATCGCGTCCAGGGCGGCGCCTTCGATGACGATGGTGGGGTCCATACTGGCTCCCAACTCGTTGAGGAGCGTGAGCCCTGCATCGAGCTGCCCGCGCGCCCAGCCAATGGGGCGGGCGGCGCCCGACTGGGCAATCAGCAACAGAACCAGCGCAAGCACGATCAAGGGGATCACCCACAACCCCCAGCGCGCCGGCGCTTCTTCGAGTTCGCGCCCGCAATGAGGGCAGATGACCAGCACCGACGATGCGCGTTTGGCGCAGTAGCGGCAGCGGATGTGGCGGGGCTTCATGCGCAAACTTTCGCCACATTCGGGGCAGATCGAGGCATGGCCGCGATTGATGGCGCCACAATTGGGGCAACGGTGCAGGGTTGCCTGTTTGGGGCGCGCGGGGGCCGAGGGCGCTGCTGTCAACGCCCGACCTCGCCCTTCTGGCGCGCGCTCAGGCTCATCACCTTCAGGATTATTGGGCTGCTCGTCAATCAAATTCGCCATGGTCCATCACCTTCATGTTGACCCAGCCATTGCGCTCGCCCGAACCACGTCGTAACGCATTCGCCGGCAGGTCGACTGGGCCTCTATCCCCACTTTGGATGGATGTTACTGCCCCAGCAGCCCACGCCAATCGATACCTGCCTGCTCGGTCGTAATGTCTTGGATCGTGATCAGCACGAGCAGACCCAACAGCAACATAAATCCCACCATATGGACCAGCCCCTCGCGTTCGGGGTTGATACGGCGACCGCGCAGCACCTCAATCAAAATGAAGAGCAATCGGCCCCCGTCCAGCGCGGGTAGCGGCAGCAAGTTGGTGATGGCCAGGGCCGCGCTCAGCACCGCCGAGAGCCGCCAGATGGGAAACCAGAGGCCGGTGTCGATGGTCGCGGTGACCGCGCCGCCCACCAATTCGGCGATCCCCACCGGGCCGGTCAGTTGTGCATCGCCTGGCGCCAACTGCCCCATGATCAGCATGACAGGTAGTTGCAGCACAAGCACAACATACTGAAACGTGCTTTTCACACCCTGCCAGAGCGACGGGAAAAAGCCAAGCGTCGCCAGTTGGGTGATGGGGCCGATCTGCACGCCGAGCGCACCCTGGCCGGGCGGTGGGTCGGCGCGCGGGGTGAGCCGCACGTCCAGCCACTGACCGTCGCGCAACAGCGTCAGGGTAATCTCTTGCCCCAAATGATGGCGAATCGCTGTATTGAGTTGATAGTCGAAGCTGATGACATCCCCATTCAATGCGTAGACAAGGTCACCGGGCTGCAACCCAGCCCGCTCGGCGGGGCTATCGGGCGCTGTGGCCAGAATCTGCGTGTCGAGAATGGGGCGATAATCGACGCCGCGCAGCAATTCTGTGACGGTGACGCCGGCAGGCAGGGTTGTGGTGCGGATCATGCCGCCGCGGCTAAAGGTGAGCGTATCGGGCGCAACGTCGGCGTGCGCGGCCTGTTGCTGCCAGACGTCATAGCGAAAATCGGGCGCCGCGCTGACAAAGGCAGGGCTGCCCCCCACATCGAGCACAACGTCCCCGCTCTGCAGGCCAACCTGGGCGGCCGGCGAATTGACCGGGGCCGTCAAAATTTGCGGATAGGCCGCCACCGCAGGGAAGCCGGCCATGAAGCTAAAGGCAAAGAGCACAACGGCCAAGATCGCGTTCATGGCCGGCCCGGCAATGAGCGTGGCGGCGCGCGCCCCGCGCGAGGCGCCATTAAACGAGCCGGGCGAGAGGTCGCCGGCGTCTTCGCCCTTCATGCGCGCAAAGCCGCCAAACGGGATCAGATTGATGGTGAAGTCGGTGCCGTTATAACGAAAAAGTTTGACCAGGCGGGGTGGGTAGCCCATGCCGAATTCTTCCACCACAATGCCATTGCGCCGCGCCACCCAATAGTGGCCCAACTCGTGGAAGAAGACAAGCACCCCCAATACGATGAGAAACGAGACAACCGTGACAAACATGAAGCTTCCCTTTCAAACCGCTGCCTGAGGTGGGCGGCGGCCCTGAATCCAGTCTGGCGCTCACACCAACCGATGCGGCAATGACCAGTTTGACGCAGCCATTATACCTACTGGCTTGATTATAGTAAAAAGAGGCGTCGTCTTTGTAGTGGCTCCCTTCCATAGTCAGCTTGACGCCGCGCCGATGTGGGTGCCCACCGCGCCGGCGGGTTCGAGCAGCGCGCGTTGCATGTGGCCGGGTATCAGCCCACTACAGAGGATCACCTCAATCGCTGGGTGGGCCTGTGTCAGGGCCAACGCCTGCGCCACCTTGGCCGCCATCCCCCCTGTGACATCGACGCCGTGGCTGCCGCCCAGCGCCGCGCGCAGCTGCGCAAACGAGGCCGGTGTGATCAAGGGGATGCGCTGGGCGTGTGGGTCCAGGTTCGGGTCGGCGGTGTAGACGCCATCCACCTCGCCGGCGAGCACCAGCCGTTGGGGGGGCAGATGGCGGGCCAGCCATTCAAAGATCTCCTCGGTGCCGGCAATGACGCCCCCGCGTACATCATCAAGCGCGACATCGCCATAGAGCACCGGCAGCAGCCGATTGGCCAGCGCCCGTTCCACGGCAAACAGGGGCCCATCCACCACCTTGCCATCCACGCAGCGCAGCCCCGCGCTGGGCTGGATGCTCCACGCCGGCGCGCCCGCTTTGAGCAGTGCGGCGGTGACAATGCGGTTGAGCCGGGCGGCGGCGTCTGCGGTGGCGGCAAAGCCATACCAGCCTTCGGGGCTGGCGACGCCCTGGCGCGTGCCATAGCGCCGCCCATAGAGGTGGCCAAAGCTGCCAGACCCATGCCCAACCACAAGTTTCAGATTGGGGTGGGCGCGGCGCACCGTTTCGATCTCGTGGGCCAGACGTTCGAGCACGTCTGGCCGCGTCGTTTCGGGCTGGCGCTTGTCGGTAATGAGCGAACCGCCGAGCTTGACGAAGGTTAGATTGCGCATAGTGAGTGATGGGAGGTGAATTGGGAACCGAGCAGTGTCAATTGTTGAAGGCCGCGATGATGGCGGCGAGCAGCGTCTCATCCTGTTCGGGGAGAATGGTGCGCGGGTCGAAGCACAGGTGGTCGTGCTGGATGCGACAGACCGCCGGCGGGTGACCGTGGCGCAGGGCGGCGGCAGCCTGGTCGGGCTGCGGGTGCGCGATGGTCAGCAACACGGTGGGCAGCGTTTCGCCGGGCAGGCTGCCGCCGCCGATGGCGCTCTCGCCGGGCATAATGTGGCCCTCGACGCCATGCGCCCGCAATGCGTTCTGCCAACCGAGGACGCGCGCCCCCAGTTCGTCCACCGCCACGCTGATCATCCGCCAGACGGGGATCTCTTCTGTGGCGCGGCCACGCTGGTAGCTGCGCAGCGTGGCGTCGAGCGCGGCCAGGGTGAGTTTGTCCACCCGCAGCGCGCGGGCCAGCGGGTGACGGCGCGCCCTGCTGATCAACTCATTCCGGCCCAAGAGTAACCCCGCCTGTGGCCCACCGAGCAGCTTGTCACCGCTAAACGTGACCAGGTCGGCGCCGGCAGTCAGGCTGCCCGGCACGGTTGGTTCGGGCGCCAGGCCATAGGGCGCCGTGTCGAGGAGTGTGCCGCTGCCCAGGTCGTCGATGAGCATGAGCGGATGTTCCGGCTGCTGCTGGTTGTGGCGTTGGACGAGTTGGGCCAGTTCGTTCAGCTCGGGCAGGGTCACAAAGCCGATCTGGCGGAAGTTGCTGCTGTGAACGCGCATGATGGCCGCTGTCTGCGGCGTGATCGCCTCGGCGAAGTCGCGCAGGTGGGTGCGGTTGGTCGTCCCCACCTCGACCAACTGGGCGCCGCTCTGGCGCAGCACGTCGGGGATGCGAAAGCCGCCGCCGATCTCCACCAACTGGCCGCGGCTGATCAACACCTGGCGCCCCTGGCAGAGCGCGCTCAGGGCCAGAAAGATGGCCGCCGCGTTGTTGTTGACCACCAGCGCATCCTCGGCGCCGGTGAGCTGGCCCAGCAGGCTGCGGGCATGGTCGTAGCGGCTGCCGCGTGCGCCCTGTTCCAGATCGTATTCCAGGTTGCTATAGCCCTGGGCAACACTCAACATCGCATCGAATGCGGCCTGGCTCAATGGCGCGCGGCCCAGGTTGGTGTGGATGATCACCCCGGTGGCGTTGAGCACCGGGCGCAGGGTGGGCCGGTGCGCCTGTTCAAGCCAGGCGGCCAGGCGAGCCGGCCATTCGTCCGGCTGCGGCGCGGGGTTGCCGGCGGCGATGAGCTGCCGTGCGGCGTTTAGCACTGTGCGGATGGCGGCGGTGGCGGCCCCAGGACCGTAGCGGTCGATGAGCACGGCCACGGCGCTGTCTTGCAGGAGCGCGTCCACTGCGGGCAGCTTGCGGTATTCGGTTTGGGTATCAAAGCCGTTGGCTTGGCCGGGCATAATGCTTTTTTAACAACCCAGTTGGGTGACGATTGATGCTCTTACCACCTGTCGATTTGCAAAGTCATTCTATTGAAGATGCAATGAGCAAGGGCAAAACTCCACTGGGAACGAATCCTGGCGATATTGTACCAGAGATTCGACGCCGGCTGAAGTCGACAACGCGCAATTACATCCGCAAGCCAAAGCGCCAAGCCAACCGCCAGACGGTCACCGGCCCCAGCCGCTGCCGGCGAATGCTACGAATGAGCTGCCGAGAGGCCGCGACAAACAAGCGCCATTGGCCCTTGTACAGCAGGCAGGGCAGGTAACACACAAGGATGCGCAACTCGACCAAGGGCATCTCCACCGTGCGCAACAGGGCCAACACCTGGCGCCACTGGGCAACCGTGGCCTGCACATCCCCCTGTATCAGCGCCAATTGGCCAAAATAGAGATGGCAAAGGACGGCGCCATAGCCGTGTTCCAGCGCACGGCAATCCTGCATTGCCTCATTGAGCAGCGGCTCCGCGACACCCAGCTGTTGACACTCCAGATGCGCCGCGGCCAGGTAGAGCAGATTGAGCGCCACTGCTTCCGCTTCTTGGCGTCGCCGGCGGATGGCAAGCCCGTGCGCCAACACGGGGATGCCATCATCGGCGCGCCTCCAGTGTAACAGCAGACGCCCCTGGCTCTGGTCGGCCACGCAGGCGAGATTCTCTGCTTCACCGTGCGCCAAGAAAACCTGGCGGCAGGCATGATAGTGCTTGGCGGCTTGCTCAAACTCCCCACGAAAGAAGGCGACCGCGCCCAGCTGATTGAGGGCGTAGGCGCGCGCCTCCCACAGCGGGATACTGTACGTTGCTGACCGCCGCCCGTTTGCATCAGTCAAGGTGTGTGTTTTCAGATGGAGATAAGGCTCGGTCAGCGTGAGGCAGCGCTGCAAAAGCCGCTCTCCTTCATGCAAATCGCCGGCCCAGACCTGCCAGGTGGCGGCGCTGGTCAAAATATCCGTTTGCATGCGCAGAGACAAACGCGCAAAGATGGCGCTGCCGGTCAGCGCCCCATAGAGCGCCTTGACTTGCTCGTTGGCGCCTTGAACGCTCAGGGCAATCGCCCGTTGCTTGACCAGTTCAGCATAGGGGGCTGGGTCGGGCAACCGCTGGGCCAGGATGGCGAGCAAGGGCCAGAGCGCAGCAATCTGCGGATAAAAGCCCAGGTTATGGAGCTGATGGTACAGTTCGATCGCCAGGCGCACCATCACCTCATCGGTCTGTAGATCGGTTATTTGCGCCAGTGGGCTTTCCGTATAAGAACGCAGCAGTTCCAGCGCCCGACGCAAGAAATAGCCGTCGCGCTCACCGCCAGCGAAGCGCGCCAATGCGTGCCGGCCATCGCGCGCATAGCCGGCGCGATGGCGCTGCCGCCACTCTATTTCCACCCCAACACCTCGGTGCAGAGAAAGGTCGAGGTTAGCCGGTGGATGGCGTAGGCTGTCTGGCCATCGGCGTCGCGTTGCGGCTGAACCAGCGAAAGCTCGTGCAACGGGCGCAACGCCTGTTGCAGTTCGTTCGCAGACCATTCCGTGGCCATGGCTAGCCACCGCCAGTCCGCCTCATCGCCGGCGCGCTGGATGACAAAGAGCAACTCTTTGGCCGCGTCGCTCAACACCGACCAGGCGTTCCAAAAGATGTAATTGTACATCGCTTCTGTGGAGCCGGTGCGCACCCCCTCCAACACAACGTGCGGGGGCAGGCAGCGCATCTGGCTCACCACGAGCAGGATCGCCAGCGGGTTGCCGCCCACCAGCGTGTAGACATCCTGCGCGTCACAGCCGGTGACATCCTTCTCGGCTGCCGTGTGTTCGATGAGCGCGAGGGCCGCGGTCCTGTCCAGCTCGTTCAGTTCAACCTGGCTGATCGATGTGAGCGCGGGCGCCGTCTCGCGGGCGGTGAGTAGAAACTGTGTTGGGTTGGCCAGTTGCTCGAGCCAGGGCATGAGTTGGCGAAAATCCTCTACGGTTTCCAGGTTGTCGAGCACCACCAGATGGCGTTGTGCGCGCAGCCGGGCCGCCAGCCGGTCGACCTTCTGCGCCAGCGGCAGCCGCAAGAGCTCGTCCATGCCGAGCTTTTGACCCAACTCATCGAAGAGCATGTCGATACGTACAGTGATCTGGCTGCCGGTGATCCCCGACTCGCTGAGATGTTCCTGCTTGGCGCTGATCCAGACCAACTCATGCAACGAATCGTCCCCGGCCAGGAAGTGGCGCAGCGCGTGGTCGGCCAGCGCGGTCTTGCCGATGCCGCCGATGCCTTTGATGCTGAGGATGGGGTGGCGGTGGGGGGCGTGAAGCCAGGTGAGCAACTGCTCCACCGTGCGGTCGACGCCAAAGAGACGCTGATAGCCGGGGATGGGGAGCCGCGCCAGCAATGGGTGGCGTGCAAGCCGGGCCTGCTCGCGGCGCTCTTGTTCCGCCCAAAGCGCCGCAAAGCGTCCGATGGCTGCCTGTTGTTGCTCAAAAAAGCGCCGTTCGGACTGAGCTTCGGGCCGACCGGCATGGAGCATCTCGGTCACCGTGCAGCCTTCCCAGAAGCGCCCGCGCAGCAGGTCGGCCTGGTGGGGCGACTCCTGCTCGAGGAGCGACAAGACGTGATTCAGGGCGGCCCAGATCGCGTCGGCAAGGGGCAGTTCGGGGTGGCCGCGCCGGCGGCGGTGGACGAGCGCGCTCGCGGCCAGGGGAGATTGGCTGAGTTTTGCTGGCTCGCGCAGGGCGCGCAACGCCTGGTGCAGATCTCCGGGAGCAGGGGCCGGCGTCATGTCATGGGGTGCTGACATCCGCAGTTTGCCTCAGAGCGAACAACCGAACGACGACAAATCAAAAACCGAACGACGACGCAGCCGCTATTTTACCATAACTGCATAAATTGTGCAGAAATTGTGCAGTCCACGTGGGGTGGAATGGCGGTATATTGGGGACACCGCGCCGCGTCGTGATGCTCCCCCGGTTCATGACGCCGCGCGGGGCTGTCAGCGGATTTTGGGTGCGGATTGAGCGGATTATTTGGGCAGGGATCGGGCAGTCCGCCGCCCGGCTGGGGGAGGGGCTGACAGCGGATTCTGGGCGCAGATTGAGCGGATTTGTCACGACGAATCCGTTCCGCCGGGTTGGTTTTGGGAACGGATTGCCGGCGCGGTATCCGTTCAATCCGTTCCATAAATCCGTTGGCAGTTGCGTGACCCGCAGTGCAGTTATTGTGCAGTGATCGTGCATTCCGCTCAGGTAGCAGAGCGGTATAGTGTCTGCGATGGGCGATGGCGTGGCGTCATTCGGGCCCAATATCACACCTGAGGCGGCGGATGGCGGTTTACCCTGATCCACACCGCACGGGAGGAGAGCGCCAACGGTCGATTGAACTTGAGTTCAGAGGCCTGGCAGTATTCACAGCGGTGATCTGCGCGTATGCGCACGTATTCATCCAGCTGGTTGGGCATGTTCTGAGTGGTCGCCGGTGGCTGAGGGAAGATCGTCTGAAAAATCGTTGCGCTCAGGCAGTAGATACCCACGCTGCGCCAGAAGGGCAAGGGCGTGAGCCCGGCGCAGCACGGCGATGTCGTAGCGTTCGATCAGGTGGTCGAGCTCGGCCGACTCCGCCGAAGTTAAGGTGCGCGTTTTGCTGGCCTCGGTCAGTTGCTGAAGACGGTGCTGTTCCGCCGATGACAAAGAGGATTTGGTTGCCGCCAGCAACGCCTCATCGGTAAAGATTGCCATGGCTGCCAGTTTATCGGCCAGCGCC
>JAHDWG010000325.1 GCA_023384495.1 Caldilineaceae bacterium
GGCTGCTTGATACTTTTTTACCGGAAACTAGAGATTGTTTCATGCAACGAGAATTCCGAATCTAATTCAATGAGCAGCGAGACGCGGCTTCTTCCAAAGCCGCGTCTCGCTGAACCGCCATAAGACGGTGTAACGTCTTACTCAGTGATCGCTGACAACCCCTTAAGGCTGCTGGAGCATCGCCTTAAAACGCGCCCCTTTTCTGGACGCACCCCACCGAAAAAACGCCTTTGACAGCAGATCCTAGCCGTGGTACGATAGCTGACCGAGGCTTGATGGCTCGGCGAGCTCCCCCTGCATGATTCATACTCAACCAACCTTTTCTCCCAGTGCGCGTGAGGATCCGAATGACCACAACAGCAGTTGAACCGACCTATCTGGCGGGTCAGCAGGCCAGCCCTGAGCAAATACAAGAGTGGGTCGAGACCTTTCATCAGCAAGGCTTTTTATTTCTGCAAAATGTGCTGCCGCCGGATTGGTGCGCCGAATTACGCGCCGATCTGGACTGGGCGCTCGAACACAACCCCAATGGCTATAACATTTTCAATCAAAAACTAAGCTTGGCCCATCGACTCTTTGAAACCAGCCAGGCCAATCTGCGTCTCTTTGACCTGGAGCCGATTGTCTCGTTTGCTGAAGCGTTGATTTCGCCCGGTTGTCATGTCATCCACAACAACTCGTTCCAGTCACCGCCAGGCGGTGGACTCGATGGCTGGCACCAGGATGATCCGGCCCATTATCTGGTCACCCACGGCGATCCGCCCACCAACGTCCGCCTGCCGGTGCTCTTCTTCACCGCCAATTCTTACCTGACCGATGTCACCGAAATCAAATACGGCTGCACCGAGACGATCCCCGGTTCGCACCTGTTTGGGGCAACACCGCCCAAGGTGATGGAAGGCACGCCCTGGGAGCCACAGATCCGCTATAACCTGGGTGGGGCCGGCAGTGTGATTCTCTTCAACAATCAAGTCTGGCACCGCGGTGGCACCAACCGCAGCGACCGCACCCGCTATATCACGCAAGTCACCTATGCCCGCCGCATCATCGGGCACCGTTACTATCCCTTTATGAATTATCAGATGCCGGCGCATGTCTACGAAAACGCCAACCCGCGCCTGAAGCGGCTGTTAGGCTTCTTGGATCACGGGCCGTATGGCTGAGTAAGAACAGCCGATAAAAACGGGCGCAGATGTGGGCGCGCCAATCCACACAGAGGGGAAAGCTACCATGTCCACGCACACCACCCAAACGGAAGCGAGAGCTGTTGTAGAGTTCGACCAGATAAATGAGTTCGAGCAGGCCGAACACCCGACCATCAAGGGCCTGCCACGGGGCCGACAAAGCATGGGCGCGACCTTGCTTGGCGGCGAGCAGGGCTTTCCCTGGCTGCGCGTGCGCGACCATGTTGACCGTCTCGCTCGGCTGATCTCGCTCAACTTTGGGCTGGTGCGGCTGCTGGCTGGATGGGCGCCAAACTGTGCCAGCTACGACCTCAAGACCGAGTTGCCCCGCCTGATGTACGAGGATATGCGCCATCTGGTGCGGCTCAACGAGCGCTTCAATCAGCTTCCGGGTTCAGGCCGCGGCATCGAGGCGAGCGACGAACTCAAGGATTTCTTGAACCGGCTGGGCGCAGCCGATGACCATCATTGCTTCCTCGCGGGTTTCTACTTTGAGGTCAAGCGCACCCTGCTGATTGCGTTGGAAGATTATCTGCACGCCTGCGACCCACTCTACGACGCCCCCACCATCTACGAACTACGTGGGATTATCCCCGAAGTGCGCGAACAGATCGACTGGGCCAACACAGCCCTGCTCGAAAGCCGTCTCGATCTCGCCACCGGCCGCCGGGTACGCGAGTGGCGCAGCTATGTGCGGGCGCTGCTGGCCGAAATCGGCGGCATCTTCGGCAACGAGCCGCGACCCGCCGCGCCACCACCGGTCAGCCCAGCCTGCGCACCTCTGCAACCGGCCCCCGAACACTTTATCGGCGACCCGCAGATGCAGTACATGGACCATTTCCCCTTTGATCAGGAGGAAGCGCCCGTCCACCTGACCTTGCGCGAGATCGTCTATCACAATGCCACCGAGTGGGCCGCGGTGGACCACCTTTGTGTGCTTTTTTTTGGTGCGCGCAACATGCCGTTGGAGTTCTATCTCGACTTAGCCCGGCATACGTGGGATGAGTGCCGTCACAGCCGGATGGGGATGCGTCGGCTGCGCGAGCTGGGTTTTGACCCCTTCCGCGACTTCAAATGGCCCTATCACCCCAAACGCACGCAAGATTTTGCCGAGTGGTTTGGCTCGCTGACGATGTTGGCCGAGGCGTGCAGTTTTACCCGCAAGCATGGCAGCGTTGAACCCTTTTACCGCTTTGGCGATGCACTGAGCGCCCAGCAAAGCGAAATCGACTGTCTGGACGAGCGGCTGCATGTGACCTTTGGCCGCCACTGGTATCCGGTCATGGCGCGGCAGGCCGGCGACAATCGCCCCCTGCGCGAACTGGTCACCTCATTGCGCGAAAAGAGCATTCTGGCGCGCCAGTTTCGGGCCGAAGAGCTGACCGACGCGGAGAAACTGGCGATTGCGCAAAGCGCCACGGCCTTTTGCAACGCCATTGAGTTCGACCTGGATTTTACAGTGTATTAGCTGGGAGCCGCCAGGGATGGCGGTGATCCCAGGTGTGTACGGCATTGAGTTCATACGATTTGGCGCCAAAGTCTCCCCAGACTCCCATTCCATTCTGTTTGACCATTTGCAAAGGAGAAACCGAAGATGAATTCCCAAACACTTTCGCGCCGCAGCCTCTTAAAGGCAATGGCCGCCACGAGCGCAGCTGCGGTGCTCGCCGCCTGTGCGCCCGCCCAATCTGGATCGGCCCCGGCCGCCGGTGGGGCAGCCGCCCCCGCCGCCGAACAAACCACCGTTCGCCTGCTCACCACGCATGGGGCGACGATGGCCCCCTTTATCGCTGCCTCGTTGGAAAAGTTTGCCGCCGCCCACCCGGAGATCAACATCAGCCACGAAGACTTGACCGAGGGCTATTACGACCGCCTCAACGTCATGTTGGCCTCGAACACGCTGCCCGATGTGGTCAACCTGCGCTCGTTTGATATGTATGACTGGTTCCGCCTGGGCAATCTGAACAGTATCACCCCCTTCTTGGAAGCCGACCCCGACCTGGGCCCTGAAGACATGGTCGATGCGATCATGCAAAGCTGCGCCTTTGAAGGCCAACACTGGGGCCTACCCTATGACGCTTCGGTAATGATCTTCTTCTACAACAAGACATTGCTCGACGCGGCTGGCGTTGCCGCACCCGCCGATGGTTGGACCTGGGACGACATGGTGAGCATCGCCAAGAGTCTGACCAATCCCGACGACGAGAGCTGGGGTTTCGCCCGCTTCCCTGGTATTGCCAACTGGACAGTCGAGCCCTGGTATTTGAGCAACGGCGCCAAGATGATCAACGAGGAGCGCACCGAGTGGACGCTGGTCGGCCCCGAAGCCGAAGCGACGCTTGAGTTTTTGGTCGGCCTGACCAAGACCGAACAGGTGGCCCCACCGCCTGAGGCGGCCAGCGACCTCAACCTCTTTGTCATCGGCAAAGGGGCGATCTACTCTTCCGGCCAGTGGGAAATCCCCGGCAACCGCGATGCGATCAAGGACTTCGAGTGGGATGTGGTGGGCTACCCCGCCGGGCCGGCCGGCCACCACCCGATCACCCACGGCGGCACCTATGTGATGTACGCCAAAACGCAAGTGCCCGATGCCGCCTGGCAGATCCAGAAATGGATCTGCGCCGGTGAGGATTGGCAGGCTAATGTCTACGGCGCTTCGGGCTATTCGATCCCGGCGCTCAAGTCCGTCTCTGAATCGGCCTGGCTGGCGCCGGTGCAGAACGAGGGCAAACCACCCACCCGCGCCCAGGTGGTCTTGGATGAGCTGAACGTGGCGGTGCCCGGTTCGCTCTGGCCTAACTACCAAAAGATCGCCTCGATCATGAATGAGGAGATGCAGAACGTGCTGCTGGGCGACGCCACCATTCCCCAAGGGCTGGAAGCACTCAAGACGCGCGCCGATGAGGCCATCCAAGAGGCGATCAACGCGTAGTGCGTCGTGGAGATGACAGGATGACGAAGTGACAGGATGGCAGGATGACACGACAGACTCATACAGACGGTCTTGTCTCCCCGCCACCTTGACATCCTGTCCCCTTGTCATTCCTATTCACAAAGGAGGAGACCCGGTGCCCAGATTCCCATCACTCAGCCGCTTGCGCTGGGAAGAGGCGAGGTGGGCCTATTTGTTCCTGTTGCCCAACCTGGCGCTCTTTATGATTTTTACAATCTACCCGGTCTTTGCCAGCTTCTATTACAGCTTGAACAACTGGACGCTGCACGGTCCGATGGAATTTGTCGGTTTGGCCAACTATCAGAACCTGGCGGCTGACCCGATCTTTCGCGAGGTGATGGGCAACACCTTCTACTATACCGCAGGTGTGATCCCGTTGCAGACGGCGCTGGCCTTGCTGATTGCGCTGGGTCTCAACCAGAAAGTGCGTTTTATGACCGGCTACCGGGCGCTCTATTTTGTGCCCGTGGTCACGTCCATGGTGGCCGTCTCCTTTGTCTGGCAGTGGATGTACCAGCCGCAATATGGGGTGATCAACTCCTTGCTCAAAGTGGTGGGCATCGAAGGACCAAACTGGCTCTTTTCCAGAACCTGGGCGATGCCGTCGGTGATCCTGATGAGCATCTGGAAAAATGTGGGCTACAGCATCGTGCTCTACCTGGCCGCGCTCCAGGGCGTGCCCGAATCGTTCTACGAGAGCGCCAAGATCGACGGGGCCAACGCCTGGCAGCGTTTCTGGCGCATTACGCTGCCGATGATCTCGCCGACGACGTTTTTTATTATCGTCTTGTCGGTGATCGGTTCCTTTCAAGCCTTTGACCAGATCTATGTGCTCACACAAGGTGGGCCGGCGCGGGCGACCTCAGTCTTGGTCCATTATCTCTATCAGAATGGCTTTCAATGGTTCAATATGGGGTATGCGGCAGCGATTGCCTATGTGCTGTTTGCCTTACTTTTCATACTAACCATCCTTCAATGGACCTATCGAGCGCGCTGGGTCTTTGGGGAAGAGTAGCGCAGGAGGGTGAGCGTGCAAGCAGATCAGGCTGTTCCCAAGCCATTGGTGACCACCGCCACGACCTGGCATACCGGTCACATACGCCGGAATCTGACCGGCATTGTGCTACACATCTTGTTGAGCGTGGGCGCGGTGGCGATGGTGCTGCCCTTTGTCTGGATGGTGAGCACTTCGTTCAAAGAATTGGCGCAAGTATTTGTCTATCCACCAGAGTGGATCCCCGATCCCTTTGTTTGGGAAAACTATCCCAAAGCCATGACCGCCGTGCCCTTTGGGCGCTGGTTTCTCAATTCGCTCGTGATCGCCGTGCTGGTGACGGTGGGTCAACTGCTCACCTGCTCACTGGCCGGTTTTACCTTTGCGCGCATGCGGTTCCCCGGCAGAAATGTCCTCTTCCTGATCTACCTCGGCACGATGATGATCCCCCACCATGTCACCATCATCCCGATCTTTGTGATGATGAATGCACTGGGGCTGGTCAACACTTTTTGGCCGTTGATCATCCCCGGGCTGGCCAGCGCCTGGGGCACTTTTCTCTTCCGCCAGTTTTTTCTGACCCTGCCGCAGGAGCTCGAAGACGCCGCCAAGATCGACGGTAGCAGCTTCTTCCGCATCTACACGCAGATTTTTATGCCGCTGGCCAAGCCAGTACTGGCCACGTTGGGCGTCTTCACCTTTATGGGCAGTTGGAACGATTTTCTGGGGCCGCTGATCTTCTTACAGAGCAAGGATCTCAAGACCTTGACCATCGGCCTGCTCCAATTTCGCGCCGACTTTCAGGGCATGGGCAACTGGCCGGTGATGATGGCCGGAGTGGTCATCAGCGTGTTGCCGGTGCTGATCGCCTTTGTCATCGGCCAAAAGTACTTTGTCCGTGGCATTGCCCTGACTGGGATCAAAGGGTAGCCATCTGGAACGCAAGGCGGGACGCTTATGCGCCACACCAACGAACTAATCCTGGCGTCGAATCAGGGGTGGGACGAGCGGATTTTGGTCTGCCGCAACGGCCGTCTGGTGGATGTCTTTATCGTGATCACCCGGCGCTATGTTGTATTGGTGGATACGGTCATCAACCCGGCGACCGCCGCACAGATGGTTGGCTATGCACAGTCTTATTTGCATGAGGGTCGGCAACTGCTCGTCGTCAACACCCACGCCGATTATGACCACTGCTGGGGAAACGGGGTGTTTGCCGGGCCGGACGCACGCTGGCCGGCGCCGATCCTCGGCAGCCGGCGTTGCGCTGACCTCATCCGCCACCCCGAGGCAAGTGGCTACCTGCACGAGAGGCAGGAGAAGGAACCGGCCATTTTTGGCGACGTAGTCCTCGTACCACCCACCCTCTCCTTCGACGGCAGCCTGACCATCGACGGGGGCGACCTGACGTTGGAACTCTTCCCCACACCCGGCCACACCGAGGACCACATTGCCATCTACCTGCCCGAAATCAACACCCTGCTCGCCGCCGACGCGGCCGAGTTGCCCTTCCCCTTTGCGCGGACAGTGGAAGGTTTGCCGGTCATGCGTGAGACATTGGCGCAGTTGGCGGCGCTCAACCCGGCCACAGCCCTCTACTGTCACGCCCCGGTGACCATTGGCCCACAACTCTTGCACGACAATGTCACCTATTTCGACCGGGTGGAGCAACAGTGCCGCGCTGCCCTGAAACAGGGTCTGCCCCAAGACCTTGACGATATTGATGACGCTGTTGATGTGGTGGCGCTGGTCGATCTACCGTTTGAACAGGCAACACCCACCGGCCCCGGCTGGCAGGACGTTGACCCCTTCTATCGCACCACAGGCCATGCCCAGCAGATCCGCATGATGTTGACATGGCTGGCATCGGCGGCAGCGTGAAGGTCGCTTCTCTCGGCGTTCTCTGGGCAAGCTCTGTGAACCTGCTTTTCTTACGTTTGCCCGCGGGGTGCGCCACCCGCTGCTTGCCACAACGCTTCGGCGCGGGGAATGGCGATGCGGAACCCTTCTTCGCCGCTCTTGCTTGCTTCTTCGACACTGACCCAGCCGTCAAAGCCGGATTGCACCAGCGTCTGGAAGATCTCGCGCACCGGCGCCACACCCGTGCCCAGCAGACACGGCTCAAAATAACCGGCGCGGCGGATGTCGTTGACATGCACCACGCTCACCCGGTGTTTGACCTGTTCGAGCACGGACAGCGGGTCGTCACCGGCGCCGAGTGTGTTGGCCGTGTCGTAGAGCAGCCGTAATCCGGTGCCCTCGGTGCGCTTGACGATTTCGAGAAAACGGTCGGCCGGCTGCGAGAAGTCGTTGTAGGTCCAGGCGTACCCTTTGGTGTGGTTTTCGTAACAGAGGGTGACGCCGGTGGCGGCGGCCTTGTCGAGACAGGCAGTCAGCCCGGCCACCGCCCATTCGATCCCCGCCGCCCGTTCCAGACCGGGGTGGTTCTGCCCGGCGGTGACGCGCATAAACGAAGCGCCCAGTTCGGCGGCCACATCGCAGTAAGCCTTGATCTCCTCCACCTGGCGGGCTCGTTCGGCGGCGTCGGGGTGGGTGAAATCAGCATAGGTGACAAGCATGGCGATCTGCACACCGGCCTCGTCCGCCTGTTTGCGGACCGGGCGCAAATCCGCCGCTGTGTACCCCGGTAGGTGGACGACACTCACATCGGCGCCGTCGAGGCCAAGCTCGGCGGCGAAGCGGAACCAGTCAGCAAGGGTTCGCGTACCGGCGGTCAGGTCAGGATAGAGTGAGACGGGGAGGCAGCTCAGTTTCATAATTGCCACACTTCTTTTAACGCATTCCGAAAGAGTTGATTTAGTTGGTCCGTCACCATTCTGAAAGTATACTAATGATCCAAGCTTCCTACAACCCACATTCAAGGAGGAACCCATGCCCCAATTTGTCGCCGATTTCGAAGCCTACATGCCCGCCGACTACAACGACAAGCCCTACGGGGTCTCTGGCGTGCTCGCCACGCTGGACGAGGCCGGCATCGATGTCTGCGTGCTCTTTCAGGGTGGCGTGCCGGCCGACCCGCGCCCGGGCAACGCCCATCTGCTAGCAGCCACCAAAGGCCAGTCGCGCATCCTGCCCGGCTGTCTGGTCAACCCAACCATGGGGCCGCTGGCAACCGAAGACCTGAAGCGTTGTGTCGATCTCGGCGCCCGCACAGTCAAACTCATGGCCGCCTCGCACCGGTATCGCATCGACTCCCCTTGTGTGGACCCAGTCATGGAACTCGCCAAAGCGCTGGGCATCCCCGCCACGATTCACTCTGGCTCGGAGTTGAGCGGCTGCTCGCCGGCCTACATCGGCGCGCTGGCCCAACGCCACCCCGACGTGCCCATCATCATGGATCACATGGGCTACCGCGAGTGGACTGGGCTGGCCGTCCAGGCCGCAGTCGACAACCCCAACATCTACCTCGGCACCACCCTCATCGCCGCGGCCGAGCCGATCACCATCAAGAACATCGCCCGCGGCGGCCAGGTGGGCGCCGATCGCATCGTCTTTGGCTCCAACTCCCCGGCCGG
>JAHDWG010000326.1 GCA_023384495.1 Caldilineaceae bacterium
GGCCACACCGGGCAGTCACCGATGCCGGCGGGATAGCGTGTAGATCGACCATCCGTAGGCAGCGACAACCGCCAGGGCCACGGCGCTGATGGGATGAGCGGGCAAGAGCCACCACAGCCCAGTCGCCAGCGTGGTGCGTAGAGTGGCATGAATGACACCTACGCGATGATCAATGATCCAGGAAAAGACAACCCAGTGCAATCCCAACCCGATGCCCAAACTGAGCGGGAAATAGCTAGCGTTATTGAACAGCAGCGTCAGGTGCAAGGCCCACAACAGATTGACCATCAGGACACACAGCCCCATCAAGCGGCTCAGCGGATTGGTGTTATCAATAGGGTTCTCCCTCAAGATTTTGGCAATGGCCAGCCCGAGGGGAAAAATAGCGCCAGAGCCAAAGAGCAAGACGAAGGTTGCTGGCCGCTCTGGCAGGAATAAGGCTGCAATACCGGCAATCGACCAGACAGTCGCCCCGGCGATGGGCAGAGCGAGCGAGCGACCGGCTTGTTGTTCGAAATCGGCCCGTAGCGCGGCCAGTGCATGTTCATTCATTGTCTCCTCCCTTTGTCCCAACTTGTTGCACCGATAACAAGGGCGCCCCCAGATCCCGGATGCGGGCCAGGATGCCGTGCAGAGCTGCCTGGTCGGCCACGGGCCCGGATAAGCGTGTGACGCCGTTGTCCAGGTGGTGCAGGGTCATCCCGTCGAAGTCGCTGGCCCACGCCGGGTCCAAATGGCCTTTAATGTGGATGTGGTAGATGTCGGTCATTGTATTTCCCCTGGTTCGGTATTGATTGTGGTTATGTCGCCACCTTCAACGCAGTCAGGAAGTTTCGTCTCGTTTCAATATTGACCACGGCTGGGATCAACAGACCGGACACGGCCATGATCACGCAGATGATCCCACCGAGCAGGAACCAGGCCTGAATCCCCACCAGGTCAGCGACCGGCCCGGCAATCAGCAAACCGAGTGGGGCCATTCCCGTGCCGACGCTGCGCAACAGTGAGAAGACCCGGGCCTGCATCTCCGCTTCAACGGTGGATTGGATCACGGCGAAAAATGGCCCCATGGTCATCGGATTCATCATGCCAAAGAGAAAGGCGCCAGCGACGGCCAGGAACATGGCCCAGGGCGGCGCCAGCGCCAGCACCAGAGCCCCAGCCCCCATCCCCATCAACCCCAGCATCGACGTCGCGATCCGCCGTTCAAAGCCACCCCAAACACCCAACAGCGCCCCGCCAGCGACAATGCCAACCCCCATGGCCGATTCCACCCAGCCCAACTGGATGGCCCCGCCGCCGAAGTGGTCCTTGATCAAAAGGGGGAGGAGCGAAAAGGCCGGCATGAGCACAAAGTTGATCCCCACAGTCATCAGGCTGATGATCAACAGCCCAGGCCAGCCAAGCAAATAACGCACGCCCGCTTTGAAATCCTGCCAGAGGGAGGGTTGTGCCTCATATCGCGCCTGGGCTTGTGCCGCACGTCCCGGCTGTGGAATCCGGATCAGCAAGAGGGGCGCGATGGCGAGCAGGGCCGTCACCACATCGATAGCCAGGATGCCCTGCAGAGACAACACCTCGAGCAGCAGGGCGCTCAAGGGGGCGGCGACCACGTTCAAGCCGCCGTTGAGCATCTCGTTGATCCCCTGGATGCGGGCCAGGTGTTCGACCGGCGCCATCAACGAAGTCGAAGCGATCATGGCGTTGCCGTGGAACGCGGCCGCCAGCGAGCGGATGAACATCACCGCGTAAATGTGCCAGGTGGCCGCTGCATCCAGCGCAAACAACAGGGCCAGGATGAGCGTGGCCAGGGCCATGCTCCCATCGGCGACGAGCATGATCCGCCGGCGATCCCAACGGTCTACCAGCGCGCCGACCAGCGGCCCCAAGAGCACATTGGGCAGCATCCCCACCAGGACGGCAGTCGCAAGCACGGTCGCTGAACCGGTGGTTACGGTCAAATGCCAGATCAGCGCAAACTGAACCAACTGGCTGCCAAAGATCGAGAAGGCCTGTCCCCCCCAGATGGTGAAGAAGCGGGCTTTCCAGGGCTTGCCGTCTTTGACTGAAAACTGGGTGGCCATTGCAAACTCCTTTCAACTCCGCTGTGTGAACAGGCGATCACAGAAAGCTGGCGACAGGGATTTGAACACAGATTGACACCGATTTTTACGGATTTTTGGGATCGAGCAGGCACAAAATCTGTAAAAACCGGCGATCTGCGTCCTGATTCTTGCGCCGAAACGCTGCCAGTGCCTGACCAAAAAAGTCCTACTCGACGCGGAGTTCGTACGCTCATATGCGTACGAACTCCGCGCTTCCTCCAAGCTCGAAACTGCCAACGCCGGTTACTCATTAGGCGCTGACGCAATTGGATCGACAAAAGTTTGTCGATGTTATTTCCCTGCAGGGGCCATCATTGTCAATTGTGACGCACGTTTCATCATGAACCATTCACAATTCACTGTTCACAATTGACAATGATCTGGGTCTCGTGTAGCCGGATGATAGCAGTCTACTAGACGAAGCCGCCATAGCCGAAGGGCGTATTCGCCGGCTTGCTTCCGTCAATACGCCCTCAACCTAATGCATAAGCTATATTACTCACGATTTGATATTACTGTATGATGCACAGTATAATGCCCTGCATGATAAAGAATGACGAGCAAGAGACGAGCGTACTGGCAACCCTCCAGCTTGAATTGCGGCGCGGTGCGATGGTGCTGGCCGTGCTCAGTCAGTTGAAGGAAGCCGAGTACGGCTATTCGCTAAAACAGCAACTGAGCGAAGCAGGCTTGGAGATTCCCGAAGGCACCCTCTACCCGCTGCTGCGCCGTCTTGAAGCGCAGGGCCTGCTGGAGAGCGAATGGCGCGTCGTCGATGAGAAACGGCCGCGGCGGTATTACAAGATCAGCCAGGAGGGCCAGCAGGTGTTCGCCGCGCTGAGCCGCGAATGGCGCGACCTGCAGGAGGCCGTCAACAACCTGCTGCACACAGTCGCTGCCGGCAAAAACGGAGAGGAAAATGGGTAACGATACGTTGATTGACCGTTATGTGGATGAAGTGGGGCAACAATTGCCCCAGCAGACGGGTGAAGATGTAAAGTTGGAACTGCACTCTGCGCTCTATGACGCGCTCGAAGAACGGGGACTGGATGCTACCAGCAGGGAGGACCAGGAGGAAGTGGTAAAGCTCCTCAAAGAGTTTGGGCGGCCCGATGTGGTGGCTCAAAGCTACGGGGCTCGCAACTATCTGCTCGGCCCTGAGCTCTTTCCCTATTATAAGCAGGTGTTGCGGGTTGCTGTCGTTGTCATCACGCTGATTCACCTGCTCCTGATGGCGTTGGCGGCCCTCGACCAGCCCGACGTCGGCGCATTGATCACGGGCGCGCTCGGCAATTACATCAACGCGCTCTTTTTCGGCTTTGGCGTCGTAACCCTCGTTTTCGTCGTGCTGGAAAGGTTCCTTACCAGAGTCGATCTAAAAATCCCTGATTGGGACCCCAGAAAGCTGCCGTCGCTCCGAAGCCGGCTAGGTCGGGCGAACCCGTTCGAGCTGATCGTCGAGCTGTTCTTTCTGGCCGCATTTATCGTTTTTGTCAACTTGATTCCCGGCTGGGCCGAACCGGGTGGATGGTTGGCAGAGCGCTGGGAACAGGCTGCGCTCTTCGTGGCTCGCTTTGCGCCTTTTATTCCCTGGTTTACCACGATCTGGCTGGCGGAATTTGCCCTCAAAGCGATCGTGTTGGTCCGTGGCCACTGGAACACCACCACCCGTTGGCTGGACTTTGCCCTCACCGTGGCTGGTTTTGCCCTTATCGTCACCATCTTGACCACTGTTCGCTTTCCTGAAGCGGTCCTGGTCGATTGGATCGTGCGAACGTCGATGGTTGTGGCCTTCGTCATGGCCGGGTGGGAGGTGGTGAGCACGTTGTACCGACTGCTGCGGCCAAAGGCCAACTTGCCTGGGGATCGTGGGTTTGATGGAAGATAAAGACAAGGTGTATCAGGTGAATGTTCTCCCTGGTACGCCTTGTAGAGACTGTAAAACAAGCAGCGCCGAAAAACCAATCGGTCATCAAAATTCAGGATCAAATCCCAGCCGAATAAAGGCTTCGCGTGGTTGATGAACCGCCAGCGCACGGTCCGAGAGCGGGCGATAGTCGATCATCTGCCCGAAAATTTCAAAGCTGATCATCCCGGTGGCGCCGTTGACATGAACGTTGACCACGTAACCCCGCTTGACAACGCCGGTTTGGGTCAGGTCCAGGTTCTCCCAGTCGATTGGCTCTCCTGTGAATGCCGTGTACGGTGGCTCGTAGCCGCCGCTGGTTGGGTCAAATGCGCGAATGTCTAGTGCAACGCCGATCACCAACACAACTGTCAACACAACGCCAATGGCCGCAAACAGTTTGATTACCCAGTTCACTTCCTCTACCTCCTTGTCTATCTGGTTATAGCTCGCCGGGTGAGGCCCCTATTGCGGCGGCCTAACCCGGTTCAAGATCGCTTTCGTCGCCAATGAGTTTCAGCTTTTGCCCTCAAATCAGCAGGTCTCACAAGGCCACCTGACCTGCCAGCGGATAGCCAGCGGCGCTCCAGTCGCTGAGACCGCCGGCATAGCGCCGCACCTGCCGGTAGCCATTTTCTGCCAAGAGGCGATAGGCCAGAACGCTGGCCCGGCATGTCTCGTGGGTGCAATAGACCACGATGTCGTCATCCGGGTGGAGCAGGATCAGCGCATCTTCCAGGCGATAGATGTTGATGGAATCGGGAATGTGCGCCTGCTGAAAGGCGATCTCGTGCATGGTCATCACCAGCTTGAAGCTGTCGCCGTTTTCCAACTTTTGCTTGAGTTCGTCGCGTGTGATCAGGTGCATGATAAATCTCCTCTTGCTCAGGGGGCCGGGCTTCCTATTGATGACCCGGCCCCCAACTTGGCCGATATGTTGGCTCAATCGTAAGGGACAGATGGGCGAAGACGCAGCAGTCAAAAGGCGTATTAGGGGGCGTATCGTCAATCTGTTGTTTGAGCGCGCCCGCCCAATTCCAGGGCAACTGTGGCGGCCAGCAGACCAGCCATGCCGATCACGCCAGTGATAAACGGGTGGCCAAAGCCAAACAAGGGGCCGGCCAGGGCCAGTCCAGCAACGACGACCCACGAAGAGCCAACCTGCCGGTGGGCCACAGCCGCCGCCAGCAAGACGACCGTCCACGAGACCACACCGATCGTCGAGATGACCGGCAGCGGCATGGGGATTTCCATCCAACGCTCGGCCAGGGCCGCCGCACCCACGCTGACCATCGCCGACATGTGCATCGCTTCGTGGGCCAACAGCCCGGCCACAATGCCGACCAGCGAATCAAATGCGGCGTAGAAGACCAGCGCCACCGGCAGCAACACCCTGGCGATGGTGGCCGCCCGGTTCTCGATCCCACGCAACAACGTCCAGATGAGGATGCCCAGCAGCGGCAGCATAAAGAGCAACCCAACGTGAATCCAGATGTACAGGCCGGTATGGTGGCCCAGGTCGGTGGCCGTGGCTGGGTCGGGCGGGTGCCGGAAGATGACCAGCGCCGTGGCAACGGGTATCGAGAACAGAAGGGCCCGCCGGGCCAGCGTTGCGCCTGTCGATGCAGTCGGCTGCTGAGGCTGAACGAAAGCGCCCATCGTTGTCTGTTTCAAACTGCTCATGTTCTTGTCTCCTTTTTTGCGAACGTTCTGGCGAATGTGATGCCACCAGCATAGCGGCGCAACGGGCGAAGCCGCCATAGCCAAAGGGCGTATTGGTCGGCTTACGCCTCACAATTCTTCGCTCCAATTCAAAAAAGTGGTAGTTGACAACATGAAGCTTGTATTATATAATCTGCGTTAACTCCCGTTAACGTTAACGATAATGTCAATGCGTTACAGATGCCAGGTTGATGCGCTCCCCGGCCAACTACCGTTTGGGTCGTGGCTTGCAGCTTAACCCTTGCATTTGTTCCAAAACTGACCATATTCAATCCACCTTGCTTGTGCTATAGGTAAGCCTAATTTCTATGCCCCAGGTCACGCTCCATGATGTGGCGAGGGCAAGTGGTGTTTCCGCACAGACTGTTTCGCGTGTTGTCAACCAGCGCCCTGATGTTTCGGAAGCGACACGCGCACACGTGTGGGAGACGATTCATCGCCTCGGCTATAAACCCAATCGGCTTGCGCGCGGCCTGGTCTCGCAGCGCAGCCATGTCTTGGGTATCATTACGCTGCCGCTGAACGACTACTTCCGCGCCCAGATCATCACCGGTTTGGAAAAGCAAGCACGCGCCATGGGCTATGCCTGCCAGATGAGCTTCACCAATGACAGTGCCAGTGATCTGCGTGAATTGATTGACGACATGCTAGCGCGCCAGGTCGATGGGATCGGCCTGCTCACCCCCAAACGATTTGCGGACCCGGAGTTAGCCGTCGATGTTCCGATCGTTACGGTCGCCCACAAACTGAATAACCCACGCGCCATCAATGTCGATGTGGACAATGTCGATGGGGCATACCAGGCAATCCGCCATCTACTGTCATTGGGCCATCGCGCCATCGGGCAAATTGTGGGCCCGAGTGAGTGGATTCCGGCCTCAGACCGGATTGAAGGGGCGCGGCGGGCATTGGCAGAATATCATTTGAGCCTATCCTCGAATTATATTGTGGAGTGCCAAGAGTGGTCGTTTGAGGCAGGATATGATGCTGCGCACCGATTGCTGGCAAGTTGCCCAGAAATCACAGCCCTTTTTTGTCACACCGATTGGATGGCAGCGGGGGCTTATCGCGCCGTGCGCGAGGCGAATCGACGCATCCCCGATGATGTAAGCATCGTGGGTTATGATGATTTGCCCATTTGCCAGTTTTTGGACCCACCGCTTGCCAGCGTGCGCCAGCCAAGCCAGGGTCTTGGCCAGTTGGTCGCCCAGTTGGTGATTCATGCTATTGAAAACTCAGAACCCTTTCTGCAAGACATGTTAGTGCCTGCCGAGTTGATCGTGCGCGAGAGTCTCACCGCCCCAATTGGGACTCCCTAACTTTCTACACGACGAAGTTGAGTTCTGTTTCGCTCCCTACAACGCTGTGAGTGCCGAGGATAGCACTGAGTCTGCTCATTCTAAACAACTGGAGGAGTCAAGTACGATGAATTCCACACTGTCAGCCCAATTGAGTCGGCGTCATCTGTTGAAATTGATGGGCGTCGGTTTGGCGCTCTCAGCTTGCGCCCCGGCCGGCGCACCCGCTGGCGATCAGGCCTCCGCAGGAGCAGCTGCACCCGCCAGCGCCGCCACCGAACTCGTGATGATGTACCACGCCGGTGAGATCCCCGATCCCTTGATCACGCAGTTCAACGAGAACTACGCCCCCCTCCACCTCACACGCGTCGACGTGGATCCCACCCGCTTCTATGCCATGTTCGCCGCCGGCGAGGCGCCCGACCTGGTGCGCTCGATGGCGCCGGACATCCCCCAGTTGCTGGGGCGCGGCATGTTGCTGAACCTGCAATCCTACTTCGAGACCAGTGACGTGTTGCAAGAGGATGACATGCTGCCGGTCAACAACTACTACCGGGCGGGGGATCCATTGAGCATCGGCCAAGGCTCGCTCTATGGCATGGTCAAGGACTGGGCGCCGGATGGCTTCATCTGGGTCAACGAGGCCGTCTTCGAAGACGTCGGTGTGGACGCGCCGGACCTCACCGAACCAGTGTCGGAAGGTGACATCAACGCCATTGCCCGCTCCGTTACAGTGAGGGAGGGTAACCAGACCAAGACCTTTGGCTTTGACACCGCCACGGGTTTTATCGACCGCTTCTGGATGAGCATGGCGAAGGCGGCCGGTGGCTCACTCTACACCGACGACTTTACGGCGATCCAGGTCGTCGACAACGAGCCGGTGGTGAATGCGATCAAATTCTACTTCGACCTCGCCAATGAGGGCGTGATGCCCAGCGCGCTCAACCCGAGCCCGGCCGGCTGGTTTGGCCCGGACTTTACCGGGGGTCGCCTCGCCATTGTGCGCACCGGCTACTGGTTCCACGGCTTCTGCGTCGCCGACCCCGGCGAAGAGTTCCAGGCGGCGCTGGCTGATGGCAAGATCAAAATGTACCCCAGTTTCAGTTGGTACGGCGCCCGCTCGAACCCCTGCATCACTGCCGCCGGCGCCATTGCGACCAGCTCCACCAAGAACCCGGACGCCACCTGGACCGCCTTCGAGTGGTTCATGGGGAAAGAGCCGGCGCAGGACCGCGCCCGCTCCGGCTGGGGCTTGCCCGGCTTGACCTCCTTGTGGGATCTGATCCCCAAAGAGGGGCCGCTGTCGTCCCTAACTTGGGCGACCATCCAGGCGGAAGAGCCCTACACCAGGGACACAATCCAGTTCAACCCCTATCTGGCTGGCGGCGAACCCATGGTGCCCGGCATCGTCTATCAGACGAACCTGGAACAGGCCCTCAGGGGCGAGATCAGCTTCGAGGAGCTACTGGCCCGCATCGAATCGGAGACGAACGTTGCGATTCAAGAAGGAAGGGATCAGGTGAGTTAGGGAGTGTTCTGAAGAGTGCTTTGGCCTGCCCATTCACCCTGCGGGAAGCTCAACGTTTCCGCAGGGTGAATGGGCAGGCCCGTTGCGCGATCCA
>JAHDWG010000327.1 GCA_023384495.1 Caldilineaceae bacterium
GATTGCCCACCACATAGAGCATCCGCCCGCCCACGGCCAGCGCCTTGGGCGGGACTGCGCCGACATCGAAGGGGCGCGAGGCGCCGCCGCCGTTGCGGAACATCTGCACGATCTGATAGTTGTTCGTGTCATTGCCATTGCGGACGCCGATCAAGAGATAATCGCCCACCGCCACAAACCCGGTCACAGCCCAGGCATTCGCCGCCACGCTGGGAATGGAGAGATTGGTGGTCCACTGTGGCCCGCCGGCGCCGATAAAGATGGCGACGGCTCGCCCTCCATCGTCGGCAAAATAGAGGATGTTGTCCACCACAATAGGTGGTTGAGAGACGGTCGTTCCTACTGTGAATTTCCAGATCTGGTTGCCGATGGTGCGGTCAAAGCCATAGAGATCGCCGTCACCGCTGGCGACAATCACATATTGGCCGGCCACAACGGGGGCGGTCGTGATGCGCTGCGTCGTGCGCGCAGGGATCGGCCAGCGGCTGACCAGGTTGCCGCTAAACCCCGTCGCCACGCGGCCGGCGTTGGTGGGGTCGCGCCGGAAGTGGGGATGATCGTCGGGCGGGATGGGTGTGGCCACTCCGGGTTGGGGGAAGTTGCCCGGCCACGGTTGAGTCGGCAGCCAGCGCACGTCATTGGGCGTTGCGCTCGGCGGCGGCGTACCCGGCAGCGTGTTATCCACCGGGGGCGCAAAGGCCTGCCGGATCCAGCGCGGCTCGTTGTTGTTGACACAGCAAAGATAGACCCACTCGCCGGCGCCGTCGCGGCCCAACAGGCGCACTTCGGCGCCCGGCGCGAGGGTGGCCACCGGCGTGTGCGTGTTGAGCGGCGCCAGGCGCAGCCAGATGGTGGTGGGGGTGGCGGCGGCGCGGATCCGGGCGCGCAAACTTTCCACCTGATAGACGGTGGGGAACGGCGTCACCGTCGGCGTTTCGGTTTCAAACACAAATGGTGTTTCCGTGGGGGTCGGCGTCTCGGTTTCGAGCACTTCCGGCAGTTCGGGCGGCGTCTCCTGCGCGGCGTCCTCTCCCCCGTCGCCATCGCCCGGTGGAAGTTCCACATTGGGCGGGCCGGGGGTGGGTGGCGCGTTCGGGTCTGGCGTGGGCGTCACTTGGGGCACAATATCATCTCCGCCGCCGATTGGGACAAGGTTCAGGCTGATCGCCGTGGCGGTGGTGTCAGGCCCTCCCATGATCACCGGCACATACTCGATGCTGGGCGTCTGGAGCGTCATTACCGCGGCAAAGGCAATCTGGGTTGCAGCGTCTTCGGCGATCTGGGTGGCGCGAAAGTCGACGGTTGCCGTGGCCGGGGCGCGTGGCGTAGCCGTGGCCGTAGGCGTAGCCAGAAGGCGTAAACCCCAATTCCCCCCCGAAAATACCCAAAGCGCGGCCGTGGTGAACAGCACCAGCAAGAAGAGCACGGCTGTGATCAACCAGGGTGAACGCTGTTGGGGCGGATCGACCGGATAGCGCGCCATAATGTCTACATCATAGCATCAAACCAGCCCCTGCGCCAGTGTGCCGGTTAGGTCGGGTGCATCGGAAAAATAGGGCGAACTGATCAATGTCCCCGGCACAGGCGACAGATTCTTCCGGCTTGCCGAAATTCACTCGCCTGTGCCGTGGATGTTTGCCCTACAACTTGGATGCGCCTGGTTAGGTCGCTATAGATTTGCGCGGCTTTGCGGCTTTACGCCCATACACGGTAGAATCATTCAGAATTCGCATGAAAAGCATCGCAGACTGGGAGGTGGCCCATGCACGCATACTGGCGCGGCATCTTTGTGATCGTCGTCACGCCGTTCACCAACGGCTATGAATTGGATGAAGAGAGCTTGCGCCGTCAGGTGCGCTTCTCTATTGACGCCGGCGCCCACGGGTTAGTCGGCCCGGCCAATGCCGGTGAATTCACCACGCTTTCGGACGACGAACGGAGGCGCTGGCTGGAAATTGTGGTGGGCGAGGCGGGCGGCCAGGTCCCCGTCATCGCGGCCACCACGTCGGGACACTGGCGACCGGCAGTGGCGCTGAGCCAGTTTGCGCAGCAGCTCGGCGCCGACGGCGTCATGGCCATGCCGCCCCATGTGCTCCACCCCGACGCCGACGGCTGTTACGCCTATTACAAAGCGCTGGCCGAACACCTCGACATCCCAATCATGATTCAGAACTATATCGGCCCCGTGGGCACGCCCATGAGTTCGGCGCTGGTGGCCCGCATGTGCCGCGAGCTGCCTGGTGTGGATTACATCAAAGAGGAGACGTTGCCCGAACCGCGGCGCATCAGCGAGACGCTTGCCGCTGCGGGTGACGCGTGCAAAGGCGTCTTTGGGGGGCAAGGCGGCGTCTATTTTCTCGACGAAGTGCGCCGCGGCGCCTGCGGCAACATGCCCGCTTCCCAGGCCACCGATGTCCATGTCGCCATCTGGAACCGGCTCGAAGCGGGCGACGAGGTGGGGGCGCGGCAGATCTTCAACCAACTGCTGCCGCTGATCAACTACGAGCGGCTCTACGGTGTGGCGGTCTACAAAGCCGTGCTCCACCGGCGGGGCGTGATCGCCACCGCCGTTAGCCGCGCCCCCAATGCGCGCCTCGACGCCGCCGACAATGCCGAGCTCGACGCCATCCTGGAGGGAGTGGGGCCGCTGTTTACGGTCTAACAGCCGCAAAGGGGCGAAGACGCCAGGCGCCTCTTTGAAAAGGGCTGGGTAACGCATAAGCCCCGCGGCGCGTGACATTCATCACTGGCTTCGGCGCCCACATCAGTCACGCCCCGTGGCCGATCCGTATGCTGCCCGGCGCGCAAATGCCGGGCGGTTGCCCATCACGACGCCGCCAGATGATGTATCGTATGCCACACGCTATCACTCGTCCATTGTCTATCGTCCATCGTCCACCCTCCATCCATGACGCGCCGAATCCTTGTTCTTCTCTCCATTCTGCTCATCTGGCCCGTGGTGGGGCGCGATGTGCGCGCCGGGGCCACTCCGCCCCAGATCGACGGCTGCGCCCTCTTTCCGCCGGACAACATCTGGAACACGCCCATCGACTCGCTGCCGGTGGACCCGAATTCGGCGGCCTATGTGGCCACCATCGGCGCATCGCGCACGCTTCACCCCGATTTTGGTTCGGGGCTGTGGGAAGGCGGCCCCATCGGCATCCCGTTTGTGACCGTGGCGGGCGATCAGCCGCGCGCGCCGGTCAGCTTCACCTATGCCGATGAAAGCGACCCGGGCCCCTATCCCATCCCGCCCGACGCGCCCATCGAGGGTGGGCCGGATGCAAGCGGCGACCGCCACATCCTCGTGCTCGACCGCGACGCCTGTGTGCTCTACGAGTTGTACGCGGCCTATCCGCAGTCGGGGGGTGGCTGGGAAGCCGGGTCGGGCGCAATCTTCGACCTTGCCTCTCACGCCCTGCGCCCCGACGGGTGGACATCAGCGGACGCGGCCGGGCTGCCGATCTTGCCGGGGCTGGTGCGCTATGACGAGGTGGCCGCCGGCGCGATCAACCACGCCATCCGCTTCACGGCGCCGCAGACGCGCCGCGCCTATGTCTGGCCGGCGCGCCACTACGCATCAAGCCGCACCGGCGTCGAATATCCGCCCATGGGGCAGCGCTTTCGGCTCAAAGCGGACTATGACCTGAGCGGATTTTCGCCCGAGGTGCAGGTGATCCTGCGCGCGATGCAGAAGTACGGCATCCTCTTGGCCGACAACGGTTCGGCCTGGTACATCTCCGGGGCGCCCGACGAACGGTGGAACAACAGCGTGCTGCGCGAGCTACGCCAGGTGCGCGGGGAGGATTTCGAGGCGGTGGATGTCTCATCGCTCATGCTCGACCCCGATTCGGGCCAGGCGCGCACAACGGCTGAGCCCACGGCCACGCCAGTCCAAACGCCCACGGCCACGCCAACCATCGCCCCCACAGTCCCGCGTGGGGTCAACGATGCGTTTCTGCCGCTGGTGACACGCTGAGGTGGCGCCGCAGGATCACGTGGACGGAACAACGGGGTGCTTCGCGCTCCACGGTTTCCTACGGTGCTACCCGCGCCGGTTCACAGGACGAATATTTGTAACGCGGCTTATAGATGAAGAGCGACTGCTCACGTATTATGTCAATAGGACGGATGGTTCAATCGGCCCGGCCGTCTGTTTCACCCAATTAACGTCTGTCAACAGGCAACGTCTGTCAACAGGTTTCAAAACTTAGTTGCATAGAACAGGAGTCTCCAGTTCGAGGTAAGCAGACTACTTGCCGGGCTGATTTCTTCTTTGGAGGGAATCTCGCGATGAGTGGTCTAACAAGATATGTGCGGTCAACCCTGGTGATGCTGATCACCCTGGCGCTCGTACTGGCGATCATGGCGCCGGTCACAGCGCAGGAGGGCGACACGCCAGCCGGAGAACCGCCCCCCACAACACTTACAGAGGAGACAGCCACTGGCGCATCCGGTGATGGTTTCACCGGTGTCGTGGCGGACGCCGCTACGCTCAATGTACGCAGCGGCCCAGGTCAGCAATTCCCCGCATTTACCACCATTCCACTCGGCCAAAGCGTTGAACTGCTCGGCCGAGACCGGGTTGGCGCCTGGCTACAGGCGCGGCTCAGCGATGGTCGGGTTGGTTGGATCAGCAGCCAGTTTGTCCTCAGTGACTTCATGCTGGTCAATCTGCCCGTTGTGGATGAAACACCGCAGACGGTGGCGGTAACTGCGCCCGTCGTAACCTGGACTGGCGATACCGCTGTCGGCGCACCGCTCCGGTCATTTGGCAACCTGATCGTACGCACCGGGCCCGGGCTGAACTTCCCGGTGCTGGTAACCCTGCCCGTGGATCAGACCTTTGTGCTCCAGGGCCGCACCGCCGATGGCGCCTGGCTTCAGGTCCGTGTGCCGGATGGCAGATTGGGCTGGGTCGCCCGCACGGTGATCACCACCACCCTGGATTTGGCCACCCTACCAACGGCCACAACCGAGGCCGTCGTCGAGGCGCCGCCTGCGACAGAGGCGCTGGCGCCTGGTGTTGGTGGCCTGGCGCAGGGCACGGTGGTCGATGCCACGAATCTCAACGTGCGCACCGGGCCGGGGCTGGAGTTCACCATCATGAGCATGTTGCCGCTGGGCAGCAATGTCGTGTTGGAAGGCCGCAACGTTGATGGCGCCTGGCTTCAGGTGCGCCTGGCGGATGGCCGGCTTGGCTGGGTGAGCAGCACGTTCATGACGGCCAACCTGGACATCGCCAACCTGCCCGTGACGGCGCCGGAGACACCGGCGGTAGAGGCGGCCCTGCCTGTGGCCGAGGCCCCGGCGGTCGGTGGTCTGGCATTGGGGACGGTGGTCGAGGTACCGCTGCTCAATGTTCGCTCTGGGCCTGGCCTTGAGTTCGGCGCATTCACCGCCTTGCCATTGGGTGAAAGCGTGGTGCTCGAGGGCCGCGACCTCAATGGCTTCTGGCTGCAGATCCGTCTGGCGGATGGCCGGCTCGGCTGGGTGAGCAGCGCCTACATGACGGCGAATCTCGAAATTGCCAACCTGCCGGTTACCGGCTAAACGTGTAGGCAATTGCCACAGCAGCGTAAGGGCTGCATAAAGAGATGTCTGGCATGACACAGAATTCTGTGTCATGCCGGGCGTCTTTCTGTTTGATATATCCTCGTCGCATTCAGCGCCCAATACGGGGGATGCCTGTGATGCGCACCCCGCTCCCCTTCACCTTGTGGCGGATGTTGATGCCGATCAGCACCGCGGTCAACCCTTCGACCACCGACGAATTGGCCAGCGGGCCGGCGTCAATTCCATAGAAGCCAGCCGCATTAGCCAGTCCAATGGTCAATTGTTTGGCCTCTTTATCATCGCCCGTCACCAATACATCACTGTCAGGCTCCCACGCCAGATCTTTCAAATGCTCAGCCGAAATATTCTGAAAGGCGGCCACCACGCGCACGCCGTCACCGAGTTGGGCCTGCGCCTCCTCGGCGGCGGAACCGCCGGGCGGGCGCCAGACGGTTGATACCCGCGGCGGTTTGAGCGGCGCCACAACACTGACCACAATCTTGCCCTGGCTGCCCGCTCTGATCTGGTCGATGGTGGCGGCCTGGGCGTCATACGGCACGCTGAGGACGATGACCTCGCCGGCTGCGGCAGCCTCGGCATTGCCGGCGCCGGTGATCGCCGCGCTACCGGGGGGCAAGAGGGCGCTCTGTTCAGTCGCGGCAGTTGCCGCTTTCTCGGCGCTGCGGCTGCCGATGAGAATAGGGTAGCCGGCCGCGGCCCAACGGACGGCCAGGCCGGACCCTTCCGCGCCGGTGCCGCCAATGACGGCGATAGTTGGTTTGCTCATAGATGATCCCTTACCCGTGATGTGAATGAATTTTGCCCGGGGTGACAGTCACTTTTGAAGTGACCGTCACCTGTACACACCCGATCCCAGCGACCGTTGCATGACGTGCAGTATGATCCCTCGCTGCTGGCGTTCGCCGAGCTTGGCAAAGCCGTGGCGGAGATAAAAGCGCTCTGCGTGCGCCGTCTCCAAGATGATCTGTTCGCAACCTTCGCGCCGGGCAATGGCGATCGCCTCGTCGAGCAGGCGCTGACCAAGGCCCCGGTTCTGGTGCGCCGGATGGACGGCCAGCGTCGTGATGTTCAAAATGCGGCCGTGCGGTGCATGGGTCGTGTGCGGGTCCTCATCCAGCGCCGGCTCGCGTGGCGTCGCCCACTTCTCGGTGGTCAGATAGCCCAGAATCGCACCCGGCTCACCCTCCTCTGTCCGTTCCTCCAGCACGATACAGCCGGCTGGGAATACCTCCAGCCGGGCGCGGATGACCGCCGGGTCTTCGTCCGCACCGTACGGGCCAAAGATGGCCTGGTCCAGCGCAATGATCTGGGGCAGGTCGGCCAACGTCGCCGGGCGTAGCTGTTCGGCCCCCTCCTGCGCCAGGATCTCTTTCACAATGTTATCCAGTGTCCTCGGTCTATCAGACAAAACGGTTGCCGCCTCAGTTGGTGGTAGGCCAGCGAGGATGCGTTGTTCGAGTTGCGCCGCCCGGTCACGGAACGCCCGCCAGCAGCTCGGATGCTGTTGCACCACTGCCAGTAATTCGCACGCCTGAGCCAGCCGTTGCACTGGCCTGGCTGGGGTTGGCTGGGGGAGTTCGCTCTCCTCGACGAGGAGACACGCCAGTTGGTAGAGCAACATTGTCAGTGAAGGCAGCAAGTCAAACGCTGCCGTGTTGCGCAGGAGTTCGATCAGATAGCGTCGCCGGGGCGACAGGTCTTTATCCTCATTGGCAGCCGTCGCCAGTAGCGCGAGGTTATATGCACGAAAGACCGGGCTCCCCACCGTCTGGATCAACTCCAGCCCCTCTTGCCCCCACCGGCGCGCATCCGCAAGTTCGCCTTGCTCATGAGCGATCACCGCCAGCATGGTGAGGCGCGTGGCGCTATGAAGCCGGTGCTTGACCGCCCGGCAGATCGCCAGGCTCTGTTCGGCATGGCTGCGGGCCTGGTCCAGACGGCCCTGTGCCCAGGCGATCAGCGCCAGCCCGCCCAACGCCAGCGCCTTGCCCAGTTGATGGTCGCTCTGCTCGAAGGTGGCCAGGCTTTCTTGATAGTAAGCGGTCGCCGCATCATAGTCACCCAGACAAAAGGTCGCCCACCCCAGCGCATCGAGCGCGTTGGCGATCCAATCCGGGCGCTCAAGCTGGCGGCTGATGGTCAGACTTTCGGCGGCCAGGATTTTTCCACGGGCAAATTCTCCCGTATGCGAGCAGAGTTGCGCCAACTCATGCAATGTATCGGCCACCCCATCTCGATGGCCGACTGTGCGAAAGAGGGTCAGGCTCTGCTCCAGTTGTTGGCGGGCGAGCGCCACCTTGCCCTGGATGCCGGCGATCACCCCCAACATGTTGAGCGCCATCGCCACTTCCAGCTTGCGGTCGAGGCTCTGCGCCCGGTGTTGCGCTGCTGCGAGATGATCGATGGCAGCATCATAATCGCCCAGAAAGTAATGGAACATGCCCTGGCGAAGGTCCAGCCTGGCGCGCACCAGCTCGATCTGGTGCAAAGCAGGGTGCTCGTCGATGGCGCTGAGCCGGGCAACCGCCTGGGCCAACAATTCCACCCCCTCCTGGGCGCGGCCGTGGATCCAGTAGTAGCGATAGAGCGCATCCACCGCCGGTTCGAGCGCGGCTAGGTCCAGGTGGGCAACGGCCTGTTGCCAGCCGGCCAGGATGTTGGCGATCTCAGCCCCGATCTCAGCCAGGGCGTGCGACTGTTCCTTGCCCATCAGCAGGGGCTCCCGCTGAGTCAGATAGGCCAGGAAGTAGGCAGCGTGGCGGCCGCGGGTCGCGCTTTGCTCGGCCGGGTCGGCGGCCAGTTGTTCGGCGGCGAACTGGCGCAACAGTTCGTGCATCTGGTAGCGACCGGTGGCAGTCGCCCGCAGCAGCGCCTTTTCCACCAGCCTGGCCAGCGTCAACAGCGTGGCGGCGGCGACCTCTTCGGCGGCCTCCTGGTCAAAGCCACCCTGAAAGAGCGCCAGCCGCCGGGCGACAGCGGCTTCGGCGGGACTCAACATGGCCCAGGTTTGCTCCAGCACGGCGCGCAGGCTGCGGTGCCGTTCGGGCAGATTTT
>JAHDWG010000328.1:0-6842 GCA_023384495.1 Caldilineaceae bacterium
TGCGGTCGAGCAACGTAATGGGCAGCCCGTGGACGATCCAAACCGCGTCCATGCGCATGGAGTCGCCTGTGGGAATCCAGCGGATGTCCTCCTGGCCGACCGTCGCCGCCGTAAAATGGGCGTCTTCGCTGCGCTTCATGGGAATCGCGGCCAGCCGGATATGCTCCAGGTTCGATTCGTGAAAGCTATAGCGGTCAGCGTCCCAGCGAATATAGGGGTTGAGGCGGTCGAGCCACTGATGGATGCGGTTGTCGGGTCGCTGGCGGATGCGCGCCATCTCTTCGCTATGCTGGATGGTAATGATATGGTTGATGTCCACCACGCGCTGCACGCGTTCCAGCAGGGGATCATTTTCGGCGACACTGGCCGCAAATTGACCCAGCATCGCATCGGCGCTGACCGTTGTCAGGTCGCTGAGTAACTGGCCGAAAAGGGGGCTGAGTGCGCTTTTCCAGTCGGCGGATGTTACCGCCCCGCTGGCCCGCCGATAAAAGAATTGCAGATAGTCGCGCCCTACCGCGCCTGTTTCCAGCTCATAGTAGGTGCTCGTGCTGGCATGGCCATCCGAAAGGCGAGGGTCGATGCGGTCGGCCAGCCGGCTGGCCTCTTGATTGGCGCGCGCCAACGCCAACGCACACGCATTGATCTGGCTGCGCAGCGCCTCGCGCAGCAGGGTGGCCTGTTTGCCCAACTGGGCGACCAACGTCTGTTCGACCGCGTCGCGGCGCTGGTAGAGCCGGGCGCGCGCCCGGCGTGTGGCCATTTCATGCGCCCGGTCGCGCGCCTGGCGCGGGTTGACGGCCATGAGCAGCAGCTCGCCCATCCCACTGCCGAGCTGTTGAACTTGCTCCTGCCAGCCGCCTTGTTGGGCCAAGACCTTGCGCCAGGTCGTCCGTTGTTCTTCGTTGATGGGTAGACCATTGACCTGAAAGAGTCGATGGCGGACCAATGATTCAGGTGGGGCCGCGGCGGCATTGGCCGGGCCAAGCAGATCACAGAGCGCCAGCGCCCCGCGGATGCCCGTGTCAAGCAGCGCCTGTTGCATGGCCTGCGTGACCGGCTCCCAGAAGCTATGCCACACCCCGCGCTGTTCTTCGATTTCGTCGCGTAACACCTCGAGGCGGTCATTGTCGAGCGCAGCGTAGCGCGCCAGCAACTGCGTCAGCAACCCCTGCCACAGCGTGAGGATGCGCTGATGATCCGTCTCGGGCAGCGCGACGCGCGGGTCGCTGAGGCTTGGGCCGGCGGCAAAGCGGCGCACCAGATCGGCCACAAAGGCGCGCTGCCAGAACTCAACCAGAATCTCGTGCGGGGCGACCAGCGCCGACGCCGCAAAACCGCTGTAGACAAGAAAGTGACCCTTGGAGGCGCCATTCTGATGGGCCTCTGGCTGTGCCGTGGGCGAGCGCTGGCTCACTACTTCGCCCGCGGCGCCGTTGAGGTCGAACAGGCGCTCGCGCACCACATTGACCTCCAGCCCTAGAATTTCGCTGCTCAGGTGGCTGATGGCCGTCAGTTGGATCAGGTGGGCAGCCATCTGTTCGGCGTCGGATTTGCGGGCCAGGCTGTTGCCGTTGCGGTTGGTGCGCCCCACCAAAAAGATAAAGTCGAACGGCGCATAGGGCGCATCGGGCAGTTCGCGCTGTTCGCTGGGGTAGAGCGTGCGGAATTGCTGCGTCTCTTGGAAATAGTTGAGCTCTTTGAGCGCGGCGTAGGCGTTGGCGCGAATGCGGCGGCGTTGGAGGTCGCTGGAGATCTCGGCTTCGAGCACGTCGGGCAGGAAGAAGATGCCGACCACGCGCGCATTGTTGCGCACCTGGGCGCGAATCCGGTGCGCAACATCCATAAACATGCCAGAGCCAGTGCCGCCGCAGAGGCTGCTGACCACATAGATCAGCTGGTAGTTGCCCACCACGGGGAAGCCTCGGTTTTGCGCCACTTCCATGTCGCGAATCTTATCGAGGTTGGCGAGCTTGGTCTCCAGGCTCTGTTTGAAATTGACATAGTTGCGGAAGAAACAGAGCCGGCCAATCGGGCGCAACTGTTTGGCGCCATTGTGAATATAGCCCAGCGGGATCGATGGGTAGTTCCACCAGCGGGCGATCTCGGGGTGTTGATCCAAATTGGCGACCAGACGTGTGGCGTCAAACTTGCCCATGTAGCAAAATTCATCGGCAAAGAGAGGCTCCTGATCCAGCCGATTGACCAGTGGTTCAGTGTCGAGCGCCAGCAGTTGGATCATGCCGGGCAGCGCGTCGGAAGCGCTCTGTGGGGCATTGGGCGGGTGATGCCCCCCCCACACGTTGCGAAAGCGGCGTTTGACGGCGCGCACCGTATTGGTGCCCATGCCGCCCACCCCAACCACCATAGTTGGATAGATGGTCGGTTTTTCAAACTGCGAGTGACCGTTATTCATCATCAACTCATTATAATCGGAAACTTCAATATGACCAAGCCTACCAGCTTGACCGCCAAGGGTCGTTGCCGCTCTGATTGGCGCCAGCGGGCGGCTCAGCGACGGATGCGCGCTCACTCTCTGTCAACTCGCCACCCCAGTCCGCATTGCCCCAGACATTCTCCAACGAGGTTGGGTTGGCAAAGGCGGCCCCGGCTGCGCCGCCCAATTCCGCCACCGGCGTTGGCGCAAGGGGTGGCGAGGGCGCCACCGCGGCTTCATCAATCTCCACCTCATCGATGCCCCGCCCTCGTATCCGGGCGACGGCCACGAGCAACAAAAAGAGGGTCAGCGGCCAGGCGCAGAGCGCCCACGGCAACCGCGCATAGATGGGCGCAACATACGGCGAGATATAACGCTGGGTCACCCCAGGGCTGCGGAAGGTGAAGTTGACATTCTGCGTCTTACCGGGCAGCCCCACCACACCCAGGGTTAGCTTGCCTGCAAAAAAGTCGCTGCGCAGCCAGTCGCGGGGCAAGGCGCGGTTGAGCGTCAATGTCACAGGCACGGCGTAGACCCCGTTCGCATCGGGTGGGCCGCGAACCTCCACCGGCGCCATTTCCAGATCGGCTGGTGTCAGCGTCACCGGCCCGTCGTCGCCGTTGCCCTCTGCCGCCAGCCCCATCATCTGCACCTGGAAGGGAACCTTGCCCGTGAAACGCACGTCGAGCATCGCCTCTACCCGGCTGCCGGCGTCTTGCAGGTCGCCCAAGTCAAGGTCGCCACCCACCAGAGACCATTCCACATCGTCGATGCGCACCTGCCAGTCTACCTGCTGGGGAAACACGTCATGGTCACCGTCGGGGCCGCTGAAGCGAATCACCCCGCTGCACGTGGTGGGCGCCACCGGGCCACGGCTGTTCAGCCGCAGCGGCAGCCCCGTTTCGCCGTCCCCCTCTCGGACATCACCGCTGGTCAGCGTCAAGTCGGCGCAAGTGCTCGCCTGCAACGTCGCCGTGATGCGGAACCGCTTACCCAAAAAGTTGACGGGGATGAGTATATCTTCATCAAGCCGAAAATTCGGCGATGTGTTAAAGAGCAATTCGCCAAAATCGACCAGTTGGATATCCACCAGCGCCAATGGGCGTGCGACGCGCAAGCTGACCGGCAGCGCCGGCGCCGGGCGGATCGCCACATCCATGGGCTGCCCGTTAGGTCGGGTGACGCGGAAGGTCAACTCGCCCACATAGTCACCGGGGCGCAGCCCATCCAGCCCATCCACCCGCAGCATGGCGGAAGCCGCGCCCGTGTCGGGCACCTCTTCGTCAAAGCGCAATCGAACACCCGGCGCGGTCTCTTCGTTGTCTGCTCGGCGGAGGTCAATCACGCCAATCAGGCGGCCAATCGGTTCGGTGGTCCCGGCGACAATCTCCACCGGCCAGCCCTCTTCGGGCATCTGCGCCAGATCGAGCTGCGCCGGCAGCCCCACGATCTGGATCGCGGGTTTGAGTTCGAGTTCAGCCTGCGCCCAATCGCTAAAGCGCACGCCATCTTTGACCGCCTGCACCACATAGGTCACCTCATAGGAACGGCCATCGCCGGGGATGAAGTCGTCGTTGCGACAGAGCCGTTCGCTGCACGACATGGTGGCCTGGAAGACAAGCTGGCCCTGACCCGCGTCATCGTTGGATTCATCGGTGACAAAGACGCTGGCGGCCAGATTCTCCACCTCGACGCCGCTGCCAAAACCAACCTGAAGGTCGGCATGACCATCGGGCAGGAGGCCCGCGCCGCGCAGGCTCGGCGAGAAGACCTCGGCGCGCGGCAGATCGGTGCGCGCCTCAAGCCGGAACGTCCGCACCAGCTGGAGTGGCGCTTGGTCATCGCCCAGTTGTAGGCTTACCGTGGCTGGCGCGTTGTTCACGAGCAGCGTCTTTAGTTCCGTTTGGGCAAAGGGCTGCAAGGGCGTCTTGCCATCATAGAGCAGTGGCTCGTCCATGCCCGGCCCCCCACTGCGGGCAATCAGCAACAGGGGCTTGCCTGCAGGGAAGTAGCGGACGGATGCCGCACTGTTGGCCAGGCTGGGTGGTGGGTTGAGCAATTGGGGGTAGCTATCGCTGCGCACGACGGCAAAGCCGCCTGAATCATTCATCTCTGCAATCCAGCGGCCTGGCATTGGCGATTCACCATTGGCGGCATAGATGTCGATCAGCGGGTCATTGAGCGCGCCCTGTACGAGCACGGTTTCGTCGTCGCGGCGGACGCCAATCAAGGTGTCACGGGCGGCCACAAAGGCAAGGTGGCGCACGCCATGTGCGGCGCGTGTCGTCAACTGGATCGCGCCGCCGTTGCGCCCGGTGATGATCGAGAGGTCGGGCTTCATCTCGGAAAAGATTTCGCTGAAGACCAGCAACAGTTCTTGCGGCGTTGTTGCTTGGCGGGCGCCCAATTCGGGGAGCTCCTCGGTGAGGAACTCGCTGGCGCAACCAGCGTTTGGGTTGCAGAGCACCACGGGAAAGATGAGGACGCCGGCGTCGCGCAGCGTGGCGACCTGGGCGCGAATGGCGTCACCCTGACGGCCAAAACCTTCTGGGCTGCTAGGTTCCCCGTCAGTAAGCAACAACACGAATTGGTTGCGGCCAGGCTCGCGCGCCGTCGCCAGCCGCTCGGCGGCCGCTTGCAGCCCCAAGTCGATGCGAGTGTAACCGCGGCGCAGATAGTCGGTGGGCGGGTTCAACGAATCGGCCAGCCGCCGGCGGTCATCCGTCGGCCCCACGGGTTGAAGGCTCCCCAGTTGGCCCACGGCTTCGGCGGTGCTGTCAAAGCGCACCACGGCGATACGGTCATTGTCGGCGGCCAGTTGCAAGAGCAGCCGCGCTGCGCTATAGCGAAGATTGTCGGGGTCGCTTGGCGGATTGGGGCTGCGGTTGTTGCAGGGGGGATAGAACGGTTGCCCGCCGTCACGCGGCCAGGGCCAGCAGGTCGCCATGCTGCCTGAGTCATCCAACACCACGACGACATCGATTGGCTGGACAAAACCGCCATTGTCACTGGCGAGCGGCGTTCCCTGGGTCATAACCGTTACCGGCGGCGCCGCCCACACCCCGCCAGATGCAATGGTGATGAAAATTTTGGTCAAGCATACGGATGCCAGACACAGGGAACGGAATCGGGTGAATCGTGTATCCATCACAGCATATTTTATCGTCTACATTCCACCAGCGCCAACATTGGGCGCACGTTGTCAAGTAAGCAACATTCCAATTCGTGAAAAGATTTGTAACAGGATTTTCATACTTGTCGCTGTTCGAAACGATGGTTGCAAACAGAATTTATAGACAAGGGACGGGCGGTCAGAAACCGTACCTACGTTATGGCTACTACGTTATGGCTATATGTGCCGTGTTGATTTGTTTTCTCTATTTGATTCCAAACAGGACGTATAAGACGAATCGCAAATCAGAGTAACGATATGGATAGTCTAGTGGTTCCCAATGGCCTCCAGGCGTCAAAGGCGGCGTGAGACGCCCTCGGTGAAGATATGGCGATAGAGCAGGCAGCAGATGGTCGACAGCAAGTGGGTTGTCGAGAATAAAGTGAGAGGCGGTTCCATAGACCGCCTCTGCATGGCGTATGAATGTTGTAGGTGGATCGGTCGTTACAAGAACCCTATGGGCCGGCCAGCAAGCCATCAAGCACCTGGCTAAAGGTGGCGTAAGGCGCGGCGCCGGGGATGATTTCGCCGTTGAGGTCGAAGCTTGGGCGCGCACGAATCCCCCGTTCGCGCCGTTCCTGGTCCATGCGCGCCACCTTCTCCCCGATGGCCGGATCGTCCAGGCAGGCGAGCAGGGCGGGGCCGTCGAGCGCCAGTTCGGTTGCAAAGGTGGCCATCGCCTCGGGTGTGGCCGACCAGAGCTGCCCTTGACGCTCGAAAAGCAGGTGGTGCATCCGCCAGAAGCCCAGGGGCGACTGGCGCCCTGCACATTCAGCGGCGCGGTGCGCCAACTGCGAGGCCGCGCCGTGGTCGAGCACATGCCAAAATGCCAGGCGCACGCGGCCATTGGCCACATAGTTTTCTAGGAGCTGGGGTTCAACTTGCAGCACGTGCAAGCGGCAAGCCCCTCAGAGAAAGTCAGAGAAGTCGATGAGCAGAACGGGCGCATCGGGGTTGCCAAGCGTATAGAAGTCACCCTCAACGGCAGCAACCTGCGTGTAGTCAACCGCGCCCGACTCGACTGGAGTTGCCGTGGGCGCCGGCTCGGGGACGGTTGGCGCCGCGACCGGTTCGCTCGCCGGCGCCAGCGTAACTGTGGGCGTCGGCGGCGTGGGCGGGGGGGGCGGCCGCCCCCCCCCCCCCCCAAGGGGGCCCAAACCCGCCAAGGCCGCCCCCACAAAAAGCAACAAATGGCGCAACGTTTAAAAATGAAGAGGGATATTGCCCGGGTGA
>JAHDWG010000328.1:6852-8616 GCA_023384495.1 Caldilineaceae bacterium
ATTAGCCATAGGCTGACAAAGCCGGCAAGGGCAGCGCTAAATATGCGAACCATTGCGCTCTCCTTTTCCAAGTGAAGCGTCTATTGCCCGGTTTCGGCCAATACCTGATCCAACGCCTCGGTAAAGCGGTCGACGGGCAGCGCGCCGGGGATGATGCGCCCTTCGCCGTTGAAGAGCACGATAAAGGCGGGAGTGCCCTGCACAAAGGGCGCTCCGTCGGTAAAGTCGCTGCGGACGCGGGCCAGCGCCTCGCCATCTGCCATGCAGGCGTCGAACTGGGCCAGATCCAGGGCCAGCTCTTCGGCATAGCCACGCAACACGGCTGACGGGTCGCTAATCGACCACGCCTCGACATGCTCGAAGAGCAGTTCGTGCATCGCCCAGAACTTCAACTGGTCGGCGGCGCACTCGGCGGCCGCGCCAGCGGCCTCCGCCTGCGGGTGAATGTTCAGCGGGAAGTGTTTGAACACCCACATCACCAGGCCGGTCTCTACAAACGTTTCGTCGAGCGTAGGTTGAGTCTCGATGACGTGGCGGCGGCAGAAGGGGCACTGAAAGTCTGAAAACTCGATCACAACCACCTTGGCGTCGGGGTTGCCGCGATAGAGATCGCCGGCCACGTTGTAGCCGGGCCGATCCGGGTCGGGGATGAGGCCGTCGGCAGTTGCCCAGAACGGGATGGCTGCATCGCCGGCCTGTTGTTCCGGCTCTTGGGCTTGGGTTGGCGTCTCACCCGCAGCCAGTGTGGTGATCATGCCGGCGAACTGGTCAAACGGCTGGGCGCCCACCATGAGAAACTGGTCGGCGGTGGCCGCGCGGACAAAGTTGAAGCTAGGGGTGCCCGTAATGCCCAAACTACGACCTTCGCCGATGCTTTGCTCGATCCGAGCCTCCATCGCCCCGCTGGCGACGCAATCGTCAAACCGTGTGCGATCGACGCCGATCTCTTCGGCCAGTTGCACCAAATGGGGCGCTGGATCAGGCAGGTTTGACCAGACGGTTTGCGTCTGGAAGAGCACATCGTGCATCTGCCAGAAGCTCGCTGCCGAGCCTTGCTCGGCCACACAGAGCGCGGCCACATGCGCGGCAAAGGCATTGGGGTGAAGTTGCGGGATCGGAAAGTCGCGGAAGACCACGCGCACCTGGTCGCTGCGCACGAAGTTGTCGTTCAGCGCCGGCTCGGTTTGGACAAAATAGCGGGCGCAGAATGGGCATTCATAGTCGCTGTATTCGACCATCACGATGGCTGCATCGGGCGAGCCGCGATAGGGAAAGCCCTCATCGGTGAAGCCGACCGGGATGCCCTTGTGGGTTTCGGTGGGCGCGGCGGACACGGCAAAGGCCGGCGCGGACGGCTGGGCGGCAGCGGGAGGAGGCGGCGGATCACCCGCCGGGGTCTCGACCGATGGCGGTTGGATCAATGGCGTCGCACATGCGCCGAGCACCAACCCCATCGCCAGCGTCGCGCAAAGCCGAATCCAGACAGATTGGAACAGATTGCGAACGTGTTGACTCATTTCAGATCTTCTCCAGATTTCGCACTTGCTTCGACGCCCGGCCAGCTTGCCGCGACCTGCGTACTATAGCACAGGGATTGCATTCAGAAAAAGCATATACCGAGAGAATAGCACCTCTATCTTTGCAGGTATTTTGAAACTATTCAGGTGTCAGATATCACCTCTGGTAGCGCCGCCCAAAAATGGGGCAACCGGTTGTTTTCCCCCCCCACTTGGGGGGGGTACCGGAGGGTAGTTGCGTTTTTTT
>JAHDWG010000329.1 GCA_023384495.1 Caldilineaceae bacterium
GGTGCGAAGAGCGGATTGTTGGGGGCAAATCGGTGCAATTTTGTTGGTTCAACCGGATCTCAGACACCGCCCCGCCATAAATGGACGGGGCTCGTGTATAGGAAGCCAGGTTAACCTGGGTTGGTTTTTCACTAGCACGGCGGCTTCAGCCCCGTGCGGGCTGCGTCTTGGCGTCTTGGCGGTCAAAGCCCGGTAACACCACAGAATGGCGTGGAGGGGGCGCCAGCGTGCGACGCACTGGCCGGAAATTGAGTGGTGATACAGCAGTGACGCTGGCCAGTGCGTCGCACTCCACGATTCCCTGCGGCGCCACCCAAAGTGCAAACATGGTGCAAAGTTCTGATGGCGGGCCGACTGTGCTACAATGAGCCTGGCTGGGGCATCTACCCGGCCTGATCGAGGGTGGGGCAGGCTACAGGGCCACGCGACACAGCAAGCAAGGCGATGGGAACGCACCTCTTTATCTCGTACAGCCGCAAAGACCAGAGCTATGTGCGCAAGCTGGCCGATCACTTGCGCGAGCAGCGTTTCGAGGTCTGGATCGACGACCGCATCGACTACGGCGACCGTTGGTGGCGCACCATTGTGCAGGCGATCCGCGAGTGCGCGGCCTTTCTCCTCGTCATGACGCCCGATTCGGAAGAGTCCGACTGGGTGGAGAAGGAGATCCTGCTGGCCAGCGACGAGAAGAAGCCCATCGTTCCGCTGTTGTTGCGCGGCAAGGTCAACCCCCTCTGCATCAACCGGCAGGCCGTCGATGTGACAGGAGGCGCGCTGCCGCCCAAGGAGTTGCTCCAACGGCTGCGCCAGTTTTTTCCCACGCCACGCCCGGTGGACCCCGCCGCGGTCGAAAAGGCGCTTGCCCTGTTTGCCCTCGCCGCGCCAAAATTGAGCGCCGAGCACAAACTGTTTGGCCGCTATTTGCAGTGGAGCGCAGCGCCGGGCGCGCTCAACTATGTGCTCGAGCGTAGCGTGGATGCAAACTTCAGCAAGCCGCTGGAGGTCTATCGAGGCGGCGAAACCCACTTCTGGGATATGCAATTTGCTTCCGGTTTGCTGTTGACCCCATCATTCTTTGGGCAGCCCGGCGCTTTCTACTATCGGGTCAAGGCGACGAGCCTCCTCCGCTCCAGCCCCTGGAGCAATGTGGTCAAGATTGATCCGCCCAAATACGACCAGTTGCCCGCGCCCAAGCTTGAATACAAGCCTGCATCCTTTGGGCTGGGTCACTACAGCATGGTCGGCGCGCTGGGGTGGTCTGCGGTGACGGGGGCGGATAGCTATCTGCTCCAACAGAGCAGCGACGAACATTTTACGGCGCCAGCCGAGAGCTACCGGGGCGACAAGACGACCTATTATTACTCCCGCCCATCCTTTTCTGTTTCGTTGCTCGTCACCCCTGTCTATTTCCGGGTCAGAGCCAGCGGAACGAATTTTCGCGACAGCCCCTGGAGCAATGTGGTGAAGGTCGAGTCCGCGCCGTTATTACTGATGGCCCCAGTCCTGGAGGAAGCCGAACAGGGGGTTCTCAAATGGACACCGGTTCTGGGGGCCAAAGAATATGTTGTGGAGCGAAGCGCGGACGCCCAATTTCAGGATTCAGTGGAGATTTATCGCGGCGAGACTCTTTCGCATAGCGAACGGCCGCTATTCCACTTGTTCTCTTATTATTACCGCGTCAAAGCGGTCCGCAGAGATGGTTTGGACAGCCCCTGGAGTAAGCCGATAAGACTTGGTGGAAAAGGAGCGTGATCGCATGAGCGAAACCAGAGCAGGGCGTGTTGCCCACATCGCCCTGCGCCCGGCGGAGCAGCTACCGGCGCTCTTTGTCAACGGGGCGGCCAGCCCCCGGCAGATCGTTGATGCGCTGGCGCTGCCCACGCCGCACGGCCTGGTGATCCTCAACGGGGGCACCGCCCGTCTCGAACCGGAACGGGAGCGCCGTCTGGCCCAAACGCTGCAAGAGGGGCTGGCGCGCGTCGTGGCCGAGGAGCGGCTCACGGTGATCACCGGCGGCACCGATGCGGGGATCTTTTCGTTGTTCGGCGCAGGATTGGGGCGCTGGGGGCGCGCCGCGCCCTGCATCGGCGTGTCTGTCGCGGCGCTGGTCACCTGGTCGGGCAAGCCCACCGGTGAAGCGCCGCTCGAGCCGCACCACTCGCACTTTGTGCTGGTCGAGGGGGAGCACTGGGGCGATGAAACAGCGACCATGTACGCTCTGGCTGCGGAACTGGGCCGGCGGTGCTCTTCTGTGGCCATTTTTGCCGGCGGCGGCGAGATCACCATCCACGAAATGCAGATGAGCGTGGTCCTGGGCTGGCCGCTGGTCTTGTTGGCTGGGAGTGGCCGCGCCACCGACCAGGTGTTGGCCGCCCGCAGTGGGCTGTCCGTGGACGACCCGCGGTTGATGGAGATCGCACGCCAGGGCAATATCCTCCCGTTTGACCTGAACGAGCCGCCGGCAGCGCTACATGCATTGTTGCGGCGACTGATCGGGGTTAGCCTTCCCTGATGGCCTGCTGCGCTGGATGCTACTAGGGTAGGAAGCGCCGGAACAACCGGCGAATGCGCGCCTCCGGCGTATCAGGGGCGGGGGGTGGAGCCGACTGCTCGGCCTCTTGCGCTTCCAGGGCTTGATACTCGCGCAGGCCGCGCTCGAACAGATGCGCTTCCACATCTTCGGGCCAATCCGCCTCCGACGAGGTGGTCATCGTAGGGTCATACAACATGCGCACCGATTGGCCCTTTATGGCGGCAAGTGTGATGCGATTGCCCCAGATTTTGAAGAGCCGCTCTGGGCCAACGTAGAGGTTGGCAACTGGGTTGCGGCAATCGTAGACGGAGGTGAACCCGACGTGGCGCAGAATGTTGCAAAGTGACGGCTGGGTAAACCAAAAGGCCTGTTCGTTGTCGAGGGATGCGCCCAACTCGTTGAGTTTTTCTTTGGGGGTGGCGCCGGTGGCGTGTTCCAGCGTGGACATGCCCCAATACTGTTTGCCTCGCCATTCGTGCGCAATGCGTGGCCTTGCTGCAAAATGGGTCTCGATGATGGCAAACTCGCGGCAGACATCGGCAAGTTGAGCCACAAAGTCAAACACGTCGGGCGCATCCAGATGGTAGAGGATGCCCAGGCAGAGAACGATATCGAACTCACCGTACTTCGCTTTGCTCAGGTTGCGCACATCGTCCTGAACAAATTCCACATTCGACCAGCTGCCTTCCTCTTTGGCGCGGCGCGCATGTTCGAGCCACGACTCGCGGCCTTCGATGCCGAGCACGTGGGCCCCCAGGTTTGCCATTTCAAAGGCATAGGCGCCGTGGGCGCAGGCCAGATCCAATACACGCAAGCCCGTCAGCGGTCGCCGCGCCAGGTCGACGGCGGCCTGAACGACGCGTCGGCTGAATGGCGTGTTGTCGATAGGGAGGTTGTTCAGCGTCATCGTTGATTTTCGCCTTGAACGCTTGGACGATGGGCCAGGGTGGTAAACAATGTCCGTTTCGCTATTGATCATAAGTGGGGATATAATGGTTGTCAAGTCGAAATCGGTGATTACCCGGCGATAACGTGATATCAAAACAGGGAGGGAGCAGAACGATGGCGGGGGAGATCAAATTGGGGGTGTTGGCCCGGCTCGAAGAGGGGGTCGAGCAAGCCATGAACAAGGTGCATGAAATGGGCTTTCCCACCTGCCAGGTGGCGACCTGGCGCGGCGAGCAACTGACCGACGCCACCGCCGAGCAACTGCGCGCGGCGGCGGCGCGGGCGCAGGTTGAGATCAGCACGATCTGGGCTGGCTTGCCGGGCCGCCATGTGTGGGATTTCCTCGAGGGGCCCACGACGATTGGCCTTGTGCCCGAGACGACGCGGGCCGAACGGGTGGCCGTGCTCAAGCGCAGCGCCGATTTTGCCCGCCGCGTGGGTGTGTCGAGCATCACCACGCACGTCGGTTTTATCCCCGAAAACCCCAGCGACCCCAACTACCCGCCGGTGGTGGATGCCTTGCGCGAGGTCGCGGCGCACTGCGACAGCATCGGCCTACAATTCTGGTTTGAGACGGGGCAGGAGACGCCGATCACGCTCCTGCGCACGATCCATGACATCGGGTTGGACAATCTGGGCATCAACCTCGACCCGGCCAATCTGCTCATGTACGGCAAGGCCAACCCGGTGGATGCGCTGGACATCTTTGGGCCGTATGTGCGGGGCGTCCATGCCAAGGATGGCGAATACCCCACCAATGGCCGGCAACTGGGGGTGGAGAAGCCATTGGGCGAGGGGCGGGTCAACTTTCCGGCGCTGCTGGGTAAGCTCAGGGCGCATGGCTTTGGCGGCGCGCTCACCATCGAGCGCGAGATCTCGGGGCCGCAGCAGATTGCAGACATCCAGCGGGGCAAGCGGCTGCTCGAGGAGATTCTGGCGTCGCTACGCGGCGCGGCGTGAGAGGCGCAAGCCACGCGCCGGCATAGGCGGCAACGGGGCGGATGCGGTGTATTGGGTAAGCACAATCGATTGCAATTGAAATTTATTGTTGCGATGATTTTTGCTGTTTGACGGATCGATGCCGTACCGTTATGATTTCGTGCAATTCTGAAACCGGTTTCAAGCCCGAAGTGGGTTGTGTGCGATGAGCCGGCGCTCGACGGCAACCTCAGGTTTCCGTCGAGCTGCCTGGGGGGCTGGGTACGTAGGGGATTCGATGACCCGATCGACAATTGCAGATGTGGCTCGTGCGGCTGGGGTCTCAAAGAGCACCGTGAGTCGTGTATTAAACGGCAGCGAGCCCTATATGCGAGCCGAGACACGCGCCCGGGTAATGCGCGCCATCGCGTTGCTCGACTATCGCCCCAGCCAGGTTGCGCGCAGTCTGGCGCTCAAGCGTTCGCAGACGATTGGTCTGCTGATTTCGGATATCAGCGACCCGTTTTTTGCCGAGATCATCCTCGGCATGGAGAGTGTTGCCGTTGCCTACGGCTACGATCTCTTTCTGTGCAACACCATGTATGACACGGCGCGGGGGATGCGTTTTGTCCGCTCGTTGGCCGATAAACAGGTGGATGGGGTGGTGGTCGTCACGACCAGCCTGGAAGATACCTTTGTTGAGGAGCTTGTTCGCCATCAGATCCCGTTTGTGACATTGGATTGGCCGGCGGAGGTAGTGAAGGGGCGAGCGGGCCTCATCACCGTGGATTTTGAAGCGGGCATTGCGGCGGCGGTGGCGCATCTGGCAGGGCTTGGCCACCGTTCGATGGCGCTGGTCAACGGGCCGCCCCATCTGCGCACCTCGCACCGGAAGCAAGCCGCGTTTGTTGCCGCGCTTGCCGCGCACGGCCTTGGCGACATGGCTGCAATTGTAGAGGTAAAGAACATGCGTATTGATGAGGGGCGCCAGGCCTTTCAGTCTTTGTGGCGCCGACCAGAGCCACGCCCCACGGCGGTGCTCGCCGCCAACGACATGCTTGCGATTGGCGTCCAGTGGGCGGCGCGTAACGCGGGGGTGTCTTTGCCAGATGACCTCTCCATTGTTGGCTTTGGCGATATGCCGCTGGCCTCTCAGATCAGCCTGCCGTTGACCACGATTGCGTTGGCCCGTTATGAATTGGGAACGAGCTTGATGTGCATGTTGCTGGACCTGTTGCGACGCGAGGCCGATCACGATGTTGATGGGGATATGAACGGAGGGCCGGACTCGACGCCCACACAACAGGTGGCGACCCAACTCGTGGTCCGCAAATCGACCACATTTGCCCCCGAAGTCCATACCCCCCCGCCAGAGGCGCATTCGTAGAAATTCTTCGTGTCCCCCGGTTTTGTCACGACCCATACGCTGCTTGTTGACGTGTGGGGCGTTACAGTCAGTGTCCATTGTCTTGACCATCTCAAGGAGAACTCACATGAAGAACGGTCTAACACGTCGTAACTTTCTCAAACTTGGCGCGCTGACAACAGGCGCTGCCGTCGTTGCGGCCTGTGCGCCCGCCGTCGCGCCGGGGGGAGGGGGCGAAACCGGCGCCGCCCAAGCCGCGCCGGTGGAGTTGCAGTGGTGGTCGTTTGGGCTGGGGCTGCCGCCGGATCTCTACCCGCATGGCAAGTGGGAGCAGGAGCTGGCCGATGCCTACATGCAAGAGAACCCCAACGTCACCATCGCCTACCAGGCCATGGGTTGGGATGCGCTGGCCAAGATGGCGACCGCCATCACATCGGGCAACCCGCCTCACCTGATTTTGCGCGGTGGCGTCGACCAGATCCTCTATGCGCTGGATGGGGATGTGGCGCTCGAAGTGGAGCTGCCCCAAGAGTTCAAGGATGACCTGCCGGCCGGTTGGTATGAGGGCATGCTCTACCAGGGCAAAAACTACATGGTTCCCTTCTATACGCTGGCTTCGGGCATGGTGCTGAACCTCTCGATCATCGAAGAGGCCGACGCCATGGACCTGGTCCCCGCCGCGCCCGACCGCACGTGGAGCTTCGACCAGTATCTCGAATTGATGAAGAAATGCACCTTTGAACGGAGCGACGGCTCGCAGGTGTGGGGCAATGTCTTCACCACCCAACATACGAACCCCTTCTTCTACTGGCCCGAACAGGTGCTGAGCTGGAACTGGGGCACGGATACGGTGCGCAACGACAATGGCCAGTGGCAGTGCATGTTGGGCGAAGAGCAAGGGATCGCCTTCTTGCAGTGGCTGCAAGACCTTCATTTTGTCCACAACGTAATCCCCAACCCATCTGGCCTGAGCGCCACCCGCTGGGAATACTGGAATCAGAAGTCGCTGCTGGGGGGGATCGGCCCTGACATCGGCTGGTCGCGGCGGCCTGGGATGCAGGTGGACCCAGAGACGCTGGTGGTGAGTGACACGGAGCAAGGGTTTGATTGGATTTACGTGCAGGCGCCCACAAACCCAGGCGTGGCGCATTCTTCGGTCTGGGGCGGCCCACTCTTGGATGTGAATATCGTCCCCTACCGGACCGCCGACACCAATGCCATCCAACCGACGATTGACTTTGCGCTCTGGCTTGCCAACGAGGAGCACCAAAAGTGGCTGGCGCAATATCTGCTCCCGGCGCGCACATCGGCGCTGGCAGGCGTGGATGACCCCATGCTCCAGTGGCATTTCGAACACTACATCCCCTATGGCCGGCAGCGGATGGAGGCCAACGGTGGGCGCGCCCGCGAGGTGGTGGAGCAACTCGAGCTCGTGCTGCAAAAGCTCTTCTTGCCCACGCCGCCCGAGCAGGCCGTGCAGGATTTCTGTACCACCATCGACACATTGCAATGGATGGGCGGCGCGTAGCCAGGTAGTCTGTTGCTGGCCGTTTTGATGAATTGCAGCCTGGGGCGCGTTATGCTCTTTCGCACCCCAGGCCCGTAGCAGTGTACAGCAGGAACACCGAGAACACCGCGGTTTCTCTCGGTGTTCTCGGTGCAATCTCTGCGGTCTCTGTGTTACGCTGTTCTGTACGACTTTCAGAACGAGTTGAGCGGTGTGATGGGACGGCCGGTGTCGACGGCGTCCGGCAGCGTGGACGCAGAATCGTATCTGTCGCGCACCAGGCCGGCGCGCAGGCAAAGGGAGAATGGAATGAGCAGCATCACCACAAAGAATGACGCCCAGGCGGCGACCAAGGTATGGCCATCGTGGTCGCGGCTGCGCTATGCAACGCGTGAGAAGCTATGGGGCTATTTTCTGATCGCGCCCTTTATGGTCTTCTTTATTCTCTTTGTGTTGTTGCCCTATGGGATGGTTATCTGGCTCAGCTTTGTCGAATGGCGACCGCGCGGGGTCACCGAGTTCATCGGCCTGCGCAACTACACCGATGTGATCGCCATGCCGGCAGCGCGTAAGGCCATGATCAACTCATTCTATTATGCTGTGCTGGTTGTGCCCCTCTCCATCGCGCTGTCGCTCTTTACGGCCATCCTGATCGTGTCGCTGCGCAGCCGGGGGCTTCGTAGCTTTTTCCAGGCCACCTTCTATCTGCCCGGCGTGATCTCAGGGCTGGCGGTGGCGATCATCTGGCGTTTCGTCTTTGACTTCCACGTCGGTGTGCTCAATTACCTGCTGTCGTATTTTACGCTGGAGCCTGTCAACTGGCTGGGGAACATCTACACGGCGCTGCCGTCGCTGGCCGGCATGGCCATCCTTTCAGGCAACGGCGTGGCCGTGATCATCTTCTGCGCCGCGCTGCTGAGCATCCCCGGTGAACTCTACGACGCGGCCGCAGTCGATGGGGCAACCTTCTGGCGCAAACACTGGTCGGTGACGCTGCCGCTGTTGACGCCGGCGCTGCTTTATGTGTTGGTTGTCTCGACGTTGGGGGCGTTGCAGGTCTTTGTGCCAATCTATGTATTGACGCGCGGCGGCCCGGTGCACAGCACGATGACCGTCGGCTACTACATCTATAACCAACTGGTCTTCTACGGCAGCGCCGGCACCGCCGCCGCCGCTGGCCTGTTGCTGCTCATCGCCACCATCGGCCTGACCATCTTCCAGTTCCGCCGCTTCTCGCGCGTGATTGAATTCTAAGAGTCCATTTGAAAATTAGGCAGGAATCGGTGTGCGTTTGAGCATGGTGTG
>JAHDWG010000330.1 GCA_023384495.1 Caldilineaceae bacterium
CCGATCCCTTTGCCATGTTGGCTGTCGTGGATTGCCAGCGAACGCACCTCGGCCAACGTGTCGGTCAGCGGCACCAACGCGCCACAGCCAACCAGCGGTGGGCTGTCTGCTATAGCCGGCTCCTCGACCACCACCAGCCAGTCATCCAACGTGCGCTGGATGCTCTCTTCCGTGCGCGGCAACATAACATTCTGTGCGGCAAAGTGATTCACCAACTGTAAGATGTGTGGCACATCCTCTGCCTGTGCCGGGCGAATCGTCATGGACAATTCATAACCCTCCTGACCGTAGAGACTAGAGACCCAGCCTCCAGTCTCTACTCTCCACTAAACCTCTTGCAAAATCTCACCCACCGTGGCGACCGTGCGCTTGATCTCGTCTTCGGTGATGATCAGCGGCGGGACGAAGCGCAGCACATTCGGGCCAGCGCTCACCAGCAGCAGGCCCCGCTCATAGCCCTTATTAACGATGGGCGTCACATCGATATCCATCTCCACCCCCACCATCAGGCCGCTGCCGCGCACCTCTTTGATATGGGGGCTGTTGAGCTCGTCAAGCAAGTCCATCAATAGCTTGCCCTTGGCCTGCACCGACGCCAGAAATTCGGGCTGGTTGATGCGGCTCACTACATGGTGCGCCACATGAGTCACCACCAGGCCACCGGCAAAGGTGCTGCCGTGGTCGCCCTTGTGCATGACGTCGGCCACTTTCTGCTTCATGAGGATGGCGCCAATCGGCAGGCCGCCGGCCAACGGTTTGGCCGCGGTGAGAATGTCCGGCTCGACGCCATACCCTTCGTAGGCCCACAGATGGCCAGTGCGCCCGACGCCACACTGGACCTCGTCAAAGATGAGGAGCGCGTCGTGGGCGTCGGCCAGTTCGCGCAGGCCCTGCAAGAATTCAGGGGTGGCGCAATAGATGCCCCCTTCGCCCTGCACCGGCTCCACAATAATGGCGCAGACGCTGTCGTCCATCTGCGCTTTGGCGCTGGCCAGATCGTTGAACTCGGCAAAGCGCACCCCCGGCATGAGCGGCTTGAATGGGTCCTGATACTTAGGGCGGGGAGTGGCCGCCAACACGCCATAGAGCCGGCCATGAAAGGCGTTCGAGAAGGCCAGGATGTTGGTCTTTTCTTCGTTGCCTTTGTCGCGGGCATAGCGGCGGGCGAACTTGAACGCGCCTTCATTGGCCTCAGCGCCGCTATTGGCAAAATGCACCTTGTCGGCGAAGCTGGTTTCGCAGAGCAACTGGGCCAGCCGGGCATGAGGCTCGCTGTGATAGAGGTTGCTCACATGGAGCACGCCGCTCTCCAGCGTCTCTTCGATAGCCTGTTTGAGGCCGCGGTCATTATATCCCAACGCATTGACTGCGATACCGGCCACCAGGTCGAGATAGGCCTTGCCGTCGGTGTCGTAGAGCGTGCTGCCTTCGCCTCGCTCCAACACAAACGGTGGCCGGCCATAAACGCCCAACACATGGTCTTGCTCCATCTGAATCACTTGCGCTTTGTTCATAGCTCCCCCTTTGGTCGATTGTGGATTTTTGATTTTGAAGAGTACGCTTACGCCAGCGCGGCAATCCAAAATCTGAAACCCTAAATCTAAAATTACTTGGCTCCAAGGATGCCAGTGCCACCGTTCTCTTGGACGCCGGCCAGATTGGTGATGACGGCCTGCGCTACCCCATTGCGCACTGCCTCCACCGCGCTGCGCACCTTGGGAATCATCCCCCCAAAAATAATGCCCTCTTCAATCCACTGCTCGGCCTGATCCGCCGTGATGGCGCGGCAGACGCGGCCCGCCACCAACACCCCCGGCACATTGCTCACAAAGACAAGCTTGATCGCGCCCAGGCGGGCGGCAATGGCGGTGGCGGCATGGTCGGCGTTGACGTTGTAGCTCAACCCATCCATCGCCCCAAAGCTGATGGGGCTGACCACCGGCACAATCTCAGACGCAATTAGTGTGTCGAGCAAATGCGGATCAACATCGCGAATGTCGCCGACGCGGCCCAGATCGCCCAGTGGATGCCACATCTTTTCTACATAGATCGTACCATCGTCCACACCGCTGATCCCTGCGGCCCGCACACCAGCGTTGACCAGCACCCGCACGATCCGTTTGTTCATCAGCCCGCTGAGCACCATTTCGGCAATGTCCAGGCTGGCGTCATCGGTAATGCGCAGCCCCTCCAGGAAACGCGGCTCAATGCCGAGCTTCTGCTGCAACTCAGCAATCGCCTTGCCGCCCCCATGGACGATCACCGGAACGTGACCCTCATGCCGGATGGCCTGCACGGCCTTGGCCAGCCCTTCTAGAAAGGCGTCGTCGTCCAATTCATTGCCGCCGATCTTGAGCACGACCACATATCTGCCGTCCTCTTTTTCTGCTTGAACCACCGAATGTGTCTCCGCTGTTGCGTCCATTTGACCGTTCCCAATGCCACACTGCCGATTGCGCTACTTGCTGCGCCAACCGTCATCGCTGAACCACAAAACCATCCACAGGACTGTTCGGTACTATTTTCACAGTAGCCCCATCGTCTCTTCTAACCCGACGGCAATATTAAAGTTTTGAATCGCCTGCCCACTGGCGCCCTTGAGCAGGTTGTCGAGGGTGGAGACGATAATATAATCGGCGCCATCCGGTTCGGTGGGGTCAGCCGGTGTGATGCTGATAGCGCAGCGATTGGTATTGGTGGTGTGGCGCAGCGTCGCCTGCTGGCCCGCCGGCAATAAATGAATAAAGGGTTCGCCGGCGTAGGTTTCAGCATACAGGTCGCGAATCTGACTCTCTGTCACCCCAGCCGGCGCGCTCACATACATGGTGCTGAGCATGCCCCGGTTTACGGGCAGCAAATGGGGCGAGAAGATAAACCTGTGTGGCCCGCTGTGGCCATTGGCGTGGTTGAGCACCTGTTCCATCTCGGCGATGTGACGATGGCGCACACCGATGCTGTAGGGGGTCATGTTGTCGTGCGCTTCGACAAACTGATAGGTGAGGGCAGTCTTGCGCCCGGCCCCGCTGACGCCGCTCTTGCTGTCGATGATCACCTTGTTGCCCAGCCAACCGGCCTTGGCCAGGGGATAGAGCCCCAGGTTGACGCTGGTAGGGTAACAGCCGGGGTTGGCGATCAGCGTTGCGTTGCGAATCTTGGCCCGGTTGACCTCGCAGAGCCCATAGACAAATTCTGTCAACAGTTCGGGGGCGGTGTGGGTCGTCTTGTACCAGCGTTCGTAGATCGACTGGTTGACCAGTCGAAAGTCGGCGCTCAGATCGATGACGCGCACACCGGCACTCTGGAACCGTTTGACTGGGCCAATCGAGGCTGCGTGGGGCAAACACAAAAAGACCACGTCGACCTCATCGGCGCGCCCAACCGCTTCATCCAGGCTGATCAGCGGGTAATCCCACGGCACGGGGTGCACATCAGCCAGCGCGCCGCCTGCGCTATTTTCGCTGGTCAGCCACCCTATCGTCATCTGTGGATGGCGATGAATGAGCTGGATCAGTTCGAGACCCGTGTAGCCGGTGGCGCCGGCAATTCCCACCTTGTACATCGCTCGTTTCTCCTTGTCGCCCTGATTGAAGTCCCCCAATGGATGTCACTGAAACCGAAATTGCATACGCCACCGGCGATGGATGAGCGAAAATCGACACATATGGGTTCGCAAACAAAAAAAAGCTCCCCATCTGGAGAGCCTCGCTTCGTGTGATCCATCCTACCCGCGCGCAAACTTCCAGCTCGTCATCCGACAGCGGTGCGGCGCAACCTGGCAATATAGTGCATAGTGTGAGCAGCTTCGGTTGTTTGGTAGTGCATGGCGCTAGTGTAGCACGGTGACGCACTGGTGTCAATATAGAATTCGTTGTAATTGCGTAATCAAAAACGCATCGACCACGGGCGCGCTCGCGATGCGCCTGCTTAGCGCGGCGGCATGCGCAACGCCCCGTCGAGGCGGATTACGGCCCCGTTGAGCATGGGGTTCTCAATGATATGCGCCACCAGGGCGGCAAACTCGTTGGGGCGCCCCAGGCGTGGCGGAAAGGGCGTCTGCTGGGCAAGCGTGGTGCGCGCCACATCGGGCAGACCTGCCAGCAGTGGCGTGTCAAAGACGCCCGGCGCAATCGTCATCACCCGAATGCCATGTGGCGCCAGATCGCGCGCGGCTGGCAGCGTCATGCCAACGACGCCTCCCTTGGATGCGGCGTACGCCACCTGCCCCATTTGCCCGTCAAAGGCGGCAATCGAGGCCGTGTTGACAATTACGCCGCGCTCCCCATCGGTGTTGGGCGAGTTGCCCGCCATAGCCGCAGCCGCCAGGCGAAGCACATGGAAGCTTCCCACCAGGTTGACCTGGATTGTTTGGAGAAAGCCTGCCTGGCTGTGGAGTCCCCGTTTGCTCAGGAGTCGCTCGGCCAGACCAACCCCCGCGCAGTTGACCGCGCTGTGAAGCGCGCCAAACGTTGCGATTGCCCCATCGATGGCTTGCTGCACGCTGGCCTCGTCGGTTACATCTGTGTGGACGAATCGGGCCTGGCCGTCGAGTTGCGCTGCCACTGCCTCGCCACGTTCAGTTTGCCAGTCGGCAATCAGGACGCGGGCGCCCAATCCACAGAGATGAACAGCGGTGGCAGCCCCCAGGCCCGACCCGCCACCGGCAATCAAGATGGACATTTGTTCTATTTGCATGGTGTGTCCTTTCCACAGTTGATGCGTTGCCAATCTAACATTTGACCGTTGCGGCGTTTCTCTTACCATGATAGCATAGAAGTCGACCGTTCGTCTGTCAAGCGTTGCAACAGCACCCTGGCGGCAACCACACGGGTGAACCTCCCGACTCTCGCCGGCAGCTGGCAAGGACTACGAAAACGTTAGGGACAATTGTGGATCCATCAAAGTAAGACCGTCGTTGAAATTTATATTGATAATTTGTGTTAAATTGATAGTTGAAATTGTTTACAACCGCTGCTATAATGCAGAACCAAAGCGGGTGGGGCGTACTCCCGCTCTTTTTTTCACAAACTCCTTGTCGGCGCGTACTCAGCGAATTTGGTGTGATATCGCTGGCGACAGATATACAGATATGATGTTTTTTAGATGGTATCGGTATCATAAGTGATGGCGGCATTCGTCGCCCAGCCCCCCCAGGGTGGTCGAACGGTATAGCATATGCCATCCCATAACAAGAGGAGTTGCCAACGGGATGACGGCAACAGGTTCAATCGGCGGCTATGAGCCGTCGGCTACCGTTGGCAATAACCCGCCCGTCATTGACTATGAGGGCAGCCCGTATCGGACGGCCTTCTGGGAGGGACAGGGGCGCGCCTACGAGGACGCTACCGAGCGACTGGCTCTCCAGCAATTGTTGCCGGCGCATGGCTCCCGCATTGCTGAGATCGGCGCCGGTTTTGGCAGGCTTGGCGATCTATACCAGGGCTATGAGCAGATAGTGCTCTTTGACTATAGCCGCTCGCTTCTGCGCGAGGCAGTGGAGCGCTGGGGAGATGATCCGCGCTTTGTCTTCGTGGCCGGCAACCTCTATCAATTACCCTTGGCGACCGCTAGCCTGGATTCGTTGGTGATGGTGCGCGTCATGCATCACCTGGCTGATGTGCCTCAAGCGCTGACACAGGTCAGCCGTGTTATGCATCGGCAGAGTGTTGGCGTGCTTGAGTATGCCAATAAGCGGAACCTAAAGGCAATGTTGCGTTGGGTGGGCCGGCGGCAGGCATGGTCGCCCTGGGCGCATGAGCCAGTGGAATTTGTGCCGCTCAACTTCGATTTTCATCCCACATGGATGATGGAGCGTCTGTCCGAGGCGAAGTTGGCCACGCGCATGCAACTTGCTGTCTCACATTTTCGTATATCCATATTGAAACAACGGATCAATGCGCAACGGCTGGCAAAACTGGATGAGTATCTGTTTCGCCTGGGGGGGCGCTACCCGGTTGCACCAAGCATCTTCTTGCAGGTAACGGCGCCGTTTTCAGAGCGGCGCGTCGACTTGAGCACAGATCCGGCGGATGTTGCCCGTCTGTTTCGCTGCCCGGCCTGTAGCGCCGGGGCATTTGAGCCGCAATTGGGTGCATCCAAACAGATTTTATGTCAAGCTTGTGGCATGATATTTGCCCAAAAAGATCGGATTTGGGACTTTAAGGAGCACTTTCGTTGATTATGGCCAAGCAGAGAATGATTGAAATTGAAACCGAAAACGAAGTCGACATGGAGCTAGAGCCCACGATGGATGCTGGCGGCGACTTCAATGGCCTGGATCGTGAGGCGTCGCAAGCAAGTCCTGATCTGGAAGACGAGGCTGAATTGGTGGAGCGCACCCCCATGAGCCCCGAGGCTGCGTTGGCGCACCTGATCGGGGTTGGGCGTACGCAGGGTTTTGTGACCTATGATGATGTCCTTAGCGTGCTGCCAGAGGCCGAAAGCAATATGGAGCAACTGGAAGACATCTTTGCCGGTCTCTTTGAGCAGGGCATTGAGGTAGGCCAGACGCGCGAGGAAGATGACGTAGAGGATATGCCTGATTTGGATGGTGAAGCGATTGAGGAAGAAGGGTTCGATCTCAGCCAGATCGAAATCGATGACTCGATCAGTCTCTACCTCAAAGAGATTGGGCGCGTCCCCCTCCTCACGGCCGAGGAGGAAGTTTCGCTGGCCAAGCGAATGGAGAAGGGGCGCGAGGCGCGCAAAAAGCTTGCCCAAGGGGTAGACGATTGGGAAGAGCGCGAACGGTTGCTCTGGTATGTGCGCGATGGGCAGGCCGGTCAGGAACACCTGATTAAGGCCAATAGCCGGTTGGTGGTCAGCGTGGCTAAGAAGTATGTGGGCCGGGGTGTGCCGTTCCTGGATCTAATCCAGGAGGGAAATATTGGGTTGATCCGTGCGGTGAAGAAGTTTGACTTCCGCCGTGGCTTCAAGTTTAGCACCTACGCCACCTGGTGGATCCGCCAGGCCGTTACCCGTGCGATTGCCGACCAGGGGCGCACGATCCGGGTGCCTGTACACATGTACGAGCAGATCAACCGGCTCACGCGCACCAGCCGCCAGTTGGTGCAGGAGTTGGGCCGCGACCCGACTACCGAGGAGATCGCCGAGGAGTTGGGTGTGTCCCCGCGCAAGGTCGAGCACATCATGCGCGTTAGCCAACGCCCGCTCAGCCTGGAGATGCCGGTGGGCGAAGAGGAAGACAGCTATCTGGGCGACTTTATCGAAGACGAAGACGCCGATGCGCCCAGCGAAGCGGCCGGCCACCAGTTGCTACGCGAGGTGATCGACGAGATCTTCCAGAGCCTCACCCCGCGCGAGGTGCGCATCTTGCAGCTCCGGTTTGGCCTGGTGGACGGCTATTGCTACACGCTGGAAGAGGTGGGCAAGAAGTTTGGTGTCACCCGCGAGCGCATCCGCCAGATCGAGGCGCAGGCGCTGAGCCGGTTGCGCCACCCCAGCCGCAGCCGCAAGCTGCGCGACTATCTGTAGAACGATGAGGGTGGGGCAGTTCTTCTCTTTGTAAAGCGTAATCGTGTAAAAGACCGCCGCCTGGCATTGCAGGGTGGCGGTCTTTTTTGGTTTGCGGGAAGTTTTGATTTGCGGCAAGTATCGTGGTTAGCCGGATGAACGATTGCGTGGATTCGTTATCCCCCTGCCGCGTCGCGGTGCTTTGACGGATAGTTGATGATCTTGTCCCACTCGTCGGCGGCGGAGCGGGCCACGACAGCCACCACGGGCTCGGTGTCGCTCAGATTGAAGACCTCGTGGGGCACCCCCGGCTCGATATAGATGAAATCGCCGGCCTCGTGTTCCACGGCGTGCTCCAGGTTGGGGCCGTATTCATGACGCACACGGCCCTGCAAGATAAAGAGCATCACCTCAAAACCGTCGTGGATGTGGGCATAGGCGATCGCGCCCGGCGGCGCCGACGCCACATTCATCGAGAGCGCCTGCGCTGGGGTGTTCTTGCCCGAAAGGCCCGTTTTGTAGCGGATGCCGTTCCACGAACGGTTGGTTGGCCCCCCACCGCGCACCCACCAGAGACCCTCATGATGCTCCACATATTCCGATAAATCCGTTTTCATTTGTGCAGACACGCTTTTTCTCCTGTCGGGATGGGGGATTGGGTGGCTATTTTGTCTTTGGTTCTGTGTACGGTAGTATACCCACAGGCGGGCGCATGGGCAACTGCCTCCGATAGTCAAGTCAGGGAGACGAACATCATGACACAACCAACCCCATCCACCCCGCGCCAGCGCGTCAGCAGCGGCACGGTGTGGGAAGAGCTGGCCGGCTATTGCCGCGCCATCCGCATTGGCGACCGGATCCTCGTTTCGGGCACCACGGCCACCGGGCCGGATGGGCTGGTGGGCTCCGGTGACCCTGCCGCACAGGCGCGCTATGCGCTGGACAAGATCGAGCGCGCCATCGAGCAGTTGGGTGGCCGGCTCGAACAGGTGGTCCGCACGCGCGTTTACGTCAGCGACATTGCCCACTGGGAGGCCGTGGCGCGCGTCCACGGCGAGCGCTTTGCCGCGATTCGCCCGGT
>JAHDWG010000331.1:0-1682 GCA_023384495.1 Caldilineaceae bacterium
TCTTGTTGGATGGGTGGGAGATGGCGGCGCCGGGCCGGCTCTACCTTGCGCCCCACGGGCCGCTGCACCACGTCCCCTTTGCCGCGCTGCTGGACCCTAGCGGCCAGCCGTTGCTGCGGGCGGACCGGCCCTGCCTGGTCTACACGCCCGGTGGGGCCATCCTGTCGCATCTGCGCCAGCCCCAGCAGGATCACCACGCCCGGCTGCCCTGTCTGGCTGTGGGCTATGCAGGCGAATCGGGCGGGCGAGCGTTGCGCCACACCGAAACCGAGGCGCGTCTGGTGGCGGTGCTGACCGGCGGCGCGGCGCAGACCGGCCCGGTAGCCGATGTGGCCGCGCTACGCGAAGCGGCCCGCGACTGTCGCTGGTTGCACATTGCCTGCCACGGCTGGTTCGATTACGAGCATCCACTGGCGTCGTATCTGGAGCTTGGGCCGGGGCTGCGGCTCACCGCGGACGAGGTGCTGCGTAACTGGCGGCTCAGGGCGGAGTTGGTGACGCTCAGCGCGTGCCAGACGGGCGTCCACCGGCTGTTGCGGGGTGACGAGCCCATGGGGCTGATCCGCGCCTTTCTGGTGGCGGGCGCGCGCACAGTGGTCGCCACCCAGTGGGCGGTGGAAGACCTGCCCACGTTGTTCTTGATGCGGCGTTTTTACGCCCAGTTGGCGGCCATGCCGGGGGCTGACCCGGCGACAGCGCTGCGTGACGCCCAGTGCTGGCTGCGTGAGGCCACCTCTGCCGAGTTGGCTCGGTCTGGAGCCGGGCTGGAGGAGATGGACGAGCCGCCCGGTCAACCTTTGGCGCGGCCCTTTTCCGACCCGCGCCATTGGGCCGGGTTTGTGATCTTTGGGGGATAACGCATGATCGAACTGGATGGCTCCTACGGCGAAGGGGGCGGGCAGATGTTGCGCACGGCGTTGGTGCTTAGCCTGTTGACCGGCCAGCCGTTTCGCATTGAAAACATTCGTCGCGGGCGACCTCAGCCGGGGCTGAAGCCGCAACACGCCCACATCCTCAAGGCGCTGTCGATGATGAGCGATTCAAGCGTGGATACGATGGAGCCCGGCGCAATAGTGGTGACCTTTCAGCCGGGCCGGTTGCGGGGCGGCGCTTTTCAACTGGATGTGGGCACGGCTGGCGCGATCCCCCTCCTCTTGCAGACAGTGTTGCCGGCTGCGCTCTTTGCCCCGGCCCCGGTCAGCTTTGCCATCACCGGCGGCACGGATGTGCGTGGGGCCATGAGCATGGACTTCTGGCGGCTGGTGCTGCTGCCCTTTCTGCAACCCTATGCAGCGTCTATCGAGCTGGCCGTGCAGCGGCGCGGATTCTATCCGCGCGGGGGTGGTCAGGTGTTATTGCGCACGACGCCGCGGTTGGACCAGACAACCTGGGCCACCAGACCTTCCACCGCACCGGCGCTGACGATTCCGGAGCGCGGTAAGTTCCGCCAGCTTCAGATTACCTCGTATGCCAGCCGCGACCTGCGCGAACAAAGGGTAGCGGCGCGCCAGGCGTCGGCCTGCCAGAACCGGTTGGGGTTACGGCCGGCTGCGGTGGAGGTGGCGCATGTGGAGACGCACTCGCCCGGCTCGGTGATCACCGTGGTGGCGGAGTACGAACAGACGCGGCTGTGCGCTGATGCGCTGGGCGAACGGGGCAAACCGTCGGAGCGGGTGGGGAGC
>JAHDWG010000331.1:1692-8541 GCA_023384495.1 Caldilineaceae bacterium
CTGCCGACCGGCTGCACGCCGAGATCGACAGCGGCGCCACGGTGGATGTACACACCGCCGACAACCTCATGCTCTGGGTGGCGCTCTTTGGCGGCGGGTATACGTTTGCGCAGCCCACCGGTCACATCACCACCAACGCCTGGGTGATCGAGCACTTTCTGCCCGGCGCGCTGCGGTTGAAGGGAAATAGCGTCGCTGGCTGAGCGATGCGGAGTCCGTACACCGGCATGCCGACGGTGCGCACGTGGGCGTGCGCACTCTGCAGCCGCAGCCGGCACAGGCATCGCTCAGCCGGCGGAATTCGTCCTGAGCAACTCTCGCAGCGGCCGGTAGCTTATCACCTGCACGCCCCCTTGCCGGACATCCTCGCGCAGTTCAACCTCTGACATGTCTCACAGTTTGCCACGCGGCTGGGCCAGTTGGGCGTGATCGCACGCAGGTTCGGCGTATCCACGGCCGGGTGTGGAATCAGCACCATCAGACCCAGTTGTAGAATGGCAAAGAGGTGTTTGGCCAGGGCCACCTTACACACGTTAAAGCGGGGTTCGACGCGGCGGCCGCTCTGGACAAAAAGCTGCACCGCCGGCGCATTGGCCTCCTCGGCAAGCGAAGCCGTCTGCATAACTGGTAATGGCGTTGCTCACCAGGGAGGATGCTCCCCCTCAGGATTGTGTAGATGGCGTTGAGCAGATCATCATTTTCGTTTCGTCACACTCAATCGATCCGTCCACAGGGCATGCACCCCGACCACACCGTTCACAATTTGGGTAATGCGCAAATCTACCGTCAGGCTGGCCAGCGCCAGGGCTTGGGCGCGGTCACTGTTCAGCCGGTTCATCATCATATCCAACATACCATTAAGGGCAATGAGCATCGCCTCGGTGAGGTCTGCATGTAGGCCAAAGGTGAGCCATCCTGCCGGTGTGTTGGCTTGCGGCCAACTCAGTTGTAGATCCTCGCGCACGCGTATTGTCAGCGCCACGCGTTCCATCCCGCACTCGATGGCTGTGCCCCCCACTTCGCCATCACCCTGGACCGCATGACCATCCCCCAACGAGAGCAGCGCACCCGGTACTTCAATCGGGAGATAGAGGGTGCTGCCAGCAACCAACTCTTTGCAGTCCAGGTTGCCACCGGTGGTGCGTGGGGGCATGGTGCTGTGGATGCCGGGGGCAGCCGGCGCCAGGCCAATGATACCCAGAAACGGGCGCAACCGGATGTGATGGCCCCAAGGGCTGGTGGCAACGCCCTGCGTCGCGTCGATGCGCCAGGGGATGAATGAATAGCCCTCGATGCCCAGGCGCGGCAGCCAATCGCGCACCTCACCCACCCAGGTTGCACCGACCGGGCCGGGCTGCACCTCCTGGATTGCGATCTCCAAGACCATGCCCGGCTCTGCGCCCCGCACGGCAATCGGGCCGACCAGACAGTGTCCATCGTCGTGTTGCGGGTCATGGCGTTGCTCTAGTGGAATACGTTTGGCAGTGACATCGCCCTCGTCAAGAGCGGCAAAGGGATCCAGCCCCCAGCCACCATCGAGCGTGCGGCAGATCACAGTGTTGCCCGAATCAATGGTGAGGATCGGCGGGCGTTCGCGCGTGAAACAGCCTTGCAAATTGACAACGATGGGGTCAAGGTGATGGATCATAGTATCACTTCCTCAATGCACTCGCCAACAGCTCGATCTGCCCGATGTGATGGGTGGCGTGAAGCAGGTTGCGCAGGATGGCTTTGACCACGCTGTGCGCCTCGCCGCGGATGTAGACGGTTCTGGCAAAATCTGCTTCCTGGAGCGATTCGAGGGTAGTGAAGAGCATGCGCCAGCCTTCTTCCCACCGTTGCATGATCTCGGCGCGATTATCGCTCACTTCGTGCAGAAATTCGCGCGGTCGCTGGCGGGTCGGTTTTTCACCATCTGTCATCAAAAAGTCAGTCCAGCGTGAGATAAAGTTGCCGCTGATGTGTTTGACTAATACAGCAAGGCTATTGGTGTGGTCATCCCCATTTTCCCGCAGATGCGCAAAGAAGAGCACATCATCGACTTGCCCCAACGCTGCATCAGCCATCTTCTTCTGCTCTTGATACTGCGCAATCACCTCTGCCTTGAATGCCATCCATGCACTATTCATTCCTTCGCTCTCCTTGTTGGGTTGGCGCAGCCCACGCCAGACGATTGTTCGTCTATTTTACTATGATGTCGAGGGAAGCACCATAGTGCGCGGCCAAATAGGCTACGGTTTGCGGGTGACAATTCGACTATCATGTTCTCCTGTCTCTTACGCTTGATTATACACTTTCAACCAGTCGTTTGAAACGCGGATCATCACTGACAAAGGCAAATTCCGGGTCGATGCGGGCCCACCCGCGCTGTAACTGCCCTGCGGCCAACGCCACTTCTAACAAGGCCAATGCCTGTTCGGTTTCACCGCTGACGGCGGCAAAACAAGCCTGGCCATATTCGTCATCTTGGAGCGCCATCGCCTTGGCAATCGCATAGTGCTTTACTGCCGCGTCCGATTGACCGGCCAGACGATAGACTTTGGCCAATGCGGCACGCGCCTCGTAGTCGCTTGGATCAAGCGCAATGGATTGCTCTAACTCCCTGATTGCCTCGGCGTAGTGGCCCATCCATTCATACAGGTAACCCAAGAGACGACGCGGGGAATGGGCATCGCGCAGTGCGATCTCGCTGCGGCAGGCCGTCATGGCGTCAGTATAGCGTTTGCGGTGCAAGTAGAGAATGCCCAACCACTCTTGGGCAACGATCAGGTCGGGCTGCTGGGCAGCCGCCTGTTGAAGCAGATCGATGGCTGCGTCAATACACCCCATGCGGGCATAGGTGCTGCCCAGCCCGGCAAGGAGGAGCGCGGCATTGGCGTTATGCGATAGACCACGCTGAAAGGTAGCGACAGCGTTTGTGTACTCCCCTAGACCGGCCGCATAGAGCATGCCCAACCGGTAAATCGGCTCCGTGTCGTGAGGCGCAAGCGCGATGGCACGCTCATAGGCGGTGATCGCCACCTGCGGATTGGGGACATCATTGATCCGCCCAATCCCACAGTGTGCCTGTGCCGTGTCAGGATTGAGCAGCAGCGCCTGTTGAAAAGACGCCAGCGCGTCGTCCAAACGGTTCGCATCAAAATAGGTCATCCCCAGCGCCACGTGCAATGCCGGGTCCATTGGGTTTGCGGCGAGCGAGTTTGCGGCCAGCAGGATTGGGTTCACTTGTGCTTTTGTCATTCGCGTGCAGAACCTCGCTTATTTTGATCCATCCTCTTGCCAACAGGACCTCCAACGTGTGATAACGATGATGGGGAATGATGGCTCATTGATTGATCTACTGGGTCAAGCTACACCCAGCCCAACTCCCGCATGGCCCAGGGTGCATTCCACACTTTGACCATCCGTTCGACTTTGTTCTCCGCGTTCATGGTCAAAAAATAGACGTAGTGGGAATGGGTCTCTTGGTGGGTGGGCGGGACGGGACCGCCTGCGCCGGTGTGTTTGGCATGATAGGTGGCAAAGAAGATGGCCGTGCGCGTCTGCTCGTCATAGGCCGAGGCATGCAGATCGTAGGTGGCGCCCGGTGCAGTCACCGTCGCCAAACCGTACATCCAGTCACAGTAGGCTTCGACCGTGGTGATTTCAGCCAGTGGCTCGCTCTGGGCGGTGAAGGTGGCGCCCTCGGCGACATAGGGTTGGCAGCCCGCCCACCCTGCGGGCGCTTCACAGGCGATAAAGAATTTGGTGGCGTTTTCAAAGGCAGTCATTGCTCTCTCCTTGTTGTTCTCTTTTAGGATGGACAAAATTCCCAACAAACTTACACCCTTTGTTGCAACGGCGCATCGGTATGTATACCTATTTCGATACCTATTTGTGGATTGCCGGTACTGCCGAAGAACTCGGTCTCGGCAGAAAGCACGGCTTTGATCGGGTAGGTCTGTTATGGCATTGCGGTGTCGAGGGATACACCATACTGTGCTGCCAAATAGCCTTGCCAGCCGGCCTCGAATTCGCTCGCAGTGACACCATACACCGCGGGGATGAGCGTCTCCCAGGTGTCGTATTGTCCCATGCCCGCTACCAGCACAGGCAGGCGCTCCCGCCCATAGGTGGCGACCGCATATTCGATGAGCGTCGCCAGGGCCACGGTTTGGCCCCAGATGGGCGTTCCTTCTGCCGGCTCGTAGCCGGATGTCGGTAGGGCGATTTGGCTGAGCTGCGTCGGAGGGTGGCGTCGTCCCCACATGCTGTAGAACAAGGCCGTTTCGTCTATTTCCGCACAAAATAGGGGGATGCCCAACTGCGCTGGCATCGCCATCCAGAGCGTGTGCGAGGCGCAGATCTCGGCATACTGTTCGAGCAGCATGAATGGCTGTTCGGGAGGGGCGCTGGGCAGGTCAAGATAGATCCAGGGGATGATGTGCTCTCGCCACCCCGATAAAGGCAAATCCGTCTCCCATACGTGCCAGAGGCGCAAGCCATCTAGTAGGGGTTGCCAGTGTGCGTCGATTGCGTTGCGTTCCCTCGCCTCCACTATCACCTGTTTAAGGAGCAGCAGGAAAATCGATTGGGCCAGAAGGTCGGCATCGGTCAATTCGACCGGCGCCAGATAGACGGCCGGCGAAGGAACGCGAATGGGGTCGTAGATATCATACGAGTGCATTGCAGAGCCCGGCGGTTGGGTCACGCTGACTCGGATCACCCACTTTTCTCCAATCAGTGCAAAGGGCTGACCAAGAAGTTGTGTGCTGGGCAAGCCAAAATTGCGCCGTAGGGTGGTATACAGCTCTTCGATATGCGGGGTCACCGCAATGACGGCCTGGGCATCGTTTTGATGAAAGTGATAGAGTAACGATGGCGTTTCCAGGCTACGCTCCGGCCCCCACAGGGCAGCATCGGGTGTCATCTGCCGCCAATCGGGGCCTATACGTTGGTAGAAGCGGGTCTGCCGGTACGCCGGCTCCCCGTGGTCTGTGTACATAACGACACGCGCCACCACCTGATCCCCCTGAAATTCGACGCTCTGTAACTCGATAGCTTGACGAGACTTGGCATCAGCGCTTTGCGCGGCAGCTTTCAAGCTGTTGACGCTTCGGCTATTCTCTAGCCACCAAGTGATGTCATTCTGGTCAGCAAGGCTGCCGGCGGCCAGGTCGTCGTCATGCTGCGCCGAGAGCGTGAGTTCCGCTTGCGCCGTCGCTGTCACACCGGCTGCGGGCGGGGGCAAGGTGGCACTTCCTGGGCGCCACCCCCAACCGCCGGCGCTTGCCATCAACAGCAGCAGGGCAACCGCACGCCGGGCGGAACGGCGCAGCCGCAGCGCGGGGTCGGCGGCTGGCGTCCCCACTGCTGCCGGTGGAGACGCCAGCCGTTCCCACTCGGCATCACTCTCGGCAACCTGCCAGTCGAGGTCTGGCGTTGACATGTGCATGAGATTTCCTTGAACAGAAACTAGACAATTGTCAATTGTGAACGGGGTCAGCTCAGGAAAGGTCGGTCAGTTCAAAAATTTCGCGGAGAGGCGGCGCGGCCAGCACAGCACTGAGTTTGGCAACTTGTTCCTGATAAAAGCCGCTGGTCTCGCTGGCCTTGAGATCGGCTTCTGTCTCCCACATGCTATAGGCGATACACTTGTCACTGGCCGTGTCGGCCAGCATCACGAACCCCTTGTACCCCGGCTGTTGTTGGAGCGCCGGCACAATCGAATCGCGACAGATACCGATCCACTCCTCTTTCTTGCCAGGTTGAAGCTGGCTTGTCACTACTCTGGCGTGCATGATCTTCCCTCCCAAAATGAAATTGTCAGCGGCTGGTGGCTCAGCCGGCCGCGTGATCGGTTGGCAGGCGGCGAACATAGCCACCAGCGTCGCGCCTGCCGTCAGTTGTAAAAACGTGCGCCGCGCCAGGGGATGTTGCGCGTTGACCAAGTGATTCGATGTCATTTTGTTCCTCCTGAAACTCCGCAAAGCAATGGGCAGACGGGCTGGCCAGCATGATCCGCATAGCGTTTGCATGCACGGTGCAGCAACTGATAACGGTAGACCTGGCACTAGACCCCACCCTGCTGTGCCTTTAGGGCAATTCCACCTCGACCCGGGCGCCGGTGATTTGGAAAGGACCCGACCAGGGGTGCTCTACCAGATTGCCTTCCAGATCGTACACGTCGGTTACTCCCTGGCCGGTGAGCTGGTCAGCGCCATTCATCCGAATCGAGAGGCGTACCTTCGCCTTCAAGTTGTATTGGCCCTGCTCCCCCTCATAGCCGAAGGCCCAGAAGGTCACGACATAGGTGCTGCCGCTGCCAATCCAGACACCCGGGTTGGTTTCTTTGACCGAGTTGATATCGAGAAACGTGCCGCCTTCGGCAAAGGTGTAGAGCGCATCCACGCTTTCCTCCATCCCCTCCACCTGGATTTTGGTGTCCCATACGCCCACAATCGTTGGAGTGGTTGGGCGGTGACTACTCGCTGCATAGACCGTCGTCGTTAACGCCACAAGCAGACCGACCACGATGAGCATCATGGAAATTCGTTTATTTCGCATCTTGTTCTTCTCCTGATGTACTTGGGGTTTGCTCAGTTCATCTGTGCAGGCGTAGTGTAGCAGTTCGGCAGGGCCAGCGCATCGGTACTTGTAACAATCCTGATACCTATTTGTAGCGGTTGGTAATCAGCGGTGAGCTAGGTATATGCACCTACTGGTCCCATTCGTGCTGATCTTCGTCCACCCCTTGAAAAAGGAAATAAAAAGGAGACAGGAGTTTGGCGTCCGCCAAACTCCTGTCTCCTTGCACTTTCGTTCTAGACTGAAATGGAGTTAAACCAGATGCTCCTCCACCGCCAGGCG
>JAHDWG010000332.1 GCA_023384495.1 Caldilineaceae bacterium
GATCCCGGCAACCGCCGGGGTTGGCGTCTTGCCAATGGCTGAGGTGGTCTATGCCACTGCAGCAGACTGTTTGCGGCAAGAGCATTGAACCCATTCAGGCAAAAGAGACATGGAGGCTACTGGTGCTTACTGTAGTTCTCATTGCTAAAGGCTGGCAATCGTCGCCTGGAGGAATTCAATGTTCAACCCTGTATTGCCGATAACCCGCGCCCGTCTGCGTTGGCTTCTCGTCGTAGTGACTGCCTGTACTCTTGGCCTGACCCCTGCCATTGCGACGGCGGCGCCGCACGCCGCTGCCCATGCCCAGGCTGACGAAGCCGAATGGCTGGTCATGATCTACAGCAATGCGGACGACAATGTTCTTGAACAAGATATGTTGATTGATTTGCAAGAAGCGGAACTGGTCGGCTCGACCGATCAGGTCACGATTGTCGCGCAAGTTGACCGCTTTACGGGTGGCTATGATGGCATGGGAGACTGGACCAGCGCCAAACGTTTCCTGATCACCCAGGATAACGACATGAGCAGCTTTGGCTCTGAGGAACTTGAGGACCTGGGCGAAGTCAATATGGCGGACGGCGCAACACTGCTAGATTTTATCGAGTGGGCGGTGACGAACTTCCCGGCGCGCAAGCGCATGTTGATCCTGTCCGACCATGGCGCAGGGTGGCCCGGTGGGTGGGGTGACCCAGACCCGGGCGGCCTTGGGGCTGACGACATCGTCCTGGCCGAAATGTTTGGCGATAGTCTGTGGCTCATGGAAATAGAACAGGTGCTGGACCAGGCGCGCAGCGACTTGGGGCTAGACTATTTCGACGTGATCGGCTTCGACGCTTGTCTGATGAGCCAACTTGAGGTCTACACTGCTTTAGCCCCCCATGCGCGCTATGCAGTCGCTTCCGAGGAGGTCGAACCCGGCTTGGGCTGGGCCTATGCGGCTTTCCTGGGACGACTGGTCGACAACCCCGCAATGGAGGGTGACGAACTGGTCACCCACATCGTCGAGAGCTATATCGATGAGGACATGCGGCTCGAAGACCCGGAATATGTCGGCAACCTTTCGCGCCAGCAGGCTGCGAACGCAATTACCCCCGATATAACCCTCACCGCAGTCGATCTGGCCCAAATTGCCGCACTCAACGCCGCGCTCGATGGCTTTGTCGAGACGCTTCAGACGTTGGACCAGAACACGGTGGCGCAAGCACGCACATACTCCCAAGCCTACGAATCAGTCTTTGGCGATGAGTTTCCCTCTCCTTATATTGACTTGGGCCATTTTTCCCAGTTGATCCAGAGTCGTACCGAGGACCCGACGGTGCTGGCGGCAGCGCAGGAACTCGACGCGGCGTGGCAAGCGGCTATCATTGCCGAGAGGCATGGCCCCGAACGGCCAGGCTCGACCGGGATTGCCATCTATTTCCCCGTGCGCGCGATGTATCAGATCGGGGACAACCTCGGCTATGCCCAAGTGGCCGGTCGTTTTGCGCAGGAAACGCTGTGGGATGAGTTTCTTGCCTTCCATTCGGGGGACACGCCAGGTGCATCTTTTGCCCGCCCCGCGCCGCCGCTCGCCGCTGCCTTGCAAACGCTCCTGCCCGAGGTTGACCCTGAGTATATCCAGGTGTTGGGGGATGAGATTGCGGCGATGATGGATCAGGGTCTCTTGGAAGAAGAGATTGCACAGATCTTGGTGGACGAGTACGAACTGCCCAACGACCTTGTAACGCTCTTGGTCGACGAGGGGCTTTTGCGCGCCGCACCGGTGGAAAACGCGCCGCCGGTCAATGCATCCCGACGAAAGCCGCTGCAAGTGGCGCCGATCCGGCTCTCCGCCGAAGTAGCCTATCCAGACGCGCCCGTGACGGTGGAGACCGAAATCACTGGTGAGCGGGTTGCGTTTGTCTATAGCTTTATCGGCCGCTTCCTGCCCGAGGAAGATGTCCTGATCATAGAGGATCAGGATTTTCTGTTTGCCGAAGAGGATGTGACCGTAGGGGGCGTGACCTACCCCCAGTGGCCGGAGGGGACTTTCACGGTGGCGTATGATTGGTCGCCGGTGGTCTACGCCATCAGCGACGGCGCGACCTCGATTCGCACCCTCTTTTCGCCGGAGACCTATGGGGCACAGCCGATCTATGCGGTGGAAGGCATCTACACCTTCGCAGATGGCAGCCCAGACCGCTACGCCCGCCTCTTCTTTCGCGACGGAGAACTGGCCCAGGTCTTTGCCTTTGTCGGCGCCGCCAACAATGGCGCCGGCGCCCCGCGCGAGATCACGCCGCAGCCTGGCGACCAGTTCACCGTGCTGGCGCAGGGTTACAACTTCGGCGACGACGCCACGGATCAGTTCTACCGCGCCGAGAGCGGGACGCTGACCTTTGGCGCGGAACGCTTCTTCATTGAGGAGACGCCGGCCCCAAGCGGCAACTATGTGGTCGGTGTGATTGCCGAGGATCTAGACGGCAACCAAGTGGAGGCCTATGAAGGTCTCTTTGTGGTGAGCGAAGACGGCGTAACCGAGGAAGGCTTTGTGCCTTTGGTGGCCGAGGAGCTTGGCTTTGCGCTGCTCCACCTAGAGACATGGGCGCCGATCGAAGGTGATGACGACCGTGCTGAGCGCGTGACCCTAACCAACGCCGACGAGACAGCGCTGATGACCGTGTTACTCCGCCACTATCCAGATGCGGCAGACGACACCGAGGCCAATCTCACCGCGCTGGACGATCTGTTTGCCGAATTTGCCAGTGATGCGGAACTGGAGAACCTGGCAGCCGGCGATCCGGTGGACTATCGGTTGGGTTCATTCGCCGCGCAGTTGTTTGACTTCAGCTTCGACCTGGACGGGGTTGCCTACGCGGGTGAGGTGGTCGCGTCCACCCCTGCGCCCGGCTTGACCTACGTCGTCTACTTTGGCGCACCGGCTGATGAGGCAGAGATTCTTCTGCCCGACCTTGACGCCGTGTTGTACAGCTTTGACATTCTGCTCTCCGGGATTGACCGTGCTGTTCTGGGGTCGTCCCAACCGGAGTTTGCTGAAGAGACCTTTGTGGACGAATACGGTGACCCGGCGAGCGGCCTCTATGACGATAAATGGGCGCAGGAGTGGGGGCAGGGCGGCTATGACCTGGAGACCGAGCAGTACGTCTATGCCATGAACCCCGCGTCCGGTGTGATCTACGACTATTATCCCGATCTCATGCTGCCGGATGCCTTTGTGCTTCAGGTCTCGGCCCAAACCGCGGGAGCGGTAGACACGGGCTATGGGCTGATCTTCCAAGTGCAGGACGACAATCACTTCTATGCTTTCCGCGTCAGTGGGGACGGCTACTTCCTGGTCGAAAGGGCCGCTGGGGAAACGCTGGAAATGCTAGTAGATTGGACGGTGGCGCACTCGTTCGACTCGACGGAAGAGGCGCTCAACACGCTCGCCGTCGTGGGGGCCAACGGTCTCTATCGCCTCTACGTGAACGGGGTGCAGGTAGGCGAGTTTGCCGACGACAGCTACGGGGCGGGCAGCGCCGGCTACCTGGTAGAGAACTTCGACCAGACGGCGCCTACAGCGTTTGTCTTTGACGACTTTGTGGCCGGTGTGCCTACTGAATAGGGCGCCTCGTTTCCATGCCATCCTGCGGTTGCTTTGCAAACCGGAGTTATCTGAACGAGCGAGCTGCTGCGCAAACTCCGGCTTTCAAACCAGAGCGAAGGATCGATCATGACGAATTCAGGTCGTCAGCCGTTTCGATAGGGGAGATTGGGCCAGAATCGGCCAAACGACCTGGCCATCCTGCGCCGTTTCCGGTGGGGTGAATCAGCTGGGGGATGTGGTGCTTGATCCGTTCTGCGGGACGGGGACGACGTGTGGCGGCGAAGGAGTTGGGCCGGCGGGTGTTCGTTCCGGCGGGTTGCATGATTTCCATAGGACGTTCATGTTGCGCGCGGCCGGCCTGTCCGAGCACTCCATCCATGCCAATCTGACTATCTGATCTGCGTTGTGAGGATTCGCCGCCAACGAGTCTGGGTTCCCAGCCAGCTACATCCGCTGGTTGATCCGCGCCTGCTAATGAAAGGTCAGACAGCATAAGCAAGTAAGAGGCCAACGCGGGCTACGAATGCAGCAATCTAGCCTTTACGGACCTGCACATCCTTGAAAGATAGCCCTGCATCCATGAGTTCTTTTCGCAACGTGGGTATCGAACGAGGACCCATGCCGTGCAACTTGAGTATTTCGCGTTCAGAGTACTGTGCTAGTTCCGTGAGGGTTGTGATGCCTTTAGCCTCCAGGGCGCTCCTTGCCGGGTTGCTCAGCTTGGAGAGAAAGCCCGTTTCAGGCCTAGCGTCTGCTTCGCACGTTGGGCAGGTTGGGCAATCCGAACTCTTGTAGAACGTGTGGCCTTTGGGGCAAGTCCGAAGAGTCTTTTGGGATGATGTCATAACAATTTCCTTTTTCCACTGATACAGCCGTCCGATCATCTCGAAGCCGAGGCTGCGATAGGTGTGGGCGCCGGGGGAATCGTCGCGGTGCGACATCACTTGGGCGACCGTACCACCCAATGCGTGGATGCGGCGAAGCCCTTCGATCATCACCGCGCTGGCCAGCCCTCTGCGTTGGTGATCGGCATGACAGGCGACTGGCTCGAAGATGCCGACCCGGTTGACCGCATCGAACCAGACAATCGTGCAGGCCGCGATTGCACCATCGGCTGCCACACAGACAATGTCAAGTGCTTGGCGATAGGTGGGCGACGCCATCACCTTGCGATGCTTTTCTACCGTCATCTTTGATGGATGAAAGGCGGAACGGTGGGCATCAACCCGACTTTGAATCTCACGCTCGCCCGCAAAGCCCCGCACTGTATAGCCTGCGGGCAGTGGACCTGGCGCCGGTGCGTCCGTCACGTCCAGGCGATGACAAGCGAGGAACTCGTCCTCAACCCGTTGATAGCCAAACGTTTGCAGCATGGCGTTGCGCACATGATCCTGCTCGTAGCTCCAATAGTGAAGGCTATGTTCATCGCTGCCCGCTTCTTTGGCCTTGAGTGATTGCGCGAACTGCGACTCGGTCATCAGCAAGATCTGCTCTTCCAGCTTGCGGTGATTGGGGTGGATCATCACTTCGATCTCATCGCTGCGGGGCCAGACAAAGGCGACGAGCGCGCCGACGTCATCAAACCACAGCCGCACCTTGCTCATCAGCTCGGGGTCGTCGGCCGTGGACCGCCACCAATCGATCTCGCCTACGAGGCAGTTGAGGGGCGGCGAATCGAGCGGGTAGGTCTCGATCAGCAACTGCCGCATCAAATCGTAGTCGGCTTCGTTCTGAAAAGGACGCGCGGTGTAGGTTGCGTTCATTGGTCCCCCAATCAAATTATGGCCGCTCCGGTGCATGTGATCGTGAATCCAAGTCAATCCACATAGAGGCGCAACGACGCTTCGATGTCCTTCACCCCGAAGAACGGCGCTACTTGCCTGATGTTTGGCGCGTCGGTGGGCCGTATCGCCATCACGGCATCGAACAAGCTCTGCGTCCTGTCACTAGCTCCTCTTGTGGCCGAACGGCAAAGCTCAACCGCCGTTGCACACTGCCACAAACTGTGCAATTTCCCCAATCTCTTGCGCGCAGCGGCGGCGGCAGCAAAGGTTGGGCGGCGAGGCGCGCTGAGAATCTAAACCGATTCACGACGTAGAGTGACTCAGTGAAACGGCTTGAACTCATTCATGTGCAAACCGTTTCCAATGACCCTCAGAGACAACTTCAACAACGCCATCGACCACTTTGAGGGCGGTCTCGTCGTCAATCGCATACGCCGGACCGGCGATGTCAGCCGCCCACCGCTCCGCGTCGGCCAGGGTGTTCCCCGGCATCATCTCATGGTCCAGGTGTGGGAAGATCGAGAAGTCGACGACCCCCAGGGTTTGGTCGTCCGGCGCGGAGCGCCACTCCACGAAATAGGAGCCGATGCGGGGGGTCATCACCATGCTGCCGGCGCTCACGCCCACCCAAACGGTCTCGGACAGCGATGGCAGGAGTTCCGCCAACCCGGACTCCCGCATCCAGTGGCACAGGTAGGTCGCGTCGCCACCGTCCACGAGCAGGACGTCGGCCTCCCGGACCCAGGGGACCCATCGCTCCTCGCCGATGGTAGGCAGTGCGGTGAGTTCGAGGAGGCCCACCGACTTCCAGCCCAGGCTGCTCATGTGCCACGGGGGCTCGCCGACGACGAAGCCCCGTACCGAGGCTGGCCCGCACACCGGGTGGCCCCATTGCGCCGTCGGGATGCAGAGCGCGGTGGACTCGGCGATCGGCTTGCCCAGCAGGTCGACCAGCGCGTCGCGGATGCTGGGGTTCGTGACGCCCCCAGACGTGAGCAGTAATTTCATCCTTCCTCTCCTAGATGATTTGAAGGGAGCCGAACCACTCCTCCAACCGTCCACACTTAAGCAATACGAGACTTAAGCAATACGAGGCAAGTTGGGTTGACGCGCTCGATTATAGAACAAATGATCTATGAGGTCAAATAGTGGGCATGTTCGGTTGTGTAGACCGAGAGGTATGCGCAATAAACAACAGGCAAAACCCAATCTAGTGCAGCCAGTGCATCGCCGGCCAACGTGCCCGGGTCACCGGCTGGCGAATAATAGCATTGGAACAAACTGTAACGAGAACACATAGCCGAAGAAATAAACACAGTGTGGCTCGTCCTTTCACCGCGGGCCCTCAGGACGCGGTGCAGCGGGTTGTTGGCGGGCCTTACCCCCAAAGTGGCGCGCGCTAACGATCGTCACCAATCCAGTGGTCAGAACCGTCTTCGAGCATGTGGTAACGCCCGTGCGCCCACTCATAGAACCCCTGCCAGCTCCGCATCGTTGGCCCACCTGCAACCTGTATCACCACCCCCGCTTCCACCGCACGTCGGATCTCCCGCAGTTCCTCCACCAGCATCCCCCACCTGACCGGTCGCCCGCTTGATGACCGTGCTTCATACAATGTATCAAGCTCGCTCAGCCTTTCCGTCGAGAGGGTATACGCTCGCTGGGGAATGTGAAGCTCGATGCCACTTTCGCTGATCGCTTGCACGAAGTTCATCTGACTGTCGAACAGCTTGGCGAGAAAGGCAGCTTCGAAGCCAAACCAGGGCGTCGGCCACCCTTGACCCTTGCTCCAAGCTCGTAGCCCCCTCAAATTCGGCCACTTGATTTGCAGGGCGCCTCGGTGATGCATTTCTCGCGCCACACGATAATCTTCCGCCTCAGCTCTTTTCATCGCCCACGCCGGGGTATCGATTTTCATGTCAAGAGCCTTTTCTTCGAATATCTCACAGATAGAGCAATGGCCGCTGCATCACAACCTGCTCCGAGTATAGCATCGGGAAGAAATGCTTGTCAAACAAGAATAATCGCTCTAGTTTTGCTTTGGCCACCCTTCGGGTCGTCAGCCGGTTGGAGCGATATGGTAGCCCGCTTGGCGAATTCCCATATTTGGTGCAACACGGCCAACCGATCGCTGGCGGCCCCATTGATCCAGACAGGCGACCAGGAAGCGCCACGCACTTCAGATGCCTACCTTCTGGGCTCATACCGCATCGCCACTGCACCCGAGCCGACCTCCAGCCGGTCCACGAGCTTCAAGTCGACAGATCTGGAAAGGCCAGCGAACAGCGTCGGCCCATGGCCCGCTAGCCTGGGATGCACGACGAACTCGTATTCATCGATCAATTCCAGTTCCGCCAATGCCAGCGGGAGGGTCACGCCTCCCACGAGCAGTCCCTTACCCGACTCGCGCTTGAGCTGCTGAACGGCCTTTCCCAGATCCTCGCGCACGAGTTCCGCGTTCCAGTCGACCCGGTCCAGAGTGCTTGACACGACGTACTTCTTTGCTTCGTTGATGGTACGGGCGAAGGGTTCCATCCAGGATTCCGTCCAATCAGGGCCCGTCCCGGTCTGCGCAAACGGCCGCCACGCTTCCTCCATCATTTGATACGTCACCCGGCCAAAGAGGAGGGCATCGGCCTGCGCGAGGTTCTCGGCGTGGTGACGATGTAAATCCCTGTCCGCGGGGATCGCACGATGGTCGCAGCAGCCGTCCAATGTGATGTTGATCGAATACCGAAGGGGTCGCATGATTTCCTCCTGAAGCGGGCTAACGGTAGAGCTAGGCCGCCCCGGAGGCCGAAGGCCGGAGGGGTCGGCTTGAACGATTTGTTAGACGCCCTCAAACGGCAACTAGCCCCCGCGAGGGCACAGCCCTACCAGGTCTGTACCTGTCACATGTGCTCATCAGGTAATCTGCTGTCCGAGTTCTTGGGCGAGCCCGATGAGAATTCCTTCGGGGCCTCGGATGTAGCAGAGCCGATAGATGTCTTGGTACTGGACCACTTCGCCGACGAGCTCCGCGCCGCGTTGGCCGAGCCGGGCGAGTGTATCGTCGATGTCCTCCACGGTGAACATGACGCGTAGGTAACCGAGCGCGTTCACCGGGGCGCTGCGGTGATCGGCGACCACAGGCGGCG
>JAHDWG010000333.1:0-3555 GCA_023384495.1 Caldilineaceae bacterium
TGCCAGAAGCCGTTTTCGGCCTTGGAGATGTACTTGCGGAAGAAGTCGTGCGGGACATGACAATCGTTACAGGTAGCCACGTGCTGGTGGCTACCTTTGAGCCAACTGTCATATTGGTCGCGCATGATGTGACAGTTCACGCAGGCAGCAGGGTCATTTGACAGATAAGAGGCCCCTTGCGCATGATAAAACGTGTAGCCGGCCAGGCCAAAGAATATCCCCAAACTGATACTTAGGATCAGCGGCCAAAACCCAAACAGGGGGCGACGACGCATCGTGGCTCCTTTTGCACTTGTGATGACAGACGCAAATCCGGGAAAAAACGTGCTTGGTCACAGCATGGACTGAAGTGATCGGGCAGGTAGATTGTAGCATAACCGGCACAGAACGCGCCAATCGTGATTATGAGCCTGTTTACCCTCGCACTGGCGGACGAACTCTCGGCGCGGGTTGGTTGTGGGCCACACTGCTGCGGATCGAATTGACCGTGTTGAATAGGAAGAGAAGCAGCGCCACAGCATTGACCAGCCCTCCCCACTGGCGACCGGTCATCCACAGAGCGAGATCGCCAACCACGCGCAGACTCAGCCCAAGATGAAGCACGACCAGATGACTGTAGAACCAGGGGGTGTAGGCGACCGGCAATTGCAGCACAGCCGGGAAGATAATGGGGGCGTGGGCAAAGATCATGGCAAAGACGAAGCCAAGCAACACCGTGTGTAACATGGCGTCGTAATAAGGCCCCGCGGTCACCCCGCCAAGCCAAAGCGTGAGTAGCCCGCCAACTGCAAGCCAAACATACCCAGAGAGCAGGCTGAACGAGATACAGCGCGCCTGCCCACCGGCCTTGACGCGACGCCAGGCGATATCATAGCGCAGGAGCCAAAGCGCCAGCAGCGCCATGCCCCCGCCAGCAACCCGCATGCCAGCGCCAAAGTCCATCAGCGACCAGAGTAACCCAATCAGCAAGCATGCGATCGCCGCCAGAAAGGCCCCGGTTACCGCTGCGGGCAGACGCAACATGCGGCTCAGCTCCAGCCGCTCGCCCGCGATGGTGAGAATCAGAAAGCCCATCCACCACGGCGTTGCATAAGCGATGGGCTGGCCCGCCAGCCAAAGCCCGTTGCCGGCCAGCCAAAGCGCCACCCCGGCGGCGATCACGGCGCTGAAAAGCGTAGGATGGATGCGCCAGATCGCCGCCATGACAGCCAACAGGGCCAAGCTGGCGCCGGTGATCGCCAGCGCAGCCAACCATGCCGGCGCACCCAAGAAGCCCAGCGCGCCGCCGGTTGCAGCCAGCCCCGGCGCCAGGTAGGCCCACCGGCGGCCCAAGGCCACTGCTCGCTCCAGCCCGATCAACGCGCCCAAGAAGCCGCCAATCATGAGTGGGCCATGGGCGGCCGGCAGCGCGTCCGCCCAATACGGCCAGCCCCACCCCAGGCGAATTAGCCCGGCCCACGCTGCCGAGAGCATGCTGATCAAGGCGAGCGCCAAGAGGGGAAGCCGCCATAGTCGCACACTCCCGCCGGCGAACAACACCCTACGCATCACCGGCCAGCATGAGCAGCAACATGACGACTTCGCTGTTGGCGACCACGCTATGGGGCAGCCGGGGCGCCATGTGTACAAAAGCGCCTGGCTCCACTTGATAATGCTCGCCCCCCACCGTCACATCCGCCTGGCCACGCAGAAAGTGCATGATCGCCGGGCGGGCAGACGTATGCTCCGAAAGCTCCTGGCCGGCGGCAAAGCCAAAGAGGATCGCTTTGAACGCAGGCGTATTGATCACTGTGCGACTGACGATGCTATCGGGGGGAATATCGGAAACTTGCGCCGCCAGATCGGGAATAAAAATATGCTCGGTTGTCATACTCACTCGTTTCTTCCCATCCTTGTCAACCCATCACACTGCCTACTCGTGGATCGAGCGCATAAAGGCGACGATATCCATCAGTTGCTCATCAGTAATCGCTGGGTTGCCCCCTTTGGGCGGCATGTCAACGCCGGTGGTGTTGAGCGGATCGCCGATGGGGCGCCCCGTCTTGATAAACGCCACCAACTCGTCGTCGGTGAGGCCGGCGATGAATTCGCTGTGTTGCATATCCTTGCCCAAACCCTGAACCCCCTCGCCATTCGGGCCATGACAGGCCGAACAAGAGGCCACAAAGAGTTGGCGCCCCTTCTCCGCATCGCCAGCGGGGGCGGCCGGCGCCTCGGCCACGGCTGGCGCTGGTTGCTCGGCGGCAACAGTCGGAGCAGGCGTGGCGGTGGGTGTTTCCATACCGCGGCCACAGCCGGCCAACAACGATCCCACCATGACCAGCATCGCTGTTACTGTAAACAATGTTCTCATCCCTCAAAACTCCCATTTCAATAGGACTTACGCAAGCCTTGACTGAAGATTTGTTGGTTGACCAAGTTGTCCCTCCTGATCACCATCAGGCGCTGCGTACGTCATGTTTAAGTTGACATTGACCAACGATAACGGCGACTCAATGGCTATGCGAATGAGCCATACCACCCGATTCAAAGTGAAGCTGTAGGCCCGCCCAGTCCACCAGTTCGCCATTGGTGGCTGTGGCCAGCGCGACGGCGGCTTCTCGCTCGCCATGGGCGGCGATCCCATGCCCCATCGGGGTATGGATCTCCTGGCTGATGACATAAAAGGCAGCCGTTGCATCCAGCCACGTCTCGTCCGCATAGTCGTGGACATACCAGGCCTGGATGCGGTGGGTCGGATTTTTATCCGCATGGTGCAACATATCGCCGATATCGTCAAATATCAGGCTTACATAGCGCCCGGCGCTCACTTCGTGCAGATAGCCGGCGGCAAAACGGGCGTCGCTGATGATCATCCCACACTCGGCGCACTGGTCTTCGCCATACCGGATGATCGGCGGCTCGATCGCACGCTGCCCTTCGGCGCACGCCCCCACCAGCAGCGCGATAATCAGCAATAGGACAACTCTTACTTTCATCATCTCCCTACACCTATCCCATCCGCGCCAGGTTCGTTGACATTTCGGTTCAGACCAGAGTCGCAACGAACTCATTGACAAGTGACAATTGACAATTCACCATTGACAATTACACATCCCCTTTGGTGGCAAACCGCCAGTAGGCCAGCCCGGCAGGCAAACCCACCCAGACCGCCAGCGCGCCCAAGAAGAGCAATAGCAGCGCCTCTCCATACCGTTGCATCGCGTAGATCCCCGCCGGGCCGAGAATGTCCAAGGTGGTCTGAATGTTGAGGATGGCCGCCATCTTGAAGACCTGCAGCGGGTTAGAAAGCGACAGCCAGAACAGGTTTGCAATCGGCACGCGCAGCGCCATGCTGGCCCCCATCATGCCCAGGTCGCCAAAGAAGACAAAGGTGAGCCAGAGAAAGAGACCGATCCCCACGGCAACCCCGGCTCGACGCGTCAGCGCCGAAACCAGAAAACCGACGCTTAACATGGTCAAGCTGAGCACAAAGGCCAGGGCAACCAATTTGACATAGGCTGTGGGGTTGGCGGCGCCCGTCCCATTGAGCGCCATAACCATCCCGGCAATGCC
>JAHDWG010000333.1:3565-8471 GCA_023384495.1 Caldilineaceae bacterium
CAAGCTCAACGCCAGCCCCAAGTACTTGCCGACAAAGATATCGGCGCGGCTGATGGGTTGCGTCAGCAGATAGGCCAACGTGTTGCGCTCTTGCTCGCCGGCCAGGCTCTGTGCGCCAATCGTCAGCGCCATCAGCGGCACAATCAGCAAGACCAGGTTGATCAGGCTGGCTGCGGTGCGCCCAAAGCCGGCAAAGCCGGTCAGCCCGGCGCCGGCCAATGCCAGATATGATAGGGCCAGCGCCAGCGCCACAAACGCCAGCGTATACAGTGCGAACCAACGGTTACGCAAGGCGTCGCGCAGCTCTTTTGTTGCCAATGTCCAGATGATTCCAGCGTCCATCGTTCGCCTCATACATGATACATGCCTAAAGACTACAGCAGGAACACAGAGGTCGCAGAGGAGGCGCGGAGATCACAGAGTACGCTATGTCCCTCCGTGCCCTCCGTGTCTTCTCGGTGCTCTCTGTGAACCGGCTGTTCACTCCACCTCGAAATCGGTCACCGGGATGTGCGCCCGGCTTAGGCTGTGGATCGGTCGCGCCTTTTCGGAGGGGTGGACCTCCACCAGCACGCCGACGCCATTGCGCCGGGCAGCGAAGCCATCCCGCTGCAACACACTTAGCGCGCTGTCGAGCAACTCGCCGGGCAGCATGAGCTTGACCGTCGTGCGCAGACCCAGGCGGCCGGCCAGTTCATCGCCGCCGCAGGTCAACTGGACTGTGCCCCGTTCCATCACCACCACTAGGTCGGCCAGCTGCTCGATCTCCTCCAGCCGGTGTGAGGTGAAGAGGAGCGTCTTTCCTGCCGCCTTGACCCGCGCAAGCAAGTGCAGAAACTGGCTGCGGCCTGCCGTATCCAGATTGGAGGTCGGCTCATCCAGCACCAAGACGGGGGGGTCGCCGAGCAAGGCAAGCGCCAGCGCCAGCCGCTGTTTCATCCCGCCGGAGAGCGCAGCGACCGGTTTGCCGGCGTGTTCGGCCAGCCCCACCTCAGCCAAGACGCTCACAGCCTGGGCCGTCGGCGTCTGTTTCAAGCGGGCGAAGAAGCGCGCGCTCTCCAGGGTGGTCATCTCATCGTAAAAGGCGAGTTCCTGCGGCACATAGCCAACCAAGCGGCGCGCCTCGCGACCGTTGCGGGCCGCGTCAAAGCCATTAATACGGATGCGCCCCTCATAGCGCAGCAGCCCCAAAAGACACTTGATGGCCGTGGTCTTCCCAGCGCCATTGGCCCCCCAGAGCGCATAGGCCTGTTGCTCTGGCACGGTGATGTCCAGATCATTGACGGCTACGAAGCGGCCAAAGCGTTTGGTAACATGGTCGAATTGGATCATGATCCATCTCGGTTTCTTCGGTGTATGGCAAAACGTGCATTGTGCCGGGAGCCGTTCCGCCGCGCGCCCCAGACTATCGCTGCTGCGATGCCGACCATGACGCTGGACGCCGCCAGATTGGCCACCAGCGGCGCGGTGGGCAAACCTTCGACCACTGGCAGCGGCGGCGGCGCCATAAGCGGATGCTCATCGGCCAGCTTGGGCCTGGGTTGAAAGATCGGGAAGGCGCGGGCGGCCAGGTCGAGCGCATCGGCGGCAGGGCTAAGCTGGAAGAGGCGCAATTCGGGATGGTTGCTCAACAGGTTCTCAAAGAGGCTCTGCGCCCGGTAGGGCAGGTCGCCGACGCCATCGCCATCGGCGTCGAAGCCCACATAGTCGCTCCAAAAATTGCCCCGGCCCGCCACCGACCAGTTGCTGCCGCTGGCGTCACCCGCCCCGGCAATGGCAACCTGTTCGCCGTTCTCCAAAAAGACATTATCTACATAATGATTTCGTTTGACATTTGGCAGCAGTTCAGCGCCGATCTCGTTGTAGGCGAAGAGGTTACGCTCAAAGGTCACGGTTGCGCCAGGCTCGGGCGGTGAGTTGTCAACATAGACGCCCACCCGGTTGCCCACCATGCGGTTGCCGGTGACGGTCACATTCACCGCGTCCTTGAGGCCGAGGCCAAAGCCGCTGGGGCCGCGATGGTTGTAGATGACGTTGTTGCTCAGGAGCACGTCGCGGCCATACATGATATAGACGCCAACCGAGTTGTTGCGCAGGATGTTGTGCTCCATGACAGCATCATTGCTCTGCATGTAGTGCAGCCCATAGCGGCTCTCTTCGACCACGTTGTTGCGCACGACGCAATGCGGCGAATACCAGAGGATCACATCGCGGCTGCCACGGACGTGGTTGCCCTCGATGCGGCAATCGGCGCTGTACCAGACCTTGACGCCGTCGCCGCGACGAGCGATGGCAACATCTTTGGAGAGCACCACGTTGTCACGCAACAGACTGCCCGGCGCGTTCTTGAGGTAGATGCCAAAGAGCACATCCTCGAGTCGATTCTGTTCAAGCGTAACACGGGGGGCCGTAACGGTAATGCCGGCGTGTTCACGGTCGAGCGAGGCGCCACTGTTGCGGATGACAAAGCCGCGCAGCGTCACATCGGGAGCGCTGACCACCACGACATCTTCCTTTCCACCGCCATCGATGATCGCGCCTTCAGCAGTCACGAGCGTCACCGGCTTGTCGAGGATGAGCGGCCCCGGATAGACGCCCGCGGGGACGGTGATGGTAGCGCCTGGTTGGGCAGCGGCCAGGGCTGCCTGTAGATTGAATGGCGACGTTTGCGCCTGGATGGGTCTGATCCCAATGAGACTCGCCACGCCAGCCAGCAAGATACAGAGGAGCGCGCCTCGTCTACGTTGTGAGGCGAATCCAGAGGCGCCTCGCACGCCGCGTGTGCAACGCGCCCGGCGCCGTAGATGGATTGCCAAATAACCGCTCACAGCCAGCCTCCCTCAATCACCGACCCCAGTACCCTATTCACCCTATCACGCTTCTCGATCCACCAGCGGCTTGTAAGCCCTCCGGTGAAAGTAAAGCCCTATCAGGATAACCACCGAGGCCGCGATGGCCAGGTAGAGACCTGTGTCCGGCTCGGCCCAGGTGCGGAACTGGCCGATCTTGCCCTCAAAGAGCACCGGGGGGACAAAGGGCTTGATGCTGCTGGAAAGCGGCGCCCGCGGGTCCAAGTTCTGGCCAAAGTTCGCCATCCAGAATTGCAGGTCGGCGAGAAAGATGGCCGGGAAGAGCAGCGCCGGCAAGGCCAGCAACGCCGCCCACCGGGTGTGGACAAAGATGGCGGCCAGGATGAGCAGCGCCAGTGCGGCCACACCGATGATCGAAACCTCGCGCTCGAATTGGGCCGCCTCATTGAGCGGCCTCATGCCGATGTAGTGATTGAGTCCATCGATCTCAAAGACATCCCCCTCCAGCCGGTTGAGGTAGGCCTGCACCGTCAACCCCTTTGGGTATTGTGGCGCATGGAGCGTCAACCGCCAGTAGGGCCAGAAGATCGATACGATCAGGAGCACGGCGGCCGCCGCAAAGAGCAGCGTCGGAATCACATACCGTATGCGGTTCGCTCGCCACTCATTCTCTGGCACCCGCGGCCCGATAAACTGTTCCATGCCCTCGGCCATCATGATACTGTCCTTTCATTGGGGTCGCCCATCTGGGTAACGGGCGACCCCTTCCTCGTTGAAGATTTGGGAGAGATTGTGGAAATTTGAGACGACTGGCTGAGACTCCCACTAGACAGACAGCAAGCTCCGTAATCTCCTCAAAATCACCGTCAATCCCCTCCAATTCTCCAGTCTCCACACTACGGCTGCACAAACAGATAGCCCATCATCTCCAGATGCAGCGCCGAACAGAACTCGGTGCAGTAGTAGGTGTAGGTGCCGTCGTTCACGGCCTCGAACTCGAAAGTCGTCGTCTCGCCCGGCTCCAAGCTCAGGCTGATATTGTAGCCGGCGAGTTGGAAGCCGTGGGTGGCGTCGTGGGCCGTCTCGACGTTGGTAATGTGCCAGACCACATGGTCGCCCTTGCGGATATCCACATGTTCGGGCGTCAGGCGGGAGCGGACGGCGGTCATAAAGATTTCCACATGGTTGCCGTTGCGCACGACGCGTTCGTCGCCCAGCGCCGTGGCGTACTCAGACGGGGCCTGGGTGCTCGAATCCCAACCGACTTCGGGATAGGTGTTCCAGGCGTTGATCTTGTCGGCCCGGATGATCTGGGCATAGTGTGGTTCGCCGACGCCCATTGCCATGTCGTAGATCACCTGCATCGGCTCGCCGGAAATGTCGAGCAGTTGCAGATTCTGCGGCACGAGCGGCCCCACCGGCGCAAAGCGGTCGACAGCCCATTTGTTGAGCGCCACCAAATACTTGCCTTCAGGGTTGACCGTGTCGCCGGCAGCGGCGGCAATGTGGCCGATGTTGTATTGCACTGGCGTCTTCCCAACCATCTGCCAGGTGGCCGGGTCGTCATCGCCGACCTTCCAGCGGGCTACGGCGCTGTCGAGGAAGAGGCTCGTATAGGCGTACCCCTGGTTGTCGAACTGCGTGTGCAGCGGCCCCAGGCCCAGTTCCACCTGGGCGTGCTTGACAGCGTCAAAGTCCAGAATCGGGATGCCGTAGGTGTCGGGCTCCCAGTTCTGGTCGGCAATCGCCTGTTGGATCTTCTCAATCGAGTAGATCGTCACGTGGGGGTCAAGCTTGCCGGCCACCACAACGTATTTGCCGTCGGGCGTCACATCGGCGCCGTGGGGGCTCTTCGGTTCGGGCGCCAGGAAGAGCACTCCTTCTTCCACCGCCGTGGGGATGCGGATGACCTTCATGCCGTTGAGCGTCTCGGTTTTGCCGGCCCGCACCACCTCTTCGGCCTTCTTCCAGTTGACAATATGGAGATAATCCATATCGCGCTGGCTGACGCCGGCCTCAAAGGGCGGGTTGCCTTTTTCCACACCGCCGGTGTAGAGCTCGCTGTTGATCGAGTTGCAGAAGGCCCAGCCGTCGCT
>JAHDWG010000334.1 GCA_023384495.1 Caldilineaceae bacterium
GCAGCGACGACCAGGGTCAGCACCCGGCGGCGAACGCGGGCAAACAGAAGCGTGTTCATCGAATGTGCCTCCTTTGGGCAATAAGAAGGCGCATGGTGATTGGGAATCCCACCGGCTTGCTTGACCGCCAGCCGGCGCACGTGCGGTTCCCCATGAGCCACCAACAAGATGAGATGACAACGTGGGCCCGGCGGCTGCTGGGGCGAGGGAAGCCCTGGCAGCACCGCTTGTCATTGCCCAGGATAGCGGAGGGGCGGGCAAAAAGAATGAGGTTTCGCTGAGGCGCAGGAGGGGTTTGCTGAGCGATTGCTGAGGAGATACCAAGGTGGTCACCCTGGAACAGCGATCATCGTGGGAGCCAGACTGGCCGTGGCGCGATCATCCGGCCACCTACCGTAGCGAGGAGGTGCGCACCCTGGCCCGCTGGATTACCATCGGCGCCAGCGGCTCGGTCGTGGGCTTGCGTGGTTCGGGGCGTTCCAATTTGCTGGGGTTTCTCTGTCACCGGCCCGAGGCGCTGCGCGGCTATCTCCCGCCGCCGGCCTTCGACGTGCTACTTGTGCCGGTCGACCTCAATAACCTGCCCGACCCCACGCTTGCCACCTTTTATCGGGTGCTGTTGCGCGCCTTTTACGAGCAGCGCACCCGGCTGCCCGGCGAGCTTCAGCCGCTGACCGCACAGCTCTTCTACGAAAACCGGGCCGCCACCGACCCATTTCTGCCCCAAAGCGCGCTGCGCGAATTGCTCTTCCAGTTGCAAGCCGGCGCGCGCCGGGTGGTGCTGGTCATGGACCGCTTCGACGCCTTCTGCCGCATGATCACACCCGAACTGGGCGATACACTGGTGGGGCTGCGCGACAGCTTCCGCGATACGCTCTCCTATCTCATCGGCGTGCGCCAGAGCCTGGTCTATCTGGAGACGCTCGAACTGGCCAGCGATTTTATCCGCCTGCTGACCACACACACCTGTCATCTTGGCCCGCTCAGCGAGACAGACGCCCGCCAAATGATCGCCCGCCACACCAAAGTGGGTGGCGTTTTGCCCACCGAGCAAGCGATCCGCCAACTGCTGGCGCTCACCGGCGGCTATCCCTCCCTGCTCAAGTCGGCCTGCCAGTGGTGGCTGCTCACGCCAAACTGCCCGCCGCCGGAGCACTGGTTGGCGGCCCTGATTGGCGAGCCGGCCATCCGGCATCGGCTGCACGAAGTCTGGTCTGGCCTGACCCAAGAGGAGCAACAGGCGCTGGGCGAGTTCGTGGTGGGTCAGGAACGCCGGCAGGGCGCCGTTACATCACGCCTGCCGCGCCACGAAGAAGTGATTCATGCCCTGTCGCTCAAAGGGGTCTGCCGGCAGGCTGAGGGACGGTGGCGCTGCTTTGGGATGCTCTTTGAAGCGTATGTGCGCCAGGCCGGCGGCTTGAGCCGCGGCGCCATCTGGCTCGACGAAGAAAGCCAAACCCTCTATCACGGCGCTGTATCGCTGGACGAACTCACGCCGAAAGAACGGGGCGTGCTTGAATTTCTAATCAAGCGCCCGCGCCAGCGTCACAGCTACACCGACCTGATCGTCAGCGCCTGGAGCGACGAGGAGCGTTATCACGGCGTCACCAACGACAGTCTCTTCCAGGTGATCCGCGGGTTGCGCCAGAAGCTCGAACCCAACCCGGCTGAGCCGCTTTATCTGGTCAACTGGCGCGGAAAGCCGGGGGGTGGTTACCTCTTTTTCCCAGAGGGGCGGCCAGGGTGAAGCGCAGGCGCAGAGGGTGACTATCTCAGAAGCTGATTGAAGCGGTGGCGCCCGTCGTCCTAGGTGCATCGCACTGAGCCTTTTCAGACAGCAAACGCGGGGAACACCGAGAAGCCACAGAGTTTTTCCTCTGTGTGCTCTTTGTCCCTACTGTTGAATTCGTTCGGCGGTGAGGCGACCCCGTGCAACGCACCCGCAAGGTGCGTTGCACGGATGGGCAGTCTATTTGGTCGGCATCAGTTCTGGTTTGCGATCAGCGGCAGGTGTAGCAACACCCCGTCGGTTTGGCCGCCCGGATTGGTTACGATGATGGTCACCGCGCCGGTAGCTACGCCCCCATTGCCGTCGTTCACAGCGAAGGTGAATCGGTCTTCCCCGGTGAACCCGGCGTCGGGCGTGTAGATCAGATCGGGCGGCGCGCCATCGAGTAGGCCGTGCGCTGTCGGGGCCACCACGGTATACACCAGCGCGTCGCCGTCCGCATCGGTGGCGGAGAGGGTGATGGCAACCGAAGCTTGCCCGGTGATCGTGAGCGTCTGATCATGAGCCACCGGCGGCGTGTTGACGATTCTCCAGGTGAACTGAGCGGGGGCGCTCACTTCGCCTGTCTCATCAGAGGCGCGCACCCGGAAGGTATGCTCACCCAAGGCTAGGCTGGCGTACTGTTGCGGGCTGGCGCAGGGGGTGAAGGCGCCGCCATCCAGCGCGCACTCGAAGCGCGCGCCCGAGCCCGTAAAGGTAAAGGTCGCCGACCGGCTGTTGGTAGGATTGGCCGGCGCGCCGGTGATGGCGACATCGAGCGAGCCAGTGCGCACCGTCCAGGTGAATTGGGCCGGCGACAGATCGGCATAGCCACGGGCGTCGATGGCGCGGACGCTAAAGGTATGCACACCGCGGCTCAGGTTGTCGTAGCGCCACGGGCTAGCGCAGGGTGTGTAGGCTGCGTCATCGAGCTTGCAGGCAAAGGTCGCAACTTCGGCGCCTTCAGCGTCGCCGCCCGGCGAGCCGGTGAACTCGAAGATCGCCCCATTCTCGTTGCTGGGGTTTTCCGGCCTGGCGGTGATGGTGGTGTCTGGCGCATCGGCCACCGCCAGGTTGGCGGGTATGGACCGGCTGACCTCGGTGACCTGACCGGCGAAGTCGATGGCGCGCACGGTGACCGGCAACGCCCGGCCTTCGGGGTCGACCACCGGCAGCGCCGTGCGCCACGCCCCATTGCCAAAGGCGGCGTTGGCGAAGGGTTGGTCGTCCACCTTGATCTGCACCGCGGCAAGGCCCACATCGTCGCTGGCCGCGCCGTGGAAGCGCAGGATGCCGCTGCCCAACTGCCAGGTGTCGGCGGGCGTCAGCTCGACCGTGGCGAGGGTGACCGAAGGCGGCTGGGTGTCGAGCTTGAAGGTGACCGGATAGAGCGCCGATTGCGTTGCGCCGGCCCAGTCGGTGGCGCGGGCCGTCAGCGTATGCTCGCCCACACCGGCCACGGTGACAGAGAAGGTGCGCAGTGTACGGGTGACCCTCTCACTTTGGGCAAAGGCAACCGTGTGGACATCGACGCCGTCGAGCGCCAGCGTGACCTGCTTGAGCCCCTGGCCGGCCTCCGCTACCACTGTCACGGGGAGCGCGCCGGGCCCAGCGGCCTCCCCGGCCACGTAGCGCAGGTTGCCCGGGGAGATGACCACCGCCTTTGGCGCGCCCGGTTCGGAGGCGCCGGCGAAGCCCTGACTGCTGTGGGCTTCTGGCTGCTGATTCTCCTGGCTGGCGCAGTGGCCAAAGGCGTCACAGGCGCTGACCGTGGACATCGGCTGCAAGCTTTCCTCCCAGCGGGAGTAGGCGTTGCTCAACTTGCTGAGGATGGTGCGGTCCGGGAAGAGGGCTTGCACTGACCCATCTTCAACAAAGAAGCGCGCGGGCGGCTGGAAGTCGTTGCCATCGCAGACAAAGTCCTGCTCGACCAGGTAGCGATCCTCGGTGCTACAGGTGTAGATGAACTCATAGCGCTGGATGCCGGCTGCTTCATCGAAGTAGATGGCGCCCGTGTGCGCGCCCTCGATCACCAGGCGGGGCGCGCGCGTATCGATCACCCCGCGCCAGACATTGGGCGACGTGCGACGATTGCCGAGCATGTCGGTTCCGCGCAGGTCGATCTGGTATTCGCCTTCCAGCCCGGCGGGGATCTGGGCGCCCCAGGTGGTGGCGGCGGCGCCCGGTTGCGCCAGCCCGGCGGGCAGCCAGACACGGCCCGTTGCGTCGAGCAGCGTCTGCGCCTCGTCGCTGCTGACATCGACGGGCAGCGCCGCGATCTGTTCTAACGTCACAACGGAGAACTCCACCTGCTGCACACCGGCAGGGCCAATGTCGGTGGCGGCCCCGCCAATGGTCACAGTGTCGGTGATGATGGCGCGCACGGCGTCGGCCTCGCTGAGTGTGACGAGTGGGGCCGCGCCGTCGAGTTTGAGCGCGCCGAGGGCGATGCTGTTCGCCGTGCGGTTGCCCGCGTGGACGCCAGCAGCCAGTGAACCTGCGGTGGAGCCGTCGAGCGTCGTGCGGTTGCCCATGCGGTCGGACGCGCGCACATAGACGGCATAGGTCCCGGTGGGGTCGGGCAACGCATCGGCAAAGAGATAATCGATGCTCCAATTGTTGCCATTGAGCGTGGCCTGCTGCCAGCCGTTGCCCTGAGCGTCGTCGTCGCCCGCCTGAGCCACCAGCAACACCTCGACCGAATCAGGCTGTACGCCGCTGCCGGGTTGCCCTCCGCTGGCCGGGTCGATTGCTGTTCCGCCAAGTGTGACCGACCACTGGCCGGAGCCAGAGGTCTCCCCATTGCGTGTGGGGACGATGGGCGTCGCAAGGAGGGAAGTGACCGTAACGTCCGGCGGCGTAGCGTCGGCGATCACCGTGACGCCATTGCCGGGCGTCTCTACGTTGCCCGCCACGTCGGTGGCGCGGCTTTGGATGGTGTAGCTGCCTTCGCCGGCGACCAGGTTGTAGGCCCAGGTCGCCGCACCGTTGGCCGGTTGGAAGGCGCCTCCATTCACCTGCACCTCCACCCCGGCCACGCCGGAAGTGGCGTCGCTGGCGTGGCCGCCGATGGTGTGGACGGTGTTGCCGCGGATGTATTGGCCGTGGCTCAGCCCGCCGATGATTGAGGTGGGCAGATCACCATCGATGGTGATGGTCATCCCGGCGCTGGCCGCAAGCTTGCCCCCACGCACGTCCGGCTGACTCACATTGAGTTTGAGCCACTCATACTGATCTTGGTTATATCTGGCGCCGACACAGTATGATTGGAGGGAGCGGTCGTAGAGCGCCTGGACGGCGCTGGCGCTGAGCGGAGCCCGGTAGACCTGGAGTTGGTCAAGCTGGAAGTTGGCGCTGCTCACGACAGCCATGCCGTAGCCGGAAAGCCCCGGCGTGGTGGTGCTATAGTTCACCGGGACGGGCGCGCCGTCCACATAGAGCCCAAGCTGCCCAGTCGCCATATTGTGCGTTCCCACGATGAAGCGCCACCGGTCATCGTTGACGTTTTGGGTTGTGAAGATCTGCTGCCCCCCGACCTTGATCCCTGCATAGCCGCTGGAGGTGACAAAGAGACTGACGTAGCCTACCCCCATGAGGATTTGCATTTCGCCGGGCCGGTTGGGCGGAGACTTATACCAGAACGCAATGGTGAAACTATCCTGGGCCGGGTCAACCGGGCTGGAGAAGTGGATCTGTTGCGTAGCGCCATTGAAGCCCAGCGCATAGTCCGAAGCCGGCGCGCCGGCGGCAATGCCCAGATTGTCTATGGCGCCGGGCAGCCCCGCGGCGGGGCAGACCGCGCCGCCGCACGTGGCATGGTGTCCCCTGCCCGAACTGTCCATAAAGGTCGTGGCGCCTGGCAACTCCTCGAACCGCAGGTCAACGGCAGCCTGAGAATCCGTCACCGGGCAGGCCTGCGCGCGGCTGGTAAGGTTGAGGAAGGGCGTAGACAAGGTCCGGTCTGGGACGAGCCGTGCGGACAGGTCGGGTCGCCAGAGGCTGTAGATGATTCTCCCATTCCCCAGGCCGATATTCTGCGCCCAGTTGATCAGCCAGCCATCGGCCATGGGGTTATAGGCCGCCTGCGGTTGTGCAAAGGTCGTGATGTCGAAGTCCAACCAATCGTCGGCCAGGATGGGGGTCAGGCTCGAACCTTGGAAGAGCAGGCGGCGGATTCGCCACTCGCTGCCAGATCCCCCAACATGCACGTATAGGAGCAGGGTCTGGCCCGCGCGCGGGTTATAGGCCAGGGTCGGCGCGCCCACCATGGATCCGTGGGCGTTGTCGGCAAAGGCTGTCCACTGCCCGCCGAGTGGGCTACCCGATTGGTCCCAATCGCGCACGTAGATCGGGGTAAAGTCATAGATGGCGTGGATGAACTTGCGGGCGACGCGATAGCGGTCCCCGATCCAGGTGATTGCTAACGTCACACGGTTGGCAGACGGGGAACTACGCACATCCTCGATCAAGAGGGCGCCGGGTGACCCAAGCAGGTTGCCGTTTGCATCAAAGCGCCGGTAGTCAAGATAGGTTTTGCCGTTGGTCTCGTCGGCCAGTTCGCTGATGACGAGGAAGTTGGCGCCATCGCTGGCGACCACCGGGCGGAAGTTGTGCGAGAGCGCCTGGCTTTCGGGCAGCGCAGCGGGAATGGCGAAGGAGGAACGCAGCACTTGTCCGGTTGGCCCCACCAGCGCCCCGCGGATCGTGTCCAGGTTCTTGCGCGGAATCGTCACGTTGAGATCGATCTGGTGGCCGCCGCTCTCAAATCGCCAGGTGGCCGAAGGATCGGCGGAGGCAAAATCTGCGGCGCTGAACTGATGGCCGGTCCCGATTCGCTCGTCAAAGGGCTTGTCGGTGTCATACTCGTAGATCTCCAGCCGTGATACGCCACAGAATGTACGGGTGATGGGAAAGCCTTTCTCATTCGGCCCGCGCTGTTCGCCCGTCCGCATGTCAATGCCGCCATTGAGGCCGTCAGGAGTCCACACACGCTGGTAGCCGCCGTCAGTTGGGTCAAAGTCGTTGCCATCGGCGACAAAGTAGATATGCGGTTCGATGCCCGCGGTCCCATGGTCAGAGCCCGCTTTGACCACTCTGATGTAGTTGATCGTGATGGTGCTGCACAGCTCGCGCTGGTCCCAGACGACCAGACAGTTGCCGGCATCGTTGCAGGCGATTTCAGGGGTCGTGGCGCCGCGCAACGCATTCTTGTTGCTGTTGCCTGTGTCGAGCAGACCCGACTGGCCGCCGGGGATGGCATTGGTCTGGATGGCGCCGTTGCCGCCGCGGCTGGCGCTGTCGGAAAGCAGCCCGCTGACCAGGTAATGATCCTGCCGGTCCACAAGGGGCGCGGCGGCGGCGCTGAAGCGCACAACCTGCGAAGCAGCCCCCAACGGCTGCGGGACGAGGGGGTCCCAGGCCAGCGTGGCCGCGCCCAGAGGGTCCCCGGTCTCCATCAGGCGGGCGCGCACGGCGCTGGTGATGGGGACGGTCTGCGTGTCGAGCCCGGGCTGCGCCGTGAGGATGGACTGATGCGTGACCGTCTGCGAACCGCTAAAGGTCAGTGGATCAAAATTGAGCAGCGCCGGCGGCGGTGAGGCGCCAAACTGCGGCGGTAGCGTCACATCGAGCACGCTGGGAACCAACTCGACGTTGGACACGACAGTGTTGGTGAAGATGACGCTCCCACCGGGTCGCACATAGCGCCTATCGGTTTCGGGGTAGATCTTGATGGGCGAGCTGTTGAAGACGCCGGGGTGATAGGGCCGATTTTGGTCGTCCAGCCGTTTGGTCGGGTCGGTATGTTGGGCCAGTTGGCGCTCGGCCAGGTCGTCGATGCCGTCGCCGTCGCTGTCGGGCCGCAAGGGATTGGAGGTGACGCGGATGGTGAACGCGCCCAGAGGGCCCCCGGCGGCATTGATGGTTACGTCCCAGCCGCCGGCCCAGACGCCGGTTGGTTGGCAGGTGATCGGGTCATAGACCTGATGCCAGACCTCCTCGCTGTCGAGCAGCCCATCGTTGTCGGTGTCGGGGTTGGCCGGGTTGGTGCCAAAGAAGGCTTCCTGGGCATCGGTGAGGCCATCGCCGTCGGTGTCACACTGGATGGGTGAGAAGGCAAAACCGGCGGCGCGGCGTTCCATCTCAAAGGCGTCGCTCAGCCCGTCGTTGTCAGTGTCCCACCCGTGCGTATCGGGGTCGTCATTAGGGTCGACGCCGCCGTGGGCGTTGGAGCGCAGGCCATCGCCGTCGGCATCCACCAGCGAGGGGAAGCGGCTGTCCCAAGCCAGCCCGCGGCCGCCATCGGGTTTGGTGGCCAGGGTGATAAATTCTGCAAAGGTGGCGGGGAAGATGTCGTAGCGCAGGGTCTCCATCTTGGTTGAATTCTTGCCGGTGAAGGTGCGCGTATAGCAGACTGGGGTGTAGGCCCAGGGCGTAGGAACCATCCAGCATTCATAGGCTGGCAGCGCGTAGCCGATGTTGAGATAGAAGGAGGCTGTCTGGTTAATCCCCGGCTGTAGGTTGAAGCCGGTAACCGGCGCGGGCATAGTAGTGGCGTGGCCGCCATACATGGGGGTGGCCGCATATTTGTGATGTTCGCGCACATTTTGCCAGTCACTTCGCATGTTGCCGAGGCCGGCGGAAAGGTCCTGCTTGTCGGGCTGCGACAGGCT
>JAHDWG010000335.1 GCA_023384495.1 Caldilineaceae bacterium
CCCGGAATGCGGGTGTAAAGTAGAACTCCGGTTCTCATGCTGATTTGAGTATAGCAAAACACAGACAGCGGTTTTGCATAGCGTGCGCATCACATGATGGGAGTGCGGTCCAGCACAGGGGCGGGTTGTGACTACTGTATGGCTTACAAAAGCTGTTGCTCCCGCCGTGCGAGCGCATCCGCTACTCGCTGCCGCCACCACGCCTTGAGCCGGTCACCCACCCAAGATGCGGCCACCATCAACCCCAGGGAGATCGCCAGGTTGACCATCTGATCCTGCACCCACCCGAGCGGGTTGACCCAGTGGTGCAGGCGGCTGGCGTCGAGCAGCCGCACCTGGCGCGGGTCGTCGGGCGAATAGGCGACGATCACCGCCATCCCCGGCTGCACAGCGGGCTGCCCGGCATCCACGGCGTCGACGCCCAGCACCCAATCAGGGTAGCCCTCAGGCTGATAGCGCACGGTGACGATGTCGTAGGGTTGGGGCACGGTAAAGCCGGTCTCCCAGTTTTCGCCGTCGCGGCTCTCACCCGGCAACGGGTCGAGCCAGGTGATGCGCTGGACGGCTTCGATACGCGTCGAGGCGCGCAGCGGGGTGAGGCTCTCGTCGATGCTGCGTTGCCATTCCCACCATTTGTTGATAAAGGGAATCGTCGCCAGCACACAGACAAAGAAGACGCCAGGCAGACAGCCAATGCGCGTATTGCTGATCTTCCAGAGCGCAACCAAAGCCACGACCAGCGCGGCGATGCCGCCGATCCAACGCCAGGGGAGCCAGGTGAGGGTCGATTGGCTGGCCGGGCGCACCAGGCTCGGCCATTCGCCCAGGTTGAGCACACGCAGGGGCATGGTTCCCCCTTCGGTGGCTGCATCGAAGAGGCCAACCGGCGGGCTGAGGACGGCGGTAGCCATGCTTTGCCCCGGCAGCGTGTACTCCACTGTCAGAGTGAACTTGTGCCGCCAGTCGCCTTCCTCGCGGTATTCAATCTCCTCGACTTTCTTCACCACCGACCCGGACACGACCTGGCCATAGAGGTCCAGGTAGAGCGAACTGCCCAGAACTGCCACGATGATCGCGCCGATGGTGAAGAACGTGGCAAAATCCCGGTTCTTGATACGCAAGACCCATTGCAGAAGCCGGCCCACCAGCACCAGCGCGAAGAAGGCCGGGATGGCGGCAAAGACCAGAAGAATGAGGATAACAACGCTGTCAGGTGTATGACCAAAACTCATCGCAACCCTTTGTCGCTTACCGCGCAACCAGCGGTAGGAAAATCCGTTCGTTTGCGCCGCCGGCAGGGATAACCAGCAACGTAATCGAATTGGCCGGGTAGGTGGCTGTAGAACTCGCGCTGCTCACCGGCTGGTCTGCCAGGCGCTCAATGGCATCGAGATTGGCCGCGCTGTAGCGGTAGACCTGGGCCGCGCCGGCAGCGGTGAGATTGGCGATTGTAAGATTGGCGGTGAGCGGACCACTCGTCTTGTTGACCACGACAATCGTCAACGCATGATCGCTGCTGCGCTGGGCGGCGTAGATCGACAGCTTCCCCTGGTCGCTGCTGGCGGCGTGGACGCTGGTCTCGCCGAATTTTGCACCCTGACCGTCGTAGTTGCGATAGACGCGAAAGGCATAGGCGCCAGGCAGCGTCTCGAAGATGTCATAATAGATGTCCATGCCATCATTATTTCTGCGCACCGGATAGTTCCAGAGCGCCGCTACATCCAGCCCCTCGCGGCCAAAGATGCCAAGGATGTCGGCCTGGGTCAACGCGCCATTGATGTGCTCCAGCCCGCCCCAGTTGTACTCGGTCAACGCCAGCTTGGTGCCGGGATAGTGGGCGTCCACCCAGGCGCGCAGCCGCGGGATCAGCCGAACGATGCCGCCATCCGGCCCGGCCTGGGCGATCCAGCTTTCGTCTACATAGGCTGGGTCCCACAGGGCGCGGGTCGAGCGCAGGCGCAGGGCCTGTTTGGCGGCATCCCCGGCCAACGTCTGGCTCACCCCGTTCTGCGGGTAGAAATTTACGGTGAGATAGTCGAGCAGGCGCACACCTTGGGTCTGTTCGTAAGCGTGCATCTGCTGCAAATACCATTCCAGGAAGGGAGTCCCGCCATGCGAATTGCGGTCATCGGGCGTCTCCCAGTCCTGGCGCTGGCCGTCATAGGCGCCGTGCCAGTAGTACGTCCAGCCGTTGACCACCGGGCCAAAGAGCCGGGCCGCCGGGTCGGCAGACTTGGCCGCGGCGCCATAGCGGAACGAGAGGTCGCGGAACTCGGCGTATTTCCAGCCGGTGGGCGCCACATCGCGCTGCGTCTCGAACCAGATGTCGGGCTCGTTGTCCAGGGCGTAGAATTGTACAGCCCCGTTGGCAGCGGCGTTGTCCTTGAGGTGCGTCACCCAGCCGGCGGAAAAGTTTTCGTCGACCGCGATGCTGGTGTCCAGCGGATCGTTGTTGATCGGCTGGCCGTTCTGGAGACCGTTGCCGCAGTCAGGGAAGCCGCTGTCGCTGTCGACGGCATCCTGAGGTCCATATTTGGAGACTTTGTAGGCGCACGTTGCCTGCTCGCCATCTTTCGCCACATAGCCGCTCATGGGCAGCGTGATCAGCGACGCCGCGCCGGTGCGCTTGTTTTCGGCCACCCACTCGTCAGCCGACTGTGCAGCGCCGGTATATTCATCATATTTGACGTTGTTGTGAAAGAACCAATCCGCCGCATGATTGGTGTGGCCCGTCTGCCAGTTGTAGCGGCTGGTGGCGTTGCCCCCCCAGCGGCGCAAAGGCAGGTCGATCTCGGCGGCAAAGGCTTCCTTGGCAAAGTTGAGGCCGTAGATATAGGGGCTAATGGGCTTGCGCCCGGCGGCCACATCGACCGCCAGCGCAATTTCATCCGGGGGTGGCGGCGGCTCACCATCCGGCGCATTGAAGACCAGCAGCTTGCCCGGCCCATCACACGGGTACGGCGCATTGCAGAGCGCTACATAGAGGTTGCCTGCCACGTCAAAGGCCATGCCGTGCGGATAGTTGACCTCTTCGATCACGTAATCACCCGTGTTATCCGCCAACGGCGCGGCAAAGACGCCAACCCGCCGGGCGTTGACATAGGCGGCGTAGAGATTGCCGGACGGGTCAAAAGCGACATCAGTTGGCCCGTCGAAAGCATTGGGCCCGGCATAGTCGCTGTAGATCTGGCTGGCAGCCGTCACATTGCCCGCCGGTGTATCAAAGCGCAGCACCTGTTTCGCCTGGATGTCGGCGACGTAGACGTTGCCACTGCTGTCCACCGCTACCCCGAGTGGCAACTGGAAAGTCCCGGCAGCGCGGCTCTCCAGGTTGGGCTGGCCGACGGCCAGGTCCGGGATGGCGTCGGTGGCCAGCGGCTGGACAAACTTGAGCACCCGGTAGCCATACTCATCCACCACCCACAGATCGCCGTTGCCATCCACCGTCAGCCCGCGAGGGTAAGAGAAGCCTTCAATGATGTTGTTGCCGGCGGGCGCATCCTTGTGTTGATCATGGGTGGCAAAGCTGCCGCCCTGGCCGAGCACAAAGTCTGCTTCCAACGGGTCGGCGTCGGTGGCTGGGTTGAGAAAGACCAGGACACGGTGATTGTAGGTGTCGGCCACGTAGAGGTTGTTCTGCGCATCGACGGCGACGCTTTCCGGCCCGCAGAGCAGGGTGGCGCTCGTATCGGCAGAGCCACAGCCAGCGTTCGGGTCGAGCGGGCGTGTGTTATTGACATCGCCAAAGATCAGGTCGGCGGAGTTGGCCGGGTCGGCGGCGCTTTGGGCATTGGGCCAACTGTAGACCCGGTTCTCACGCCAGGCGGCCACGTAGATACGCCCATTGGGTGCTATCGCTACGCCGGAGAGCGCGCCGGGAAAGTTGAGCGTGCGGTCGGGCGTGGCGTCGGGGAAGCCTGGCCCGCTGTCGGCTGTCACCAGCGCGATGTCGTCGAGAAAATAGGTGGGTTGGGCGCCGCCGGTGGCGTCCTGCCAGTAGATGTCGCTGAGCGTTGCCGGGTTGCCCAGGTCGCTCAGGACGGCGTCCACCTGCTGCCATTGGTTGGCCGAGGCGGTCACAGCCAGCGTGTCTGTCTCGTTGCCGTTGAGCTTGAGCAGGAGTTGCTGGCCGCCTGTAATGCCGCCGTGGATCCAAAAGCGCAGGTGGGTGTAGCCCGCCGTGCTCACCGGGGGGTCGGCATGGAGGTAGAAACCGCCCCAGGCCGCATCATAGGTTACCCCGTAGGAGGTCAAACCGCTATGTACCGGGTTGGCATTGGCAGGGTTTGTTGTCGTATCCCACGACCAATCCTCCCAGCCCGGGGCGAGTGCGTCGGCGTAGATCGAAACCTGCATCGCCGCGACAGTGCCCGCCGGCGACGATGCAGCACTACTCTGCCACGAGAAAGCGAGGCTAGTAAGCAGGACAAGGGCAAAAGCGCTGTTCATCCACATACGATATTGGGTAAAACGGTCTGAAGGTTTCATGGGTAATTCCCGAAAAAATGTTGCAATACCCGTCAAGCCGGTAACCGCCACACAGCAATGTCATCGAACTGCACAGTGGCATCCGGGCCAAGCGTCAAATAGAAGAACCCCTGGCTGCGCCGAGTGTCGGTTGCGGAGAGCACGGGCTGTCCATCGATCTGGAGCGCGATCTGTGCCCCATGCGCCTCAACCCGCACGGTGTACCATTGGTTCAGTTCCAGCGGATAGGCCTTGCGGGCGAGTGGTGCATACGGACAGTTAGCGCCACCCCCAATGGCCAGAAGCACCTCGTCATAGCTTGAGTTGAAAAAGATGCTGTACGATTCACACCCGGCGCCAGCTTCAGTGTCGGCGCGCACCGCAATCCAGGTATCCGTGTAATCATCGTCGGGCGGGTTGGGGCGGGTGATGCGCATGCGCAACTGCAGCGCATAATCCTCCCATTGGGCCAGAATGTCGATGTCTGGCGGCGAACTGGCCGTGAACCCAGCCGCCGGCGCCTGCCCCTGATAGACCCAGTTGCCGGTCTCATCCTGCGGGACGCTCCATTGCACCGGGCTGCCATTCCAGCCCATGGCCGAGCCATTGTCAAAAGTGAACATGTAGTCGGCATCTGATACAGTTGGAGCGGGTATCGCCGCAGCCACTGGCGTCGTCGCGACGGCCTGCGCAGCGGTGGCCACAGTCGCGGGAGCCCCTACCTGCACACTAGACTCCGACGCAATGCGAAATGGCCCAACCAGCCGCGCCAGCGCCACAAGCACCACGAGCGCAATCGCCAGCAGCCCGAACGCGAAAGCCAACGTCCGCCGATGTGGGGCGGTCAAATCAGGGGCGGATGCCGGCGCCGGTGAGGGCATGGGCAGGAGTGCAGGAGTAGCGTGCTCACGGTCGAGGTCGAATAGATGCCCATCCGCCGTGCGCAGATAGAGCACCGGCGTGCCCCATTCCACCCCGTTACTCTGCGCAAAGACCGCTTTGCGCGCCTCGGTCAACGCGGTGTCCACGGGCAGCCCATCGGCCAGTGCGCCGTAGAATTCATGGGCTAGTGCAACGGCGGCCTGGTCCGAAATGGCAAATTGCATGGCGATGACGGCAGGAACACCCTGTTGCAACAGGCTCTGGCAGACGCCGGCAAAGGGGTCGCTGCGGCTGGTGCGTCCCCCTTCGCAGGCGTTGAGCAAGGCCAGCCGGAGCGACTTCTCGTCGTGCAGCAAGACGCCCAGGTATTGGCCGCTGACGGGCCGGCTGTTGCTGTGCTCGTCCTCCAGCATGAGCAGGCCATCCTGGGCTTGCTCATCAAAGCCCCCGTGCCCGATAAAGTGAAACACGTGGTACTCTTTGCGCCGGAGCTGGCGTTGCAGGGCGGCAAGGGTTGGGGTTTCGAGCCGGTCCACCGTCAACAGCCCGCGCACTTCGAGATCGCGGACGGCCTCACGCAGCCGCTGCCATTCCACCTCTACATCGAGGGCGGGATAGTCGCGTGGGCTGGCGACCACGACCAGAATGTTGAGCGGCGGCGTTACCGCCAACGGCGCCACCCGGCCCGGCAAGTCTAAATAGCGAACGAGCGGCGTCTCCACCGAGAGGGCCAGGAATCGATTCTGCGCCGGCTGGTAGAGCAGCTCCCAGGGCAGGTCGAGCAGTTCGGGCGCAGACGAGAGACGCAGGCGAAAGCGTAGCCCTGCGTTCTGTCCGGCGGCTTCTGCCAGGCTCCGTTGTAGACAGTCATTCACCTCAGCGGCGAAGACAGTGGCAAAGAGTTTGCCCCCAAATTCCTTGGCCGCGGCCAGGGCAGACGACTCCATCCGCCGCATCCCGCGCCGCGCCTGCCCCAGCCGCAGGATAAAGTTCTCCACCTCCAGGTCAGAGAAGGGCAACACAAACTCACGGCTCGCCTGGCCGCCGGGCGAATCCAACACCCTGGCCCGATAGCCCGACGCCGTCTTTTCGATCAGCAGGTCAAACTCCAGATGCTTTGTTGCGGCCATAAGGTGTTGGATTCCCACTATTTGCGACAATACGTGACGCTGGGGTGCGTCCGAAACTTAGGGCGCTCCTGTGAGGTGACAGTCACTTTTGAAGTGACTGTCACCTATACCGCTCTAAATCCTGGACACACCCGTGACGCCAGACGCTCTTGGCGTTGCATCCTTTTCGTTTTATACTGCCTTCTATGAACCTTGAACGAAAAGCGCTACTTGCAGAGACGCTTGACCACATTTTACGGACGCTTATTACCCAGTATCAGCCAGAGAAGATCATCTTGTTTGGCTCGATGGCAACGGGCAATGTGACCGATTGGAGCGATCTAGATCTGGCGATAATCAAAGAAACGTCGTTGCCGTTTCTCCAACGCCTCAAACAGGTAGCCTTGCTCTGTCTTGCACCCGTCAGCGTAAATTACTTGGTGTATACCCCCCAAGAATTTGAACAGATGGTAGCCGAGAGGCACCACTTTATTTGTAACGAAGTGCTTGCCAAAGGGAAAGTTCTTTATGAGCGCCAACCTGCCCCAGCAGTGGCTTGAGCGGGCCAGTGAAGATCTCGATGTAGCGCAACTGGTGCTTCGAAGAAGAATACTTTGCGCACGTCTGTTTCCTCGCCCAGCAGGCCATCGAAAAGGCGCTCAAAGGCTATTTGCTCCAGCACACAGGCACCTACCCCAAAACACACCACCTCCTTGAACGCCTGGCAAGCTGCACCACAATCGACGCCGCGTTTGCACAATTCTTGCCACACTACACAGTGGTTGACCAGTATTATACACCGACACGCTACCCCGATGCGCTCATTGGGGGTGGACCTTCCGGCCCACCCAGCCAATCAGAAGCGGGCGAAGCGATGAAGCTTGCGACCGAACTACTCAATTTCGTGCAGACCCACATCTAATGTAGATTCACTTTGAAATCGAGATTTTCATTCGTAGGTCCGGTCTCTGGCCGGACCGGTCACGCCGGACGTGACCTACGAAATTCTGCTCAATTTCGTGCAAACCCACATCTAGATCTCGCAGAGCAGTTCATCGCCCCACCAACTGAACCTCATCCAGGACAAAAGTCGGCTGCGCGCCACCGCCGTTCTCCTGCACGTTGATCCGCTTGATCAGCGCGGGGTTGCCCAGCGTGCTCAACGGTACGGTGATCTGCGTCCAGGTGTTCGGCGGTGCGCTGAAGGCGTGTTGGCTGCTGAGCGGGCCGCTGTCGCCGCCCTCGGTGTAGAGCAGCAACGGGTTGCCGCCGCCGCTGCCGTAGACCCAGAAGCGGATCGCCGAGTAGCCCGCTGTGTTGATCGCCTGGGGCGCCCGCAGCGAGAACCCGGCAAAGGCAGCGTTGTAGGTCACCGCGACGGCGCGGGCGCCGCTCTGCACCCGGCCCGGCTCGTTCACGTTGACCGAGCTGTCCCACGACCAATCTTCCCACCCGGCAGCGAGCGCGTCGCCGTAGACAAGCAACCCTGAAGTCGCCGACGCTCCCCCGTTGTTGATCAGCGGCAGCTTGATCTGATAGGGCAACGGATTCCCACCCACATCGGGCGGAGAGGCCCACAGTTGCACACGGATACACGCAGCCGGGCCGATGAGCGGGTCGCTGCCCGCGGCCGGCGCCAGGCGGATCACGCCGGTGTACTGGCCGGGCGCCAACTGTTGCGGCGCGGTGGTGATCCGCACGTCGTTGCCCACCACTTGAGCGTTGAGCCAGCCAGCGCTGCTCGTGGCGGCCAGCGCCAGGTTGCCGCCACCGATATTGGTCCACGAGATCGTGGCCGAAGGCGCCACCTCGCCCGGCGTCTGTAGCTTGGTGTAAAAGACGAGCCGATCCTGGCCCAGGGTGAGGCGCGGCTGGCTGTACACATCCCCATAGCTGGTGGCGTCGAGCGGGTCGGTTCCCGCCGCCACCTCCTCGCCGTCGCTAAAGCCGTCGCCGTCGCTGTCCTGGCG
>JAHDWG010000336.1 GCA_023384495.1 Caldilineaceae bacterium
GATTGAGATAGCCGCGCGCCAGCCAGCCGCCGTCGGCGCCGTGCACATCCACGATGTCGCCATCGGCGAGCGTGGCGGGGATGTGGTCGATGGCGCCCCGATAGATCCAGGGGTGGCCAAACAGAACCGGGCGCTCGCGTCCCTGTCTCAGCCGCACCACCTCGGGCGGCGCGCCACTAGAGGGCGGACTCATCGGGTCGCTGACAATCCGTCTTGGTTTGATTCCCATCCGTATTCGTTAATCCTCACGGTTTGATCGGGCAGCGTGATCGTGCGCTGAGTTGGGTCATAGACAAAGGCCACCGGCCCGTCGGGGGTGGTCAATAGACCGGTCACCGCGGTGGGCGTGCGCTCGCGGAAGCGCACGGTATAGCCGCGCGCGATCACCCAGCGCGTAAAGGGCTTTACGTCGGCGCGCATGGCAAAGGCTCCCCACCGGCGTGTTCCCAACAGAGCGCCAGCACCTCGCGCGTGGACGCCGTCAGCCGCGCAGCGTGGCTCACGGCCAGGCCGCAGACCCAGAGCACCCGCCCACTCTGGGCATCGATCACCAGCGGCCAGCCCGGGCGCAGGGCCGTGGGGACCTTGCGATCGGTGAAGAGATCACCCACCGCCTTGCGGCGCCCCTCCATGCCCAACGGCGCGAACCGCATCCCGGCGCGGGGAGTGGTCAATGCGGGTTCGCCCACGGCGCTGGCATCCAGCGTGGCGGCCCACGGGTGGCTCTGGTGCGCGCCGGCGTCGAGGCCCGGCTCGATGGGCCGCCGCGTAACAGCCAGCCGCCAACCATCCGCCGCGGGCGCGACACCTTCTGCCGGTAATTTCAGTGCGCCGACTGTCGCGCGCCACGCCGCCCCCAGGTGCGGGTGGTCGGGCGCAAAGGGCAACGCCGCGGCCTGATGAATGCTCAGGCGCGCCGGGCGTGCAGGCGTCGCGCCGGCTACGCTCCAGGCCAACCCGGCGCCAATGGGATGGGGGCCGCTCGCAGCCTGGGAACGGCGTATCGCCGCCAACAGCGCCTCCACATGGGCAAGACCAAACTCGGCGTCCGATGGCGCTACTTTGGCCAATGCCTGGCGAAGCACACCCCGCTGGGCGCTCAGATCGAGCGCCAGCAGGCGGGTCAAATCCAGCACAACTGGCCCCTCTGCCGCCGCATCGGCGGTGCGCAGATCGGCGAGCAACCCCCCGTCAAGCCGGGCCAGCCGCGCGTAATCGGCGGCCAGCAGATCCGCCGTACGCGCCAGCGTTTCGACCACAGAAGGGTTCACCTGGGCCAGGTGTGGTAGAATGTCATGACGCAGGCGGTTGCGCAGAAAGTGTGTCTGCCGATTGGTTTCGTCATTGCGCCAGGCCAGTGCATGGGCCCGGCCATAGGTTTCGATGGCGGCGCGGCGCACGTTGAGCAACGGTCGCACAAGGCGCACCGTCTGTTCCTCATGACGCAGCTCGGTGATGGGGCGCATGGCCCCCAACCCCTGCAACCCGCTGCCGCGCAACAGGTGGTGCAGGAACGTCTCGGCCTGGTCGTCGGCATGGTGGGCGACAGCCACCATGGGAACTTTCCCCGCCGGGGTGACGTTGATCGCCGTTGCGCAGAGGAATTGGTAGCGGGCTCGGCGGGCCGCGGCCTCAACCCCACCCGGCTGCCCTTGCAATGCCCCTTCCGGCAGGCGGTGCGTGTAGCAGGGCAATCCCCACCCTTCGGCCAGTTCGGCCACAAAGTCGGCGTCCGCCTGGGAATCGGGACGCAAGGCGTGATCCAGGTGTGCGACGTGGAGCGCAAGCCTCCACGGCGTCGCCAACTGGCGCAGCGCATGGAGCAGGCAGACGCTGTCCACGCCGCCGCTTACGCCCATCACCACAGGGATGGGTTGGGCATCGACGGATGGGTGCGTCGGAAAGAGGTCGTGTGTTGCTTGCGCCATCGCCAGCGCGTGAAGCAGGTCGGCGGGTGTGTCTACCGCAGGCGCAGCGATTGGGCGGTCTTGTGCGAGCATAGCTGGATTATACCACAGAGCTTCCACCAGACCTTTTTTGTTCGCAGATCGCTTGTGGTATAATCTCAGCGAAAGATTGCCAACCGGCACAGGGAGAGCAGCTCAGGGGAGCAGGATGGTAGCGTGAACAATCCGTTAGATTGGCTGTTGGGCCTTTTTTCGCTTGATATTGGGATTGACCTTGGCACTGCAAACACGTTGGTGCATGTGAAGAATCGCGGCATCGTGATCAACGAACCATCGATTGTCGCCATCGACCGTTCGCTGCGCGGGCGCAACCGGGTCAAGGCGATTGGCAATGACGCCAAAGAGATGGTGGGGCGCACGCCTGCCCACATTGTGGCGGTTCGCCCCTTGCAAGATGGGGTAATCTCCGATTTCGATGTTACCGAACAGATGATCCACCACTTTATCGGCAAGGTGCACGGCAATCGGGCGTTTGGCGCGGCGCGCCCGCGCGTGGTGGTGGGCATTCCATCAGGCGTCACCGAGGTAGAAAAGCGCGCCGTGCGCGACGCCGCCATTAGCGCCGGGGCGCGTGAAGCGGGGTTGGTGGAAGAGCCGATGGCGGCTGCGATTGGCGCCGGGCTGCCCGTCACCGAGTCGGTGGGGTCGATGATTGTTGATATTGGTGGCGGCACCACCGAGGTGGCCGTGATTTCGCTGGGTGGCATTGTCGTCTCGCGCTCGATCCGCGTGGCCGGCGACGAGATGAACGAAGACATCATGAGCTATGCGCGGCAGAAATATAGCCTGCTGATTGGCGAGCGCATGGCGGAACGGTGCAAGATCGAGATCGGGTCGGCCTATCCGCTGGAACAAGAGCGCACCATGATCCTGCGCGGGCGCAACCTGATTACGGGGCTGCCGGAAGCGGTCGAGGTCAGCTCAGTGGAAGTGCGCGAGGCGCTGTCAGGCTCGGTGCAGGTCATTGTGGATGCGGTCAAGGCGACGCTGGATGAGACGCCGCCTGAGCTGGTGGCCGACTTGATGGAATATGGGATTGTGTTGGCCGGGGGCGGCGCGCTGTTGCAGGGGCTGGCCCAACGCTTGCAAGATGAGACGCGCATGCACGTCTATGTAGCGGACAACCCGCTGACGGCGGTGGTGATGGGCACCGGCATGATCCTGGAGAAGCCCGAATTCTACCGCGAGACGTTGACGAGCATGCAGCGCAAGGCAATGATTCGTTAGTGACAGGGGGTAGGAATCAGGCAAGATCATCGACCTGATTCCCAATCCCTAATCCCTCCTATGCGCGACACCGAACGACGCACCTGGTCATCCGCCGATTTGGGCATTCGCCTGATCATCCTGGTCTTGGCAGCGCTGCTGTTGATGGCGTTGCAGTTGACGGGCCGGCTGCGCGGCGTGCAAAGCGCCCTCACGCAGTTCACGGCGCCGGCGCAAGTTGGGGCCACGAGCGCCACCGGCTCGCTGGCCGATTTTGTGGAATTCATTGGCGAATTTCAGACCCTTCGCCAGCGCAGCGCCGAGTTGACGCAGATCAACGCCAGCCTGCAATCGGAGATCTTTCGCCTCAGCGAAGTCGAGCGGGAGAATAGCGAACTGCGTCAATACTTCCGCTTTGCCCAGGAGCGCCCCGGTTTGCAGTTGCGGGGCGCTCAGATCGTAGGCCGTGTCATTGGGCAAGACAGCACCAATTTTCTGGAGTTTTTGCTGCTCGACCTGGGGCAGGCCCACGGCATCGAGATCGGTATGCCGGTGGTGACCGATCAGGGGCTGGTGGGTCGCATCAGCCAGGTCAACAATGCCACCTCCAAGGTGCTGCTGATCACCGATGTCAATAGTGCGGTCAACGCTCTGTTGCAGAGCAGCCGGTTGCCGGGCGTCATTCGCGGCACGTCGGGCGGCGACCTGATCATGGACTTTATTCCCCAAGGCGTGCGGTTTAGCGTGGGCGAGGTTGTGCTAACCTCGGGGCTGGGCGGGCGCTTCCCCAAGGGCATCCCGATTGGGCAGGTGATCGAGGTGCGGCAACGCGACATCGACATTGTGCAGCAGGCCGTGGTGCGCCCGCAGGTGGATTTTAGCCGGTTGGAATTGGTGGCCGTAGTGACCAATTTCGACCCGCTCGAAGAGTTGCAAGATTTGCTTTTCAGCCAGACAGCGCCGACAGACCTGGGAGCGGCGGTTCCGCTAACCGAGACAGCGCCGCTGCAAAACCCAGAAGATGCGGGCGACGGCGATACCGAGGGGACGGCGCCGTGAGCCGGGCGTGGATGAACTATGTCATGCCCGTGCTGTTGGTGGCGGCGAGTCTCTTGCAGTCGACGGCAGCGAATCGGATTGAGATTCGCAATGTTAAGCCCGACCTGGTGTTGCTGCTCATCGTCATCGGGACGTTGCTCTATGGCAGCCGCCCTGGCCTGGTATGGGCGTTTGTGGGCGGGGTCGCGATTGACCTCTTTAGCGGTGGCCCGCTGGGCAGCAGCAGTGTGGCGCTCATGGCCGCTGCGTTGGTGGTGGGCGCCGGCCAACGAACCCTTTCGCGATTCAACGTTGTGGTGCCGCTGACGGCAACGGCCCTGGCCACGCTGGTCTACGGCGCCGCCTATGTGGGCATTTTGGTTGTCGTTGAGGGGGTCACCAGTTGGCTGGCCTTGCAAGGGATCGTGCTGGATCTTGTACGGCCCGACCTGCCCGCGCCACTGTGGGCCAATCTGTTCTGGCCCACCATGCAACTCATTGTGTTGCCGGCGGCCTTTTACAACATGGGATTGATCTTGGTGGCCACCCCCTTTCTCAACCGGGCGCCTACCATGGATTATTAAACATGCTCGAACAACGACCAACCAGCGACACGTCGAAACTCTCCATGGTCTTGTTTCGTCTTGCGCTGTTCGCCCTCTTTCTTGTCATGGTGGGGCGGCTTTTTCAGTTACAGATTGTCGAAGGGGAGAGCTATCGAACACGCGCGGATGATAACCGGTTTGAAGAAGTGGAAGCGCCGGCGCCACGTGGCGTCATCTATGACCGAAACGGCGCAGCAATCCTCGCGCGCAACCGGCCCAGCTTTCAGATCGCCCTCGTGCCCGAAGACCTGCCCTTCGATGATCCGGCGACCACATTGGACGAACGAACGGCGGAGATCACCCGGATTTTGCAGGTGATCCATGCTGACACCGACCGGGATGTTGCGTTACGGATTGCCGAATTGATGTTCCGCCGCCTCGGTCGCCTGGACTATGCGCGTGCGGTTGAGGGAGCGGGCATCGAGTTGCCCTATGTGCGGGTGCGTAGCGGGGAACAGACATACACGATTGACAGCGATGGCTTTTTGGTGCAGACACCGGAATTCATCGAGATCCCCGACATTTCGCAACCGTTGCCCATGACTGGCCTGGTGGCCCTGGTGCAACGGGCGATTGCCATTGGCGAGTTGGGCAGCGCTTCAGACGATGTGCCGATTTTGGATGTGGTGGAGCGCTTGCAAGCCCAGGAGATCGCGGAAGAAGTGTACCGGCTGCCGGCGATTCGCGTCAACCCGGCGCCCGTGCGCGAATATGTGTATGGCGATCTGGTCAGCCATGTGTTGGGTTTCATGGGCCCAATCCCGGCAGCGCTGGCCCAACAATATCGAGAAAATGGCTATGCCAATCCCAACGAGCGGGTGGGGCTGAGCGGTCTTGAGGCATCGTATCAGACCGAACTGCGCGGCGCGCCGGGGCGAACCACCTACGAGGTTGACATTCTGGGGCGGCGGATGCGCGCGGTGGGTGAAGTGCGCGAGCCGACGCCGGGGCTCAACCTGATCCTCAATATCGACCTGCGCCTGCAACAAGCAATGCGCGATGCGTTGCAGAGCAAAATGGAAGAGATCGGCGCCCAGTGGGGAGTCACTATCGCCATGAACCCGCAAAATGGCGCGGTGTTGGGGATGGTGAGTCTACCTTCGTACAACAACAACGTCTTTGCCGAGCGCATCAACGAGGACTACCTGGCGTTAGAGCGGGATGACCGCAAGCCGCTGATCAACTATGCGATTGGGGGTCTCTATCCGCCTGGATCCACATTCAAGATGGTGACGGCCACGGCAGCATTGGTGGATGGCGTTGTCGGCAAACATACAACCATCACCGACGCCGGCCCCATGTACTTGATGAATGAGTATTTCCCCAATGACCTGAGTCAGGCGCAACGGTTTGTGAGTTGGAACCATCGCTTTGGTATTGTGCACGGCCCCATGAATGTGATTCAGGCGATGGCGCTGTCGAATGATATCTACTTCTATTGGATCGGCGGTGGCCAGCCGCGGGCGCGCTTTCGCGGGTTGGGCGACAAGAAGCTGGCTGAATGGGCGGCGCTCTATGGGTACGGAGAGCGCACCGGTATCGATCTACCCGGCGAGGTCGGTGTAGTGTTGCCCACCGACCAATGGAAGCGCCAGCTATTTGCCGAAGTCTGGACGACGGGTGACAGCTATAATGCCGCCATCGGTCAGGGCTACATCCTGGCGACGCCCTTGCAGGTGTTGGTCAGCACGGCAACCATCGCCAACGGCGGCACGGTCTACCAGCCACAAGTCGTCTATCAGATGGTGGATGCCGCCGGTGGGTTGCAATATGATTACACGCCCAAGGTGGTGCGCCAGTTGCCGGTTAGCCGTGAGATCATGGAGACGATCCGTGAAAGTATGTGGGCGGTGGTCAATACCGATATTGGCACCGGCGCCGCTGTCCGCATCGACGGCGTTACGATTGCAGGCAAGACAGGCACGGCTGAATTTTGCGAAGTGATTGAGGTTGCGCCGGAAGAATATGATTGCCGGCGTACAGAGAATGACAATTTGCCAACCCACGCATCCTTTGTGGCCTTTGCCCCCTACGAGAATCCAGAGATTGCCGTAGTGACCTTTGTCTACGAAGGCGGTGAGGGTTCGCAGACAGCCGTACCCATTACGCGCGCCATCCTGGAAGCCTATTTCACACAAATAAGCCCGCATCTCGTTGCCAATTGAGGCCAGTTGAGCGATGATGGGTTGCAAAAGGCAGAGTAAACATGTCAACAGAGCAATTTGGCAAACCACAGGGTCGCAGCTTGCCCAATGGCGTAGGCGGTGATGGCGTCCAGGCCAAGCTGACGGCGCTGCTGGATGATGCTACCGTGCAGGCCACGGCCAATGGCCCCACGACGCCCGACGAAACTAGCCACAATAATGAAGGCGCAGAATCGGGCTTTGTCGACAATGAGTCGCCAGTCAGCGCCGAGGTTGCCCGCATTACGGCGCAGATCAAGTCGATCCAGGCGGGCGCCGGCAAGTCGCAGCCCGCGGAACCCAGCCCGGCGCAAGCAGCCACGCCAGCGCCGCCGACCGTTGGGGCGGTGACGGTCAAAGGGCGCGGCGACGGGGTGGCCATTGAGTTGGGGAAGGGGCTCTGGCCCGAACTGATCCAAGAATTGAATGACCGGTTGGCCCAATCAGGGAATTTCTTCCGAGGGGGTCATGTTGCGCTGGATGTGGGCGGCAGGCCATTGCTCGAAGGTGAGCTTGGGCAGGTGCGCACGGCGCTGGAAAGCCACGGCATGAGGCTTGGCGTGGTCCGCACCTCGGCAGAGCGCACCTTTGAGTCGGCCATTGCCCTGGGTCTGGCTGCCCGGTTGACTGCGGACGATGGGCAAGTTGGCGCCGAAGTGGAGTCAGCCGCCTCAAACCAGGGGTTCGCCAATTTCTTTGTCTATCGCGGCAATCTACGGTCGGGCCAGGTGCTAGAACGCAACGAGCACATCGTGGTCATCGGTGATGTTAACCCGGGGGCCGAGATCGTGAGCCAGGGCGACATTTTGGTCTGGGGCCGTATACGCGGGATCGCCCATGCGGGCGCCGCCGGCGACAAACGCTCTGTGGTGGTGGCGCTGCATCTGGAGCCTGTCCAACTGCGCATTGCCGGTGTGGTCGCCATCGACGTTGCGCCAGCCGGCGCAACGGGCCGTCGACCGGTCAAGAGCGGTGACAAACGGCCTGAGGTGGCCTACATTGCCGGCGATCAGATCGTCATCGAACCATGGGACGAATCGAGGCCCGGTGGGCTGGCTATCTTTCGGCGCTAAACGATATTCAATGCTGCCAGTACAACAAATAGTCACCCATCTATCACCCATCACTCATCACCAACCCACATCCACATGGCTGGCATCGTCATTACTGTGACATCGGGCAAAGGGGGAGTCGGCAAGACCACAACCGTGGCCAACGTGGCGACGGCATTGGCGCTAGCCGGCAAGCGGGTGATCGTGGTCGATGGCGACATTGGGCTGCGCAACCTTGACCTGGTGATGGGCATCGAAAATCTGATTATGCACGACCTGGTCGATGTGTTGGAAGAGCGAGCCCGTTTGGAACAGGCATTGGTGCGCGATGTGCGCGCTCGTTCGTTGCATCTCTTGCCGGCGGCGCAA
>JAHDWG010000337.1:0-2178 GCA_023384495.1 Caldilineaceae bacterium
TTCCAACCTGTGATGAAGTAAAGACAGCGGGCACACGCCAGACGACCTGCTCACCAACGACCAGCGTCGGCGCTTCGGCGTGCATCATGTAGCTGACATACTCGTGAACCCACGAGTTCACCTTGCGCCGCGCCTCCTCCGCCGTTACACGGATCTCAATCGACTCGTGCAGGTCAAGCTCCAAGACGCCCCGCTCTGGAATGTCGAATCGTTCGAGCACAATGGTCATTGCTCACCCCCAGACGATTTTAGATTTTGGATTTCGGTTCCGCGGGAGAGACGACTGCCAACATTTCGCGTACATCTACGACTTTGCCCTTTACAGCAGCCGCCGCAGCCATGATGGGGCTCATGAGCAGGCTGCGGGCGCCGGGACCCTGGCGGCCCTGAAAGTTGCGGTTGCTGGTGCTGGCGACATATTTACCAGCGCCGGCCTTGTCGTCGTTCATGGCGAGACACATACTGCACCCCGCCCCGCGCCACTCAAAGCCGGCCTCGCTAAAGATGCGGTCCAACCCTTCGGCCTCGGCCTGCGCCTTGACCGCCTTGGAGCCGGGCACGACGATGGCCCAGACGTTGTCGGCCACCTTTTTGCCCTGGACCACTTTGGCCGCCTCGCGCAGGTCCTCAACACGGCTGTTGGTGCACGAGCCGATAAAGACGATGTCCACCGGCTGGCCTTGCATGGGCTGGCCGGGCTGGAGCCCCATGTACTCCATGGCGCTGAGCAGGCTGCGCCGCTCGGCGGGGTCTTCCAGATCTTCGGCCAGCGGGATGCGACCGGTGACGGACACACCCTGGCCGGGGTTGGTGCCGTAGGTGACCATCGGTTCGAGCTTTGACGCGTCCAGCGTGAGTTCACGGTCGAAGATGGCGTCGTCGTCGGTCGCCAACGTCCGCCAGTAGGTCACGGCCTTCTCCCAGTCGGCGCCTTTGGGGGCATAGGGGCGACCTTTCACATACTCGAAGGTCGTCTCATCGGGTGCGATCATACCAGCGCGGGCGCCGCCCTCGATGCTCATGTTGCAGATGGTCATGCGGTTGGCCATGCTCAGGTTGCGGATGGCGCTGCCCCGGTATTCGAAGACATAACCCGCGCCCCCCGCCGCCCCGTTCTTGGCGATAATGGCCAGGATGATGTCTTTGGCGGTGACGCCAAGGCCCAGTTCGCCTTCGACATTGATGGCAAAGGTTTTGGGCTTCATTTGGAGTAGACACTGTGTCGCCAGCACGTGGCCGACCTCGCTGGTGCCGATGCCAAAGGCCAGCGCCCCAAACGCCCCATGCGTGCTTGTGTGGCTGTCGCCGCAGACGATGGTCATACCCGGCTGCGTCACACCCATCTCCGGCCCGACCACATGGACGATACCCTGCACATCGCCCTCGATGTCCCACAGGGTGATGCCAAAGTCGCGGCAATTGTCGCGCAGCGTGCGCACCTGGGTGGCCGCATCGCTGGGCCAGAGTTCAATGTCCACCCCAGTGCGGGTGGGGATGGCGTGGTCCATGGTGGCGAATGTGCGATCCGGCCGGCGCACTTGGAGCCCCTTTTCACGCAACATGGCAAATGCCTGCGGCGATGTCACCTCGTGGACGAGGTGGGCGTCGATGTAGAGCACCGCCGGTGCGCCAGGGTCTTGTGCGACGACGTGTCTGTCCCAAACTTTTTCGAATAAGGTCTTGCCCATGATTTGATCCTTCTGTGTTAAAGATTTTCAACAATTCACGACCGGACGCCTTACTATCTTGCAGCGAATGAATTCGACGATTGACACTGAAAAGTCGCTGCAGTGACCAGAAATTGAGCGCCTGCGGGCGCCTTTCGGCGTCAGTCGTGGGTTTCCAACCTTGCCAAACTGGCCGATCTCGGCTTTGTGCTCATCATAATGTTCATCCTATTCATCCGCTCATTCATCGCCTGACCGCCCAGCGTGGGGACGCCGCCGCCACCAGAGCGCGCCCCCTGCGGCCAGGATCAACAAGGCCAGGATGCCCGACCCGACAACCACGCTGTTGACCCCCGGCGCGCTTTCGGGCTGCGTCGTCGGGGCCGCATCGTCCGTTGCGCTGGCGACCGGCGTGGACGTAGGCGTCAGCAACTGGCGGACTGTCACTTCGCCGCTCGCCAACCGGGGGGCCAGATCGATTGCCGGGGTCGCCGCTACGTCGGGTGGCGGC
>JAHDWG010000337.1:2188-8389 GCA_023384495.1 Caldilineaceae bacterium
GTCCAACGACATGTTGACGGCAATTGGCCCCAGGCTTTCCCCGGCGAAGGGAACCAGCGTCTCCAGTTCGTCGCGGTCGAGCGCCAGCAACTTGTCGATGGCCGCCTGATCGCCCACCGCCAGCAAGGCGCCGAGCAACTGCGGTGTCAGCTCGGCGGGCTGCTTGCGGCGTGGGATGTCGTAGGCCAGGGCCTGGTCGAACTGCTCGCCGGCCAGTTGCGCCCAGGCCAGCAGCGGGGCCAGCGAACGGCCGCGCTCGACAAGGGTGTACGAACTGGCGGGCAACGCCAGCGCGATCTCAAACTGGCCATTGAGGATGGCGGCGTCCAATTCGGCGCGCCCCGCATAGTCGATGATGACGTCGACCAGCCGCGTCAGTTGGGCGAGCCGATCCAATGGCGTGTCGCCGAGAATCGCCTGAAAGGTCACATTCTCCGCCGCCAACCGGCACACGTTGGCGGCGCGGTCACAAAACCCCTCCCACTCTTCGAGCATGGTGACGGCAATCTCCAGCGCCACCACGGCAGTCTCATCGGGCAGGCTGTTCTTGAGCGTGTCGGCAATCTCGCTGCGGATTTTGGCCTTGACCTCGGCGCTTGTCAACGCCTCTTGAATCTGCGGCAGTGCGCCATTGCCCCCCTCCCACAGGTCCCACACGATTAGCCCCAGGCCAATGGCCCAGCCGGCAATCGGGATCAGACTCGACCCTGCGCGCCCCAACACACGGCCTGCAATGCGCCCGGCAATCCGCTCGGCGATCTTCTGGCTCAGCTTTTGGGCCACGCGGCGGGCGATCTCGGTGACGACAATCAGCCCAACGCCGCCCAATAGCTTGCCGTGAACGTCAATTAGCGAGACATCCACCGCCGGGCTTCCCGCTTCGGCGGCGGCTTCCACCTCCAGGCTCACCCGATTTTCAAAGGCGCTAAAGAGCGTGGTTGAATATTGGGCGCCGACGTAGGCCTTCATACACAGGAACGCGGCGGACGCGGCGCGCGCAAAGTCGGCTTCGATCTCTTTGGCAATTTCGACGGCAATCGCCGTGGAAAGCTCATCAATCTTGTTGCGAAAAGCCGGCGCCGTAAAGGCATCGTCGGCGATGCGTGTGGCGAACTCTTCGGCCTTGTCCGCCGACCAGCCGGACCAAAGCCGGCTAAAGTAGCCCTCTTCGGCGGCGACCTGGGCGACGGCCTGAGCAACCACCGCATCGATCACGGCGTCCACCTCCAGGTCGACCCAGCGCCGCTCCACCATGGCGGTCAGGTTAAGCCCGCTGCTCTGCTCGGTCAGCACCGCATAGGCCGTCCGCTCGATCTCTCGGCGCAGCTCCTCCCGGTCGATCCGGCTGCATTCGCCGAAAGTATAGTCGCCGGCGCGCGGTCCATCTTGGGTGTATGCCGGCAGCGCAACCAGGGCCAGGCAGATCGCCAGCCCCCAGGCGACAATCCGCCGCACCACGCTGTGCGGGTGCGTCGCAGCCTCACTCATCGCTCATCACGCCCCCGCCGGCGAAAGCCATTCCCGTATACGATCACCTCGACCCCGCCATCCACCACATTAGGGTTGGCGATCTTGACCCCGACCACGCCCTCATAGCCACGGCTGCGCGCCTTTTCCTCCAACTCGGCCAGCGCCGCATCCACCGCCTGTTGGATCAGCCGCTCGTAATGGGTCATGCGCCCGCCGACCAGGTTGCGAATGTTTTCGCGCAGGTCGCGCACCACATTGGCCGCATAGACCACGACCACGGTGAGCAGCTCGCCCACTTCGATATCGGGATCGTGCAACACATCTAGCGAAACCAACACGTGACTCATGGCTCCTCATCTCGGTCTGCGAAAGAGCGGCGCAAGCGGCCCAAGCAGCCAGACCCCAAACGCATAGAGCAGCCTCAATAGAATCAGGATGAGCACGGCCAGCCCAATCCCGATCAGAGCGCTGCGGCCTGCCCCATACTTGTCGAGAAAGAGCCCCAGGCCCACTTGCCCCTGTAACAGGGCTGGCAGGTCGCTCCAGAGTGCATCCCAGTCGCGTGGGGTGGCAAGAAAGGCCAACGTGGCATCCACATTGGGGCTGCCCACTACGCGGCGTTTCACCGCTTCACTCTTGAGCAGTGGCGCCACCGTGGGGTCGCTCGCGACGCGGCTGATTAACTGGTTGCGCTGCTCCGGCTCCAAGAGCGGCAAGTATTCGGCTACAGTACGCAGCTCTTCTGAAGTCAGGCGACCGGTCAACGTGGTCAGATTGCTCGACGAGACCGTCAGCAGCATTTCGATCGCGTCCACTGGGAGCAGCGCCAGTTTCTGCACTGTGGCGCGATTGCCCAGCGCCACCAGCCGCTCCAGCGTGGGCCGGCTTATCTGATCAGGCGTCAGGTGTTTGTAAAGCTCCAACGCCACCACCTGGTCGAGCAGGCTGCCGGCCAATGCCGACCAGGCCAACGCGGTGTCAATCGACCGGGTGCTTTCGACAATGGTTACGGCGCTGGCCGGCTGGTTCAGTAGGCGGGCCAACGAGCCATCGGCCACGCTCTGCCCAAATTGCTCACGCCCCAGGGCGGGAACCGCCATGCCCACCAGGCTGACCAGACGGGCCAGGTCGTCGGTGCTCTCGATCTGGTCGAGCAGGGTGTGGAAGGCGGGATCGCTCTCGGCCAGCTCTAATACCTGGCGGATGTTGCGCCGCACTTCGCGCCACTGGGTGTAGAGCTCGTTGGCCACATCGCGCGCTACTTGCGGGGCCTCGCGGCGAAACTCCGGCTCTATGGCTGCTACGATCTCGCCTCGAATACTCGCCTTGACTTCCGCCGACTTGAGTTGCTCCTGGATCTGGGGCAACGCACCGTCGCGGCTCGTATAAAGGTCGTAGGCAATCATCCCCGTACCCACCACCCAACCGACAATCGGGATCAGCTCCGTGCCGATGCGCCCCAGCACTCGGCCCACGATCCGCCCGGCGACGCGGCGTGCAATCTGCTGGCCCACGTTGACCATGACGCGGCGTGCAATCTGCGCCGCCACGATCACCCCGACCCCGCCGAGTGCTGTCCGGTGTTGGTTAAGCACCGTAAGTATACCCGCATCGACCTCGGCATTAGCGCCCAGTTCAACCCCGGCCGCGGCGCTTTGTACCTGCTGCTCAAAGCGACTTACAAGCACGGCTGAGTAGTTGTCGGCAATAAAGGTCTGAAGGCAAAAGAACGCTGCCGACACCGACTCGGCGGAGAGCAGCGCGATGCTCTGCGCCAGCTCATTGGCCACTGCGGCGGACAGCTCGTCGATTTTGCGGGCAAAGGCTTCGGATTCGAACGCATAGGTTGCCACCGCGCGGGTCAACCGTTCGGCCTGCTCCGCCGACCAGCCGGAAAGGAAGGTGTCCCACAGCGCTTCTTCGCTGCGGACGCGGGCCACGGCGCGGTCGATCTCAGCGTCAATAAGGGCGTCGATGCGCAGCTCTTGCCATTCGCTATCGACCATTGCGGCCAGATCGACCTCGGCCAGGGCGCGTGCAAAGACCGCCTGCGTCAGCGTGTTGAGCTCGTCTTGGAGCGCGGCCTCATCGACCTGACTGCATTCCTGGAGCGTCGGGTCGACCTGACTGAGCGGCTCGGCCCGCACCGGCGCGCCGGCCACAATCAGTGCGGCGACGACGATTGCGTTGAGCCAGCCAAGTATTCGTTTTTTCCCGCCTTCACATGTAGTCAATGGCACAAGGTGCGACTTTCAAAAATAACAGTTTTCCCACCCGTAGTATCGACTTCAGTCGCTCCGGCGCCAAAGCGACCAAAGTCGCTACTACGATGTCACTACTACGATTTCTAAAAATTCGATAATCAGACCACTAACCTGATTCGCAGGTGTACGAGTTGGGTCCTGCAACCATGCTTCGGATGGGTTCTTGGTCTTCACGCCGGCGTTACCGCATCGGCGGCAATGGCAACCGTCGAACTGTCGGCCTCCTGGGTGGCGAGCATCTTGTTGAGCGCCTGCAGGTAGGCCTTGGCGCTGGCGACAATGATGTCGGTGTCCACCCCGCGCCCGCTGAAGAGGCGCCGGCGCGGGCGCCCCTGGGCCGTCTCCTTGAAGCCGCGGCTGTCGGGCGTTTCGATGCGCACCGTTACGTCGCCGTTGGCGTCGGTGCTCTCGGTGACCGCCTGCACCAGATATTCGACCAGGTTATTTTCCACGCCGACGATGCGGTCGATGGCCTTGTAGACGGCGTCCACCGGGCCGACGCCCAGGCTGGTGTCGGTGACCGTGTCGCCGGTGCGGTTGTTACGCAACGTCATCACCGCGCTGGGCGTCAGGCCGGAGCCGCACTGCACCTGCATCTTGACCAGCTCCCAGGTTTCCACGGGCTGGTAGATCTCGTCACCCACCAGCGCTTCGAGGTCGGCGTCGGTCACCGTCTTCTTTTTGTCGGCCAGGTCTTTGAAACGGCGGAAGATCTCTTTTAGCTCTTCGGGGTTGACATGGAAGCCCATCTGCTCGAGCTTGGTGCGCAGGGCGTTGCGACCGCTGTGTTTGCCCAACACCAGCCGGCTTTGGTTGAGACCGATGGTGGAGGCGTCCATGATCTCATAGGTGCGTTTGTGTTTCAACATGCCATCCTGGTGGATGCCGGCCTCGTGGGCAAAGGCGTTGGCGCCGACGATGGCCTTGTTGGGCTGGATCACCATACCGGTATAGCGGCTGACCATGTCGCTGGTGCGATGGATCTCGGTGCTGACGATATTGGTTTCCAGAGCAAAGACCGGTTTGCGCACATGGATCGCCATTACCGTCTCTTCGAGGCTGGTGTTGCCGGCGCGCTCGCCGATGCCGTTGATCGTCACCTCGATCTGGCGGGCGCCGGCCTGGAGACCGGCCAGCGTATTGGCCGTGGCCAGGCCCAGGTCATTGTGACAGTGCAGACTAAAGATGACATCCTTGCCGCCGGGCACGTTTTCGCGCAGGTGCGTGATCAACCCGCCGTACTCTTCCGGCGTTGTATAGCCCACGGTGTCGGGGATGTTGAGCGTCGTGGCCCCGGCCTGGATCGCCACTTCCAGCACCTTGACCAGAAATTCAGGGTCGCTGCGACCGGCGTCCTCCGGGCTGAACTCCACATCCTGGCAGAGGCTGCGAGCGTACTGCACCATATCGCCCACGGCTTCGAGCACATTGTTGCGACTCATGCGCAGCTTGTGCTCCATGTGGATGTCGCTGGTAGCGAGAAAAGTGTGGATGCGCGGACGGACGGCGCCCTGCACAGCCTCCCACGCCTTGTCGATGTCGTTCTTGTTGGCGCGGGCCAGACCGGCAATCGTGGGTGGTGCGACGATCTCGCCATCCGGCCCCTGGCGCGGTGTGCGCCCCACCGTCTCGGCCACCTGCCGGACTGCATCCAGGTCGCCGGGGCTGGCCGCCGGGAAGCCGGCCTCGATGATGTCCACGCCCAGGCGAGCCAGTTGCTCGGCGATGTCCAGCTTTTCTTGCGTGTTGAGTGTTGCGCCGGGGCTCTGCTCGCCGTCGCGTAATGTCGTGTCGAAGACGAGCACGGTGCCGCCGTGGGCGATGGCGCGGGCGTATTCGCGCATATCTTGAATGGCGAACTGAGTTACGTCCACCTCTTCTACTGCCGGCCTTTCGCCGGTTGTGCTTTCGACGCCATTGGTAGTGCTACTCATGGGTGCCTTCCTCCAAAGGTTGATGATTGATTGGACAATCGACAGATTTGGTTCCATTGTCGGTTACGTTGTTTGATAAACCACAAAGGTCAGCAAGAGCATCGTCCACTTCAATCACCTCCTTCCCATGCTACTGCGCCATATCCACCGAGTCCTCAGGCCGGGACATGAACGGCTTGTGCTGTGGGTTGTTCTTGCGCCAGCAGTTTGAGCGCCAGCACACGCATCGTTTCCAACTCGCGATAGAACTCGCGCTGTGCTTCCTCAGCCGGCAGGGCATCAAAGAGATCGGGCAACTGGACACCCCGCGCCATGATCGCATCGGCGGTCCGGTTGCGCAGCTCTCTCCGGACATAGAGACAGTTGTCGGCATGGTAGAAGCGCACCACTACATTCGATGCGCTGAGGGTGCCACTCATCAACGATTGAATCACGCCGAGGTTAAGTAGAGCAAAGAGTTCGACTCTTTCCTCGGAGCCGCCAGTTGCCTCAGCAAGCAAAATTCGGGATGGTCTGTCTTGTCGCATCGTGTG
>JAHDWG010000338.1 GCA_023384495.1 Caldilineaceae bacterium
GGACAGAGAGCGCAACCACGTCGGTGACGTTGCCCGCCGCATCGCGGAAAAGCAGGAAGACCGTGCCGATACCTCGGTCATCGGGTTCGAAGGTCCACTCCTTGCTCTCGCCGTATGGCTCCCACTCAGCATCCAAGAAATCGGCGCGATTGGAAACCATCATCTCGACCACGCCGCTCTGTTCGGCGTTGCGCGTCAGGAATTCCCCATCATAGGGCATGTGCTCCTCCTGCGCCGGGTCGTCGGAGGCGTCGATTAGGAGCGTCACCGTGCGCGGCGCAGGCTCCAGCGGCGGCCAGTGCAGCGCCACCTCGCCGTGGGGCGGGTGCGGGTCGCGGCTGGGCGTGGCGCAGATGACATCCGAAGGGACGCTGTCGGCGCGGCCCTTGGTCACCACGCGATAACAATAGCGCTCGCCATTGGTGACGTCGGTGTCTTCGTAGCGGCCATCGGGCAGTTCCAGGTCTGCAACGTGCAGCGTGAAGGGCCCTTCGCGCGTTGGCGCACGCAGAATGTCCACATGGGTTTCACCCTCGTCCAGCGTCAGCCGCAGGAAGACTCTGCCCACACCTGGCCAGACATTGGGCCGCGGCGGGCGGGCATTGTCGTCATCAGGTACGAGCGGGTCAGCGCCGCGGGCCACTTCCGAGCCGTCGCTCTCGCCACCGCCGTCGGTGTCTGGGTCACACGGGTTGGTCTTGTGGGCGAACTCGCCGGCGTTGATCAGCCCGTCGTTGTCGGGGTCCTTGTCGCGGTCCGGCGTGTCCGGGTCCATGCAGGGGTACTGTTCCTCCCACCAATCGGGCAGCCCATCGTTGTCGCGGTCGGGCGCCTGGCCCATAAAGAACGAGACGCGCGCCCGCCGCGTGTAGGGGCCGTTGAGCGGTGAGACGCCCTCAGCGTCGACGATCACAGTATAGCCACCGGCCTGATTCGTGTTCTTGAGCAGCCCGCCATAGAAGCCGTCATTGGCGGCGCCGTCGCCGTGCTGGCCACTGTCGAAGAGCGTGCGCTGCTCGCCGGTGCGCTCGACGCGTGCAGTGACGGTGGCGCCGGTGAGGGGGGCCACGTCGGCCAGCAGCACGAGCAACGGCATGGGTTTGCCGGCCAGACGCTCATCGGGCGGCAGGCCGAGAAAAACCTGCATAGCCAGGTCACTCTTCACCGCGGCCTCGACCAGGAAGAGCGTGCGCGATGGAACGTCGCCACTTGGTGCGGCGGAGGCGACTGCGCCGGGAATGATCGGGCTGACCTCGACGCGCCACTGGCCACCCTGGGGCGCAGGGACGCGCCAGAAAAGGTGCCGGTTGGCGCTGAGCGTGGGCGGGCCCAGCTGCGTGTTGTCGGGCCGGAAGATGCGCACGTTGGTGGGGATGCCAAAGCCTTCGTATTCGAGCGCAATGGTGAAGATCGCCTCGCTGGCGCCGCTGTCGACCTGCACCAGGTGCGTCTTCGACTGCGCGCTGTCGATCACGTCGGTGGCGGCGTAGACCTGCTGCTCGTTGGTGACGCTCTCGGCAAAGACACGGTAGACCTCGGCCAGTTCGAGCGGCAGCGGCGTCTGCGCAGGGGCGCCCACGGCAGCGGCCATCACACTGTTCGTGTCGGGCAGCCACTGGAAGAGCCCGCCCGACGCCTGGGTGACGCGCTCCAGCGCCACGCCGTCAGCGTCGTCACCCACCGCCACCACGTGAATCACCGGAACCTGGTCCTTGGCCTTCTTGCGCGCATTGTATTCGTTGACAAAGGCAGGGATGTGGTCGTTCTCATCGGCCACCGTGTCCTCACCGTCGGAGAGGAGCACCATGGCCCAGGCCGGGTTGGGGCTGGCCTGGTCGATCAGTTTCTGCATGCCGTCGCGCAGCCCCTTGCCATTGGCGGTCAGCCCGTCGGGATCGGCCATGTTGTCGATGCTGTCGTGCGCCTGTTGGCGCGTCGTAGCCGTCCAGCCGGTGAGATCGAACTCGGTGGTCGTCTGGTCGTTGTAGCTGATGATGCCCATACGGTCACCGGTGTCGTACGAATCAATGTAGACCTTGGCTGCGCTCTTGGCGGCGGCGATCTTGCCGCCCAACATGCTGCCCGAGCGGTCGATGATCAGCATGTTGTCCACGCTGGGTTGCGGGCCGTAGACCACGGCATTGGGCATAGTGTCGCTATATTCGGTGTAGGCGACGGTGAGGTCGCACTGGGTGCAACCAGGATCGCTGGGCGCCCGCACCACCAGCCAATACTGGCCGCCGAGGTAGGTAGAAGCGACCAGCGCGCTGTCCTCCTCGTTCGCCGGCGGGTGGATCGTCTTATTGCCGACGGTGATCACGAAGTCGTTGGGGTTGATGCCGGCTACCGGCTTGTTGTCTTTGCCCATCACCTGGAGTTGGATCGTAAACTTTTTGGGTGACGCAAATTCGCCGGCCTGGGCCGGGAACTGGTCGGTGGGCGCCAGCAGGTAGAGGCCGTCGGTCAGGTTGAAGCCATATTCGAAATTAGTCTGGTGGTCGTGACTGGCCACGATGAGCGCGATGCGATCATAGACGGGATCGATGTTGTAGACGCTCAGGTTGAAGTTCTTGCCGGTGTGTGACCACTGGTTGGCGATGGCGCCGTTCTTGAGCGCCAGCACGTGGTAGTAGAGCGTGTAGGGCGTGCCCGGCAGGGTGTTGACCTCGATGTTGACCACCGGGATCGATGGGTGGGGGTCGATCTCGAAGTAGCGGGCGCCCCAGGCGTCCATGCCGCTGAGGCCAAAGATCGAGCCATCCACCGCAAGCGCCTGCGCCACCGTGCGTTTGACCGGACCGTAGCCACAGGTGGGGCACTTCTTCTCGTCCACATAGTAATACTTCTGCAACGCGACGGGCGCCGGCTCGGTGATGTAATCTTTAGCGTAGTTGGCCACGGCGAAGTCTTGGAAGATATCTTTGAACCGTTTGCTGGTGCCCACCTTCTTTTGCAGCGTATCGTTCAGCGTGCCGATGCCGTCCTTGGCGTTGCCGTCATTTTTGTTCTCGCGGTTCTGCTGCCAGTAATCGACCAGAAAGTCGACCCCGTATTGAGGTGAAGCCTTCACCGAACCAAATTGCTCCATGACATAGGCCCAGAAGAGACCGGCGTTATATGATTGCTCCAGCAGGCCAAATTCCGGTTTGCCCAAGTATGCCTTCACCTGGCCAAGCCAATACTTGGGCGCCACCGTGTCCCAGACGGTGCAGTGGGCCGCGTTGTTGAAGATGCAACTCTTGTCCTCCATGGCGCGGGCCTGGCCCTCGATCAGCCATTTGTAGTAGGGGTCGGCGCCGCCGCCGCCGTAGACGCCCTGCACCTTATGAAAAATTTCGTGACCGGCAATGAAAACCTTGTAATCATGGCCGGTTCCCGTGGCCGGGTCGTAGTCGGCCTTCTCGAACTGGGCGGGCGGGTATTGGACGCCGTCGCCATTGGCGCAACCATTGTTGCAGGGGAAAAAGTCGAGCGGGAAGGGTTTTGCATCATTGAAGACGGCCGGGTCATCAAAGCTATAACTCATAAACGTGCTGCGATAGGCTTCGCTGGTTCCGAGCACCTGCGCGGCATGTTTGTTTTTGCCATCCAAGTTGACATTTTCGGTGCAGACCGGCTTGCCCTCATAGTCGGGGCATTCTTGCAGCCGGTAGAAGATGCGATAGTTGCCCTGGTCGCTGAGCAGGTTGAGCGGCTCGCGGCAGGTCGAACCGGCCAACCCCTTGCCCGTCTCCTCATCCTCATCTCTGGCCGTCACCGTGTAGCGATAGACCGTTGTGTTGCTGGCGTTTGCGTCCACCAGACGCCACTCGCCGTTGCTGTTTGGCTCGGTAACGACGCCCAGCTCATTCCAGGTGTTGTTGCCCACCTGCTGGCGGTAAACAACGTACTCAGCCGCGCCGCCATTGGCGTCCTTCCACTCGACGCGCACCTGGTCAGGCTTGCCCTCGTGAGGGCGACAGACCACCTCGGTGGGCGTCTCAAGCGCCAGTGGGCTAGCGGCCACCTCTGCAACGCTGGTGCGTTGCCCGACCGCTATCGCCAGCAGCAGCCCCAAAGCAAGCCACAGTCGTGGCCACCGGCGCTGATTTCGCGTAACATCGCTCATCGTAGTGCATCCTTTCACTGATGGATGGGTTGAATGGGGGTAACCAATCGCCAGGGAGCGAAGGCCCCTGACTGCCCCGGGGTTGCCGTAGGCCTGGCAGACAGGCGCCTATGGGGTAATCAAGTCGAGGTTTGCACATACACACCGGACACTGGGGAGATGCGTGGGTGTGCAATGGGCACGGTTGTGAATCTTACCACACTTGTTACGAGTGCGCTGTGCTGTAATGCACAGTGTAGAGGGTGGTTGGCGCACTGAGAAGCTTGTGATAGTAACACCACTGGGGGGTATGGTAGCCCACAACCACGACGCCCAGCGGGCTCCTTATTTTCAATCGCTGAGGCGACTTCTGGCTATCAGGTGCGGGCTTTAGTGAATGAGGTGACAGTCACTTCTGAAAGTGACTGTCACCCTGCAAATCATGTACTAGCTACTTGACCAGGCCCACATCCAACCGGACAGCCGGTGCAACGCCGCGCGCGCTGCGGTATAACGGAGGTGCGCCACTGGGAAAGCGCAGGTCGTGGAACGAAGTGATGATGATTATTTCAAATAGGCGGGATGATAGACGCGCTGATCTTGCTCGAAGCGCGGTTGTGCTCTTGGTCTGTTCCTTCTGTGATTCGATGTTGGCGTAGGGCGATTCGGGCAAGGTCGAAAGGAGTTTTGATGCAACCATTCCCTCACGAATATACGGTATGGGCCAATGCGGGGCCAAAAAACGACGTACTTGTGCGCAGCGCCGGTCTGCCTATTTGGGCGACCGCCGCACCGGCCGAATTCGATGGCCCCGGTGACCGCTGGTCGCCGGAGACGATGCTGATGGCTGCCGCCGCCAATTGCCTCATTCTTACCTTCCGGGCTGTGGCGCAGGCTGCCAGGTTTCCGTGGCAGGAGCTGGCGTGTACGGCGACGGGCATCCTCGACCGAGTGGAACGGGTAACCCGCTTCACGGAAGTCCGGCTGGACGCTACGCTGGTTGTCCCCCCAGGGGGCGATGAGGCGCGTGCGCTCCAGTTGCTCGAAAAAGCCAAAAGCGCTTGCCTGTTGACCAACTCGCTCAATGCGACAACCATTTTGCAGGCGCGGGTCGTGGCCTCAGATGGGCAACACCCAAAAGATGATCGCGTTGAGGATGCCCAACACCAGCGCGCCGAGAATGGCGCTGAGCGCGCCGTCCACGCGGAATCCGTCCACCAGGCGTGAAGCCAGCCAGAGCAGAAATGCATTGATGATGATGGCAAACAGCGCCAACGTCAGGAGCGTAATGGGGAAGGCCAGAAATCGAAGAATCGGCCCAAGGAGGGCGTTGAGCAAACCAAGCACCAGCGCGGCCACAAAGGCTGTGCTGGTGTCTTTTATGGTGATGCCCAGCGGCAGCCGGGTAATGATCAGCAGGCTGAGCGTTGTCACCAGCCAGGTTGCAATGAACTGTGTCATGTCGGGTTCTCCCTCTTTTCAACTGTCTCATCGATTTCTTTATCGGTCAAGGCTGTGGCGCGGCTAACCCGGCTTGTCCCCAACCAATTGCGCGCCAAGAAATAGAGGCCGGCCAGGATGAGAAGTAGTGGCCAAAAGCGCGATAGCACGCCGAAAGGCCCAAGAAAGGCAGCAAAGATGACAAAAAGTAGCGCGCTGACCGCCACCAAGGCGCCACCGGCCCGCAACGCCTTGGTGCTTTCTCCGCTCAAGAGGCCGCTAAGGATAATGCCTATGCCGGCAAAACCGGGGATGAGCGTCCACGCAAAGGCCCAACTGGCCCAATAGCCAGTGAGGTTCTGCATGAAGAGCAGGCTGCCGATCCCGCCCACAATTGCGCCTGGGATGGCAAGGGGCGGGATGCGCGCAGCCACCGCCGCAATCAGGAAAGCTACGCCTACCCCAACCACCAGCAGCGGCCAAATCCGGTCGATTCGAGCCCATTGATTGAGACCGGGAACCAACTGAAACAGGAGAAATAGAAAGCCAAAACCGATTAAGACGAACCCGATCACGAGACTGCCAGCGCGTTGCGACGCCATCCCCGTCTCCTTGAATCTATTTTTTTCTTGTATCTGTAAAAATGGGCCGAGCAGCATCAGTGACAGCCCAAAGAGCATAAGCGGAAAGCCAATGATTGCGCCGTTCCCTATAATGCGAATAGACAAATCATTTTAACTTCGCACTTATCACCAGTGTGAGCACCCCGTTTATTTGTGCGACTGAAATTGGTGCATCTAAAAGCACAAATCCAACGATGCGCGGCGCCAGGCCGAGAACGGGGCCCAATAGCCGCCCTCTGGGCCCGAGGAATGCGGCGATCAATCATCAAAGCGCCCAAAATGGCCACACAAGATCACTACGCAAGCGTGTAACGAAAGTTGCCAATGCCTACCCTTGCACACGCCGGTGCCTGAAAAAGTTGATCAGCCCGTTGGTGGATGAATCGTGCGTGGCCACCTCATCCTCACTGCTCAATTGGGGTTCGATTGTGTTTGCCAGCACCTTACCTAACTCCACACCCATTTGGTCAAACGAGTTGACATTCCAGATGACGCCCTGGGTAAAGATCTTGTGCTCGTAGAATGCGATCAATGTGCCCAACATGGTTGGCGTCAACTTCTGAAAGAAGAACGTATTCGATGGCCGGTTGCCGGGAAAGGTCTTGGCTGCCGCCAGCCGGTCGAGGCGCGGGCCGGTGATGCCTTGGGCCGCCAGTTCGGCGCGCGCCTCGTCTGTCTGTTTGCCCCGCATGAGCGCCTCGCTCTGCGCCAGGAAGTTGGCAATGAGCAACGGATGGTGATTGCCCACTGGATTATGGCTTTCGACCGGCGCCAAAAAATCACAGGGGACCAGCTTTGTGCCTTGATGAATGAGCTGATAGAAGGCATGTTGCCCGTTGGTGCCCGGCTCCCCCCAGATGATGGGGCCGGTGGTGTAGTCGACCGGCTGCCCCTCTTTGGTCACAGATTTGCCATTGCTCTCCATGTCCCCCTGCTGGAAGTAGGCCGGGAAGCGCGCCAGATATTGGTCGTAGGGCAAAATGGCGTGGCTTTGCGCCTCCCAGAAGTTGTTATACCAGACGCCGAGCAATGCCATGATCACCGGGATGTTGCGTTCGAATGGCGTTGTACGGAAATGTTTGTCGCCGGCATAGGCGCCTGCCAAGAGCGCCATAAAGCTGTCCATGCCCACCATGAGCGCGATGGACAGCCCAATCGCCGACCAAAGCGAATAGCGTCCGCCTACCCAATCCCAAAACTCGAACATGTTGGCCGGGTCGATGCCAAACGCCGTCACCGCGCGCTGATTGGTGGAAAGCGCAACAAAGTGACGGGCAATCGCCGCCTCGTCGCCCGCATGGCTAAGGAACCAGCCGCGCGCAGTCTGTGCGTTGGCCATGGTCTCTTGGGTGGTGAACGTCTTGGAGGCCACCAGAAAAAGCGCGGTCTCTGGGTTCAACACGTTGAGCGTCTCGGCAATGTCGGTGCCATCGACGTTGGAGACGAAATGGGCGCGCAACCCCGGCTGGTGATAGGGCGCAAGGGCTTGCGTCACCATCTTTGGCCCCAGGTCAGAGCCGCCAATGCCGATGTTGACGATATCGGTAATGTGTCGCCCGGTGTAGCCCAACCAGGCGCCGCTGCGCACTGCGTCGCTGAATTCGCTCATCCTGGCCAGCACCCGGTTGACGTCGGCCATGACATCCTGGCCGTCCACCATGAGCGTGCGCTCGCGGCCGGCCCAGGGCGCGCCGCGCAGCGCCACGTGGAGAACGGCGCGGCCTTCGGTGCTGTTGATCTTCTGGCCGGTAAACATGGCCTCAATGGCTTCGGTCAACCGCGCTTCACGGGCCAGCGCAACAAGCAGCCGCATGGTTTCGTCCGTAATCCGATTCTTCGAATAGTCGAAGAGAAGGTCGCCCTCGAACAGCGAGAAACGGTCAAACCGCTGTGGGTCAGCGGCAAATAGATCGCGCATATGGGTGTCGGCGAACTGCCGGCGGTGCTCCGCCAGTGCTTGCCAGGCCGGTGTCTGGGTCAGGGTCAACATGAGGCGCACCTTTCATGTGTGTATGGGATTGGGTGCGCGCCGTGCGCACCGGTCGGTCAAGCTTGCTTCGCCGGGGATGGGCAAAACAGCCCAGGCCATATTTTACCATCGGATGGTCACACTGCTAGAATAGCTCATCGTCCATCGTCCATCGTCCATCGTCCATCGTCCATCGTCCATCGTCCATCG
>JAHDWG010000339.1:0-6826 GCA_023384495.1 Caldilineaceae bacterium
GTTGCGTGTTCAATTGGCGTCTCTAACCAGACCAGTTTGTTGCCATCTTCTTTCCAGATTGGCAGAGAATAGCGCATCTGCTCTTCGAACGCTTCGGGGGAGGCCGGCAAAGCCGCCGGGTTGATGATGATGCCGCCAAACGGATTCGTCGTGTGGTCAAAAACTTGCATACCGTCTACCCTCTGCTCGGTTTTGTGCCGGTTCGGTTTGAAAACCGGAGTTACTCGACGGGGTCAGTGTCTTCGCAAAGTCCGGTTGTCAAAGCAACGGCAATATAGCTCTCGTCATCAGAATGATACTGGAGAATAATACTGGCGCTCAAACGCCATCGGCACATTATACACGCACTCAGGAGCGATCATGCAAATCAGGCGGCGCAGACCGATTGGCCGCGAGATAGGCGCAAGCCGCGTACGTTGCCTTTCAAATTGCCGGTGGGTGATTCACTGCCTGGACGATTTCGATTGCAGGCCTAGTGTCAACATCTGGGCCAGCACCGGATTTTGTGCAATGGGTAACGTAGGCATGGCGGCAGCCAACCGGCGCGCATAGGCGGCAGTGGCCGTTTCGCCCGCCAGTTGCAGCCAGGCCGCCTGCGCCCGTAACGCCCGCCCCAACGTTGGGCTGAGCGCCGCGCTTTCGGGCCAGCGCGCGATCTCGCGCAACAGGATCGGCACAAGCTCGGCCACAGGCAGAGCCGGGTCGGGGCGGGCGGGCGCCGGCGTCGCCTGCAAGATGGCGCCCCCCGCGTAGGCCCAGTCGGCCATAACCGGGTGGGCGAAGAGCGCAACGGTGGCCGCGCTCAGCGTTTCGGCGTCGGGTAAAGCCGCATCGGGCGATGGCGCCGCCCATTGTTGAGCAAGCGCTGCGTCCAGTTGAGGTTCGACAAATTGCCAGATCAAATCATTGTAGAGTTGATACTCACCGGGCGTCGGCCGTGGGGGAGACAGCGCCAACTGGGCGCGCAGCGCAGACAAGACCAACCACCGGCCATAGTCAAAGGGCGCCTCCAACAGCACGGCATGCCGTCCGTTGTCTTCTTGCACCGCAAACATCTCACCGAGGGCATGACGCTTGGGCAGGACGCTGGCGTCAACCGTTTCGCTACCAAAAAAGTGGACAATCCCCACACCCAGGTGAACTGTAAACCCCAGAAGCGCACAGGTTGCCCCTTCCGTTTGTGGCTCCTGCACAATCCAAATCGTCTGGTTGCCGTTGGGTTCGGCGGGGCTGAGCAGCGCGCGCCACCCGCTCGGAGACGAGGGCGTGTGGCGGTGACCGGCCATGCCCAGCTTGCGGGCGCTGCGCTCGGCCGCGTGCGCCAGGTCGGGCGGTGTAGTGAACGAGAGCGTGTGTAGGGCGCGCGCCGCTTGTACGCCGGCGTCGGTTGCGCTGAGCGCCGCCAACGCACCCAGCGCCGCGTTGGCGATGGCGGCGCGGCTGTCCTGTGCGATGAGGCGCAGCAGTTCGACCCGGTCACCGGGCGTCGTGCGTTGTAGGGCGTCGATGACCAGAAAGGCAACCTCCTCCCCCAACTCGCGCATCTGCATGACGTATTCCAGCAACACATGCCGGTTGCGTTTCCCTTCGCTGATGGCGTCGAGCAGGCTCTGGAAGGCCGCATCGTCCGAATGACTCAGATCACCCACCAGCGTTGCCGGGAATTCGACGCCCAGGTGGCGTTGGGCGATGGTCATGGCCGTCATGCGCGCCAATGGGGCGTTACGGCGATCCCCGGCAAAATTGCGCAACGCCGCGGTAATCGCCTCATGCGGCAACAGCGCGGCCAAGTGGCCCAGCCCCCCGCGTAGCTGGCTGTCGGGCGTATCCAGCCAACGCAGCAACGCAAGCGTAACCACGTCGGCAGGAAAGGTGTGGGCAATTTTCCGCACAGCTTCGCGCAGTTGAGCCTCGCTGTCGATATGGGCAAGCCCAGCCAGCGCTTCTTCGAGCTGGCGACGTTGTTGGAAGTTGATGATCGTGTTTGTCATGCCGGCTATTATAGCACAAGAGGCGAAGAGGATGGCGCGTGGTGCGCAATGTACAAAGTGATAAGGTGACAGTCACTTTCAGAAGTGACTGTCACTTCATGGCAAAAGATTTGCCGGGCTTTCCCAAACGACGGCTCTTTGCTACAATAGAAGGCATGTAAGAACCGGCCATTACGTGGGCCAACAATGTGGTTTGCTTCACCCGCTTCAGGCCGGCACATCTGCGGTTGATTCTCTCAGCCGCCCATCAACATCCATACCCAAAGAACACCGATGGACACCTTAAATCACTCCGCCCGACTCGACCTCGGGCCGCTGGTGCAAGTGGGGCTGGTGGTGCGCGACGCTGCGGCCACGGCCCAGGCCTGGGTCGAACGCTTTCATCTTGCGCCGGCCTACATTGTCGATTGGCCGCCGCCCAACCACAATCTGGAAGCCACGCGCACCTATCACGGCCATCCGGGCGACTTCCGCATGCGGCTGGCCTTTATCGAAACAGGCCCCGTGCAGATCGAGTTTATCGAGCCGCTGGAAGGGAACAACATCTACGCCGATTTTCTGGCCGAACAGGGCGAGGGCATCCATCATATCCTCTTTGAGGTGGACGACCCGCAGGCTGTGGCCGATGGATTGGGCGTCAAGATCCTTCAGAGCGGCGGCTCGGTCCTCCGCCCCGGCGCGCTGTGGGCCTATCTCGACACGCAGGAACTGCTGGGCTGCATCGTGGAGCTCAAATCCAAGGCGCCGCTGGCGGGCTGAACTATCATTCATCACTCATCAGGCTCATGTCCCTACTCGCACTCGACCTCGGCACCACCTTTATCAAAGCCGCAGTGCTCGACCTCGATACGTTGCAGATCGGGCGCGTCCGCCGGCTTCCCTTTCCGGAGCCAGCGTTGGGTCTGCCGCCACTCTTTCACGAATTCGACCCGCTTGTGATTGTCGATACGGCGCGGCGTTTGCTGGGCGAGCTGGCCGCGTCGGCGCCGGATGCCGAAGGCGTGGTCTGTTGTACGCAGATGCATGGGCTGGTGCTGTGTGACGAACGCGGCGCCCCCGAAAGCCGCTTTATCAACTGGCAAGACCAGCGCGCGCTGACGCCCCATCCTGCCGGGGGGACATTTCTTGACCGGCTGCGGACGCAAGTCAGCGAGGATGAGCGTCGCCAGCTAGGTCATGAACTACAGCCCAGCCGCCCGCTTTGCTACCTCTACTGGATGGCCGAAACCGGTCAACTGCCGGCGACGCCTGTCTATCCAGTGGGGCTGGCCGATTTTGTCCTCGCCAACCTGTGCCAGAGCACGCCCTACATGGAAGCAACGGGCGCCGGGGCGCACAGCGCAATCGACTTGGAAACCCTCGACTGGCGCCATGCGCTGATCGAGCGGCTGGGGTTGGCGGGGTTGCAATGGCCGGCTCTGCGTCCGTTTGGCGCGGTGGTTGGCGAGTTGCAACTCGACGGGCGCACGCTGGCCTGCTACACCCCGGTCGGCGATCACCAATGCGCCGTGGTGGGCGCGTTGCTCGCTGATGACGAACTCTCGCTCAATATTTCCACCGGCTCGCAAGTGAGCACGTTGACCGCGGGATGGCAACCGGGCAACTATCAAACACGCCCTTTTTTCGACGGGCGCTTCCTCAACACGGTGAGCGGGATCCCCGCCGGGCGTTCGCTCAATCACCTGGTCAATCTGCTTACCGAACTGGCCCGCAGCCAACACATCGCGCTGGAGGACCCCTGGGGCTACATCGCCAGCGCCGCCGCCGGCGTTATGGCCAGCGATCTAGGCGTCAATCTTTCCTTTTTTGACAGCGCTGGCGGCAACCGGGGTTCGATCACCAATATTCATGAAGAGAACCTGACCGTAGGCCACCTCTTCCATGCCGCGTTTGCGAGCATGGCGGCCAACTATCGCACCGCGGCCCAGCGGCTTGCGCCTGGCCTACCGTGGCGCGGGCTTGTCTTTTCGGGCGGGCTGGCCCAAAAGATCGACGTATTGCGGACGCTGATCGAGCAACAATTTCGACTTCCATACCGGCTGAGCCCCTCATCAGAGGATACACTGCTCGGGCTGCTGGCGCTGGGGCTGGCCGCAACCGGGCGCACGACTACGGTCGGCGACGCCACAACCATGCTGCGCGCGCAATACAAAGCGGCCTGATCAACGTTGTGGCCGCACCGATCTGAGTCAACGCCAACAATCGCAATCCAGAGATGCACAGCGTGCGGCGCTGTGTATCCATCATACCAGGACACGCACATGACCGACGCTATCTTTGATCGCCCGATTGAGATTCTTCAAAAGCTGATCCGCTTCGACACCACCAATCCGCCGGGCAACGAGGTCGAGTGTATCCGCTACTTGAATGGCCTGCTCACCGAGGCCGGGTTGCAGACGACCCTGCTTGCCAAGACGCCCAGCCGACCCAACCTCATCGTTCGCCTGCCCGGTCGCGGGGAAGCGCCAGGTTTGGTTCTGCAAGGTCACGTGGACGTAGTGACTACCGCCAACCAAACGTGGACGCACCCGCCCTTCTCCGGCGAGATCATCGACGGCTATCTCTGGGGCCGCGGCGCGCTCGACATGAAGGGCGGCGTCACCATGATGCTCACCGCCGTGCTGCGCGCCCACGCCGAAGGCTTCCGCCCCGCCGGCGATGTGGTGTTGACCATCATGGCCGACGAAGAGGCGGCCAGTGACTATGGCGCCCGCTTTTTGGTCGAGGAGCATCCCGAGCAATTTACCGGCGTCCGCTATGCGATTGGCGAAGGGGGCGGCGGTTCACAAACCCTCTTTGGCCAGCGCTACTATTCCATCATGGTGGCCGAAAAGGCCGTCTGCTGGATGCGCACCGCGCTCGAGGGGCCGGGCGGTCACGGCTCCATGCCGCTGCGCGGGGGCGCCATGGCCAGGCTGGGCGCGCTGCTCACCACGCTCGACCAGAAGCGGTTGCCCGTGCACATCCTGCCGGTGATGGAGGAGATGCTCACAGCGATTGCCGAAACCGCGCCCGAACCGGCCGGCGATCTGATCGCCCGCCTGCTCGACCCGCAGCAGACCGACGCCGCGCTGGATGAGATGGCGGCGCAGGGCATGCGCCAGGCGCGTGGCCTGGACGCCCAGTTGCACAACACGGTCAACGCCACGGTGGTGCACGGCGGCCTCAAGACCAATGTCATCCCCAGCCGCATCGAGCTGGAGCTGGACGGGCGCCTGCTGCCCGGCTTCACCCCGGCGGAGATGATAGCCGAGCTGCGCCAGGTGTTGGGCCAGGAGTTGGAGTTCGAGATCATCCGCCACGACCCGGTGGGCAGCGAGACGGACATGAGCCTCTACCCGCTGCTAGCCGACATTGTGCGCGAGGCCGACCCCGAGGGCATCCCCATCCCCACGTTGGTGGGCGGCTTTACCGACGGGCGCATGTTTGCCCGCCTCGGCATCCAGAATTACGGCTTTCTGCCGCTCAAGCTGCCCGAGGAATTCAACGGAAGCGCCACTGTCCACGCCGCAGACGAACGCGTGCCGGTGGACGCCATCCACTTTGGCTGCGACATCATCTACCGGCTTTTGCAACGCTACGGAACAGCGTAACGGAAACACTCATGAAACAGATCGCCGCCATTCTTACGGAATATCGCCACTATTCGCACGCCGATGTGATCGTCGGCAAGTTCCTCAAAGACTTTCCCACCGACGAGGGGATGCGCCCGGCGCGGGTGCGGATCGCCTCGATGTACGTTGACCAGTTCCCCGATTCAGATATGAGCCGCGACATGGCCGCGGCGTACAATGTGCCCATCTTTGGCAGCATCCGCCAGGCGCTCACCCTAGGCGGCGATTCGTTGGCGGTGGACGGCGTGCTGATCATCGGCGAGCATGGCGACTATCCGTGGAACGAACTGGAGCAGCATCTCTACCCGCGCAAATACTTTATGGAGCAGGTCTGCGGCGTCTTTGCGCAGAGCGGGCGGGCGGTTCCGGTCTTCAACGACAAACATCTCTCGTACAACTGGGCCGATGCCCGTTGGATGTACGACCGGGCGCGGCAACTGGGCGCGCCCTATATGGCCGGCTCGTCGCTGCCCCTGGGCTATCGCAGCCCGTGGGTAGAACACACGCTCGACGCGCCCTTGCGCGAAGCCGTCGCCATCGGCTACAGCGGGCTGGATGTCTACGGCTTCCACGCGTTGGAGACGCTGCAATGTATGGTGGAGCGCCGCATTGGGGGCGAGACGGGCGTGGCCGCCGTCACCTGCCTGGAGGGCGATGCAGTCTGGCAGGCGGCGCGCGCCGGGCGCTGGTCACGCGAGCTGGCCGAAGCCGCCATCGCACAGATCCCAGGCGCGGCCGGCGTCCCGCTGGAAGAAGTGCTCTTGGGGCCTGCGGTCTTTTTGATTGAGTATCGGGACGGTTTTCGGGGCGCCGTGCTCATGTGCGTCGAGCGAGAAGGCGGCTTTGAGACGTTTGGCTATGCAGCTCGGGTTGGCAATGATGGGGGCAGCGAAGTGCAGGCGTGCGAGGTCTTTCTCGGCGGCGACCCCCATCCCCACTTCAGTTATCTGAGCCTCAACGTAGAGGAAATGTTCCTCACCGGCAAACCATCGTACCCGGTAGAGCGGACGCTGCTCACCGCCGGCATTTTGGAAGCGGCGCTCATTTCGCGCCACCGGGGCCATATGCGCGTCGAGACGCCGCATTTGGACGTAGCATACCGGTCGTATGAGTCCGTTCCCTGGCGGCCAACTGGCCCACGCCCGGTGGGGGCGGCAGCCACGCCGTGGGCGTGATCGGTGGTAAGAGACACAGAAAACGCCCGGCGCAACCACGCCGGGC
>JAHDWG010000339.1:6836-8322 GCA_023384495.1 Caldilineaceae bacterium
ATGGCGGGGATGCGTTGCCGGTTGGAACAACAAACAAGACAAGGCCCCTCGCCATGTCTTGACGAGGGGCCTTGTTGCACTTGGGGTACAAAATAACACAACGCCAGATGGTTTTACCCATCTGGCGTCGCAGGAGTGGTAGCCCGTAGGGGATTCGAACCCCTGTCGCGGCCTTGAGAGGGCCGTGTCCTAGGCCTCTAGACGAACGGGCCATTTATAACAGACGTTATCTTACCGAGATTCATCGTTTTTGTCAAATTTTCCAATACTGGGGTGTCTCTCGAATCTGGTTGAAAGTTGCAAACTATCCGCAGAGTGCGAGCTAAACCATAACACGGCGCGCCTCATGGCAAAGAGGCTTACGGAGATGCACCCATCGTTTACCTGAGAGTTATCGAAGGTTGCTTTTTGTATTATTGTCGTTATAGCGTATACTTGCTATTGCGATAATTTGTACTAAGAATTGCTCATGAGCCACGACATAGCCGCCATTGCGGCGCAATTACACAAGGGAGGCTACCGCATGACGCCCCAGCGCCAGCTGATCCTGGATGCGGTGTGTCAGCTAGGTGGCCACGTTACGCCGGACGCAGTCTATGAGACGGTGCAGGCGATCACACCGGCCCTTAACCGGGCGACCGTCTACCGGACACTGAGCTTTCTCAGCGAACAGGGCATCTTGAACACGGTCGTGTTAGAAGATGGGCGCACAGGCTATGAACTGGCCGGGGCGGAACCGCACCACCATCTTGTTTGCCGGGTCTGCGGCGGCGAAGAGCAAATCAGCCACGAGGCGGTGGCTGTGCTCTTCGCTGATATTGCACGCCACCATCAATTTTCCGTAAAGACTCGTCATCTCACCCTATTTGGCATCTGCCATCAATGCCGTGATCGGCTGGAGAGCGCCGAGCGGGCGCCATGACCACACAGCGCACCTGGATATTTGAATTGCCGCCAACAACTAAAGCCCTAGAGATGTTGCACTGTAACGTCTCTCTGTGATCGATTCTGAGTTCCGTTTTGTTGAATAGGGGGGTCCATGCCTGCTCATCCGTTTCTTTCGGCGCTGCCAGCTCCGGCAGCGCTCCACATCCCCGATGGTTTTCTGAGTACCCCCGTGGCATTGGCCGGCTGGCTGCTGGCCGTTCTGGTCGTTAGCTATGCGCTGCGCCAGACGCGTGACCAGTTGGGTGATCGCCAGGTGCCGCTGCTGGGAGTGATGGCGGCCTTTATCTTTGCGGCCCAGGCTATCAATTTCCCGGTGGCAGGTGGCACCAGCGGTCACCTACTGGGAGGGGCGCTCGCTGCGATTGTGCTGGGGCCTTGGGCCGCTGTATTGGTGATGACGGCGGTGGTCGGCTTGCAGGCGCTGCTCTTTCAGGACGGCGGGCTGCTGGTCATGGGGTGGAATATCATCAACATGGGCGTTCTGACAGCCTTCACTGGATATTGGGTCTATAGGCTTGGCCGCAGACTTTTTGGCGAT
>JAHDWG010000340.1 GCA_023384495.1 Caldilineaceae bacterium
TGGTTGCAGGGATGTTTATTTTGGGCATCTTCCCAACGCTGGTGTTGGATTACTTCAACCTCTCCGCGATGGAGCTGCTCGCTCAGATTGAGACTGTGCTGGCGTCCGTCGCGATGCAGTAGGCATGAAGGAATCGTATTGTTGTGAATTTTGTTGTAAAGTTGACAATGGACAATTGGATGTTGTCAATTCATCATTCGCAAGGGGGGCACCTTGAGTGAAGTTGCAGCTTCCGGCGTGTCGGTAGGCCAGTTGGGCGCGATCCTGCCGGAAATCATCCTGCTAATCGGCGGGCTCCTGGTTTTGGTTTTTGACTGGGCGCAGGGGCCGAAGAACGACTCTGGTCGCGGCTTCATGGCCCTGAGCGTACTCACCTTGATCGCGGGTGTTGTAGGCGTCTCGATCCAATTTGCCGGTGTGCTGCGACCTGAAGCAGCCGGCGGCGGCGCCTTTACGGCGTTGACCGTCATTGATGTCGATCCATTCGGCCTCTTTTTGAAGATCGTCATCTACACCGGCATGTCGTTGGTGGCATTGGCGGGCGGCGCTCATATGAACGCGCGTGTTGCCGGGCGGGGTGAATTCTGGGCGCTCTTTGTTTTCGTGACGCTCTCCATGAGCCTGGCGGTCAGCGCCAATAATCTATTGCTGATTTTCCTGGCGATTGAATTTCTCTCTATTACGAGTTATTTGCTGGTCGGCTTTATCCGTGAGGACCAACGCAGCTCCGAGGCCGGCGTCAAGTATTTCCTGTATGGCTCCGTGGCTTCGGCGGTGATGCTCTACGGCATGAGCATGCTCTATGGCGCAACCGGTTCGCTCAACTTGAGTGAGATCGGAACCATTCTTGCCGGCAGCCTCGAGGGAATGCACGCCATCATTTTGCCCACGACCCTCTTTCTGCTGGTCGGTCTTGGCTTCAAAACCAGTCTAGCGCCCTTTTACCAATGGGCGCCCGATACCTATGACGGCGCGCCGACACCCATCACCGCCTATCTTTCTACGGCGTCCAAGGCCGTGGGGTTTGCCGTGGCCGCTCGTATTTTCCTGGTGGCGCTTCCCGGTTACCGGGTTGACTGGGTGCCGCTGCTGGCGGGTCTCAGCATTTTGACGATGACGCTCGGCAACCTGATTGCACTGCGACAGACCAATATCAAGCGCATGTTGGCCTATAGCTCGGTGGCGCAGGCAGGTTACGTCATGATCGGGTTGGTGGCCGTGGTGACGGCCCAGCAGGCTGATCTTTCAATCCTGGCGATCAATGGTCTCAATGGGATGTTGATCTACCTGTTTGCCTATCTCTTCACCAATGTGGGCGCCTTTATGGTGATCATGGCGATTGAAGAGTACACGGGGAGCGCCGACATCAGCGCGTTTAACAACCTGGCGCGCCGCAACCCCGGCCTAGCCTGGGCAATGTTTCTCTTTATGCTGAGCCTCACCGGCATTCCCCTGACCGGCGGCTTCATCGGCAAGTTCTATGTCTTTGGCGCGGCCATTCAGCATCAATACTTCTGGTTGGCCGCAGTTGCCATGGTCACGGCGGGCATCGCTGCGTTCTATTATCTGAATGTGGTGCGCGCGATGTTCTTTGTCGGTGACGGCAGCGAAACGCCCACCCGGTCGATGCCGATTAGCATTCCCGTACAACTGGCGCTGGTTATTTGTGTGCTGGCAACCCTGTGGATCGGCATATACCCACCCAACCTGATCGGCTGGGCCGACGCAGCCTCACGCCAGTTGTTGGCCCTGGCGTTCTAGGGATTTGACACGGGCGACCTCCGTACCGGTTGCCGCGCTATGCCCCACTTGGGGTTGTTTCCCCTTTGAACCGCGATGCTACATTCCCGGAATCCTCGTAGATTCCGGGAATGTTTGTATTGGGCTATAATACGGGAACGTTTAGCTCGGGACATTTTGTCGTGTAGTCATTTTGCCTTGATCTGTGGGAGTGTCGTGTCTCCTTTATCCGCTCGTGAACAATACGAGTGTGTGGCTGTCAAGCTGGCGCAGGCGCTGCTGGCGACGCTGCTCTTGGCGCGCTTGCTCGCGCCCGGGTGGGTTGCAGCCCAGAGCGAGGCGTCGCCGACAGTTAACCCCGTGCTGAGCGTGGCCGTGGCGCCGGGTGCGCCCAATATTGTGCTGGCCGGCACGCTCAACTCGCCGCAGCCATCGGGCATCTATCGCACCGTCGATGGGGGCGCCCAGTGGTCGCTGGTTAACAGCGGGCTGCTCGATAATGTGAGCATTGCGGCGCTTGCCTTTGACGCGGTGGATGCCCAACTGGCGCTGGCCGGCGATGGCGGGATTGGTAATCTCTTTCGCAGCCGCAATGGCGGCCAGAGTTGGGAAGTGTTGGCCGGCTTTCGCGAACTGCTGGCGCCCAATAGCGCAGTTGGCGAACTGTACGCCGTGGTCGAGAATGGCCGCAGCGTCTTCTACGCCTGCACTCGCTTTGACGGCGTGCTGCGTAGCGATGACGGCGGTGACACCTGGCAAAAGCTAGACCAGGGCCTGGAAGGTGAGGCGCGCCGCGTCCGTGAAGTCGTGCGTTACGGCGATGCGCTCTTCGCCGGCACCCACGCCGGCCTCTTTCGCCTCCCCAACGACGCCGCCGCATGGGAGCGGGTCGCTTCCTTTCCCACCACCGATATTGTCTTTAGCTTGACCGAACACCTGGGCGCCCTGCTTGTGGGGGGCGCTTCCGGCCTCTTTCAGAGCGCCGACGGCGTTACCTGGGAGAAACTGGCCAATTTTCCCGCGACTGTAGTCTACGATGTGGTCAGCACCGGCAGAATGGTGGTGGCCGCCACTGAAAGCGGCCTTTGGGTGGGCGCCGGTGCAGAGTGGCAACGGTCCACCGTGAATGGCGCACCGTATTCCGGCGCAGCCTATGCCGCAGCCAATACCGAACAGGCGCCGCGCACAGTCTATGTGGGCACTGTGGGGGACTGGGTGCTGCGCAGCGATGATGAGGGCGTCACCTTCTTTCCCATCGCAACCATGCCGCCGCTCGACGTACGCGCCGCACTGGCTACCCCGACGCCGACCTTTACGCCCACGGCAACCCCGACCAATACGCCCACACCGACGGCGACGCCGACCGACACGCCCACCCCCACCGACACCCCGACACCCACGGCAACGCCGATCCCGACTGAGACCCCGACACCCACGGCAACACCGTTGCCCACCGCTACCCGTACCGAGACGCCCTCGCGCACACCGACAGCCGAGGCGCCGGCCACGCCAGAGCCAACGGTTGAGCCGACCGCTGAAGCAACGCCTGAGCCGACGCCAACAGAAACCGCACCGCCCGTGGCCGAGGCGCCGCCCGATGAGCCATCTGCCGTCGTCGATGCAGAGGCGACACCCGTGATCCCGCGCGATATTTTCCAGCCAAGCCAGGTGATCACGATCAGCATCCCAACGGTGGCGCCACCCACGCTCACCGCCACTGCTACGCCCGGCATAACCGAAACCGAGACGCCGACCCCCACGCCACCGCCGGTTGACTCGCCCACGCCATCGGCCACGCCGTCGGTCACGGCCACGCCTACCGTGACGCCGACACCGATTGATGTGGTGCGGATTGTCTACACCAATCTGCCTCCAGTGTTCTTTGGCGCCGGTGTACTCCTGGTCTTGGTCATCATCGTGGCTGGCATCTCTGTGGTGCGCGGGCCGCGGGATATCTGAACCGGACATTCGTCGCCAATTTCAATCCGTACCCTGTGAGATGAATTGTATGACCACAAAGTCTCTGGCTGAACTGCTGCACGCGCTTGGCCCCACCGGCCAGGACCACGCGGAAAACGCCGTATCGATCTCTATCGAGCGGGTGACAGCCGACAGCCGCCAGGTTGACCCTGGAACCCTCTTTGTCGCGGTGGCCGGCCGGCAGGCCGATGGACATCGCTTTATCCCCGCAGCCTATGCGCAGGGCGCCGCTGCTGTGATCGGCGCATACACACCCACCGAGTTGGCAAACCGGGGGGTTGTGCTGCCCGCGGGTGCGTGTTATCTCCAGGTAGATGACAGCCGGTTGGCCTTGGCCCAGTGCGCCGCCGCGTTCTATGATTACCCGAGCCACGATCTGACCGTGATTGGCGTCACCGGCACGGACGGCAAAACGACCACCAGCGCGCTGATTGAGGCAATCCTCGCCGCCGCCACCCAAACAGTCCCCGATGACCCCGGCGCGGTTGGGGTCATCACCACCGTGGGGGCGCGCATTCGTGGCCTCGAGCGCGATACCGGCTTCCACGTCACCACTCCCGATGCGCCCCAGGTGCAGCGCTTTTTGGCCGACATGCGTAAGGCCGGATGCCGCTATGCCGTGGTCGAGAGCACCAGCCACGGGCTGGACCAGGCGCGCGTGGCCGCCGTCGCCTTCGATGTGGCCGCCGTCACCAATATCACCCACGAACACCTGGACTATCACGGCAGCCGCGACGCCTATGTGGCGGCCAAGGCCAAGCTCTTCCGTATGTTGGCGCAGGCGCCCCCCAAACCCGGCGCGCCGCGCGCTGCCATCCTCAACGCCGATGACGCCGGCAGCTATGACGCCCTTCGCGCCGTCCTGGCCGAAGAGACGGCGACCGCGGCCACGCCGGTCGCCGTGCGCAGCTATGGGGTTGCCGGCCACAGCGCGCGCCCAGGCGAGACGCCCGATCTGCTAGCCGAACGGGTGGCCTATGCGCCCGACTATACCCGCTTTGTCGCGCACTGGTGGGGCGGGCAGTTTGACATCGCGAGCCGGTTGATTGGCGACTTCAATGTCTATAACGTGCTGGCGGCGTGTGCGGTGGGGCTAACGCTGGGGATTGAACCCGCTGTCATTCAGCAGGCGATTGCACAGTTTGCGGGGGTCATCGGGCGCATGGAGCGGATCGACCGGGGCCAACCGTTCCTCGCCGTTGTGGACTTTGCCCACACGCCCGTCAGCCTGGAACGGGCGCTGCTGACCTTGCGGACGCTGGTCGGGGCTGACGGGAGCGGGCGACCGGGCCGGCTGATTGCCGTTTTTGGCTGCGCCGGGCTGCGCGACCAGGCCAAGCGCTACCTCATGGGGCGCGTCAGTGGCCGGCTGGCCGATTTCACCGTGATCACCGCCGAAGACCCACGCACCGAGTCGTTGGACGCCATCAACGCCGAGATTGTCCGCGGGGTGCGCGAGTCGGTGAATGAGGGCAGCTATCTGGTGATCGATGACCGCGCGACCGCCATCCAACATGCGGTGGACATGGCTGCCCCCGGTGATGTGGTCGCCGCCTTTGGCAAAGGGCACGAGCGCAGCATGTGCTTTGGCGAGACGGAGCATCCCTGGAGTGACCAGGACGCCATGATCGCTGCGCTCGACCGCCGCAAAGTGAGCACAGAGGAACAATTTCGATGATGAGTTCGCCAATCCCGCCGGCGCCCACTGGGCCATTGGCCGGCCTAACGGTGGTGGAAGTGACCCATATCATGGCCGGGCCAACTTGTGGCCTCATGCTCGCCGACATGGGCGCCGACGTAATCAAAGTGGAACGCCTGCCCAATGGCGATGACACCCGGCGTACGGTCCCGCCCATTATCGACGGCGAATCGGCCGCCTTTATGATGATGAACCGCAACAAGCGGGGCGTTGCGCTCAATCTGCGCAGCGCAGAGGGGCTGGCCGTGCTGCGCAGATTGATCCTGCGCGCCGACATTTTGGTGGAAAATCTGCGCACAGGGGCGCTCGAAGGGATGGGACTTGGCTTCGAAGCGCTCAAGGTGGAGAACCGCGGCCTGATCTATTGCTCGCTTACCGGCTTTGGGCGCACCGGCCCCTATGCCAACCGGGGTGGTTTCGACCTCATCGCGCAAGGGATGAGCGGGCTGATGAGCATCACTGGCCCCATGCCCGTTGTCGATGAAGAGCCTGAGCCGGTCAAGGTGGGGGCGCCGATGACGGACATCACCGCCGGCATTCTGGCCGCGATGGGGGTGTTGGCCGCCTATATCCATCGGCTGCGCACGGGCGAGGGGCAACTGGTGGACACTTCACTGTTCGAGGCGGGCATCACACACACCTACTGGCAGTCGGCCATTTGCCTGGCCACCGGCATCTCACCCGGGCCGCTGGGTTCAGCGCACCCGTTGATGGCCCCGTACCAGGCCTTTCGCACGCGCGACGGCTGGGTCAATGTCGGGGCTGCCAACCAGGCCAACTGGGAAAAGCTGATCCAGGCGCTGGAGGCCGAGCATCTGAGCCGGGACACCCGCTTTGCCGACAACGCGGGCCGGCTCACCAATCTGCCGGCGCTGGTCGAGCTGCTCACCCCCTATTTTCGAGAGCGCACTACCGCCGAATGGCTCGAACGCTTTGAGGCATTGGGACTGCCCGCCGGTCCCGTGCTTTCGATTGCCGCCATGCACGCCGACCCACAGACGCAGGCGCGCCAGATGGTCACCGAAGTGCAGCACAGCCGTTTGGGGCCGGTCAAGACGTTGGGCGCGCCGGTCAAGTTCTCGGCAACGCCGGCCACGATTCGGCGCGGTGCGCCGCTGCTGGGCGAGCACACCGCTGAGGTGTTGCAGGAATTGGGGTACAGCCGCGTCGAGATCGAACAACTGGCGGAGGCGGGCGCGGTGGGGCTGGCCGGTGATCTGGGCTAGAAGAATTCGATCTTGCGGTGGCGCATGACGATACTCTGCGCCAGCCCCACGGCAAACATCATGGCCACCAGGCTGCTGCCCCCATAGCTGACAAAGGGCAGGGGTAGGCCCGTCACCGGCATCAGGTTGAGGTTCATGCCCACGCTGACCACGGTCTGGAAAAAGATGAGCGCGGCCACGCCCACCGCAATCAGCCTGCCGAACGGGTCTTGCGCCTTGTCGGCAATGTTGAGGATGCGCCAGACCACATAGAGCAGCAGCGCCACAATAATCGAGGTGCCGATCAGCCCCAACTCTTCGGCAATCACGCTGAAGATAAAGTCAGTATGGCGCACCCGCAGAAAGTGTAACTGGTTTTGGCTGCCGTGCGCCCAGCCCTGGCCCAGCCAGCCGCCACCGCCGATGGCGATCAACGCTTGCTCGATGTTGTAGGTGGCCGCCCGATTTTGTTCGGGGTTGAGAAAGATCTCGATGCGCTGGAGCATATAGCCGCGCAATGTGCCGTAGAGCACGGGCGTTGCAGCAGCCACCCCGATTGTCAGCAACCCCAGTTGCCAATAAGGAATCCCCGAGACCAACAGCAGCACACCGCCGATAAATGCAAAGTTGAGCGTCGTGCCCAAATCCGGTTGGTCGTAGATCAGATAGAGCGGGACCAACAACAGCGCCAATGCGATGAACAGATAGGGCAGTTGATTGACATACTGGCGATACCAACTCAGATACCAGGCAAAGAAGATAATGAGTAAGAACTTGCCGGCTTCGGTGGGTTGCACCAGCGTTCCCCCCACATTGACCCATCGCTGGGAGCCTGTGCCCTGCGTATCCCCAAAAAACGCGACCGCCAGTAATGACCCAACCAGCACAGGATAAGCCAGCGGTGAAAACAGCTCCAGGTGACGATAGTCAAAGAAGGCAACCGCAAAAAGCGCCACCAGACCCACCCCGATCAAGATCGACTGGCGCAGCCAAAGGTCGCTCAGGTCGACGGTGTTGGCCGTTGCGCTGTAGATCATGCTGACGCCGATCATGCACAGCAGCAACACAACCAACAACAGTGGCCAATCAAAATTACGCAAAAGCTGTCGAAAACTCATACGGCCACACCATTTGCACGGCTATGCAACCAGCCGGTTAACGCTTCACCCGCCAAACCAGCGCCGTAGGTTCGCCCAGAAGCCTGGCCTTCGGAAGTCCATCAGCGGGACGTTGTTGCCCATGATGCGCTGAGCAATGTTGCGATACGCCTGACCTACCCGCAGCCGTCGATTATAGACGGCTGGCGCGCCCCGGTCGGTGGTCAGCGGCACCGCGGCATCTTCGGGCACGACGCCGATCAAGTCAATCGACAGAATATCCAGAATGTCATCGATCCCGCGCATTTCGCCCACACGGGCCTGTTCATGGTTGTAACGGTTCAGGATCAGCCCGGGTTGGCGCTTCCAGTCTCGCTCCAACAGATAGATCACCTTGTCGGCGTCACGCAGCGCGCTCACATCGGGCGTTGTCACAATCAAGATCTGGTCGGCCGGGGCCACCACGTTCTGAAAGCCATGTTCGATGCCCGCCGGTGAATCGATGAGCACATAGTCGGCCATTGGGCGTAACATCTGACAGAGCGTCACCATCTGTTGTGGCGACACATCCGATTTGTTGC
>JAHDWG010000341.1:0-3864 GCA_023384495.1 Caldilineaceae bacterium
CTCGTACGCCACGATTGCGGGGGTGGCAACCGCCTCGCAACCGATTGGCTTCTATTTGGTGGGCTGTCTCTATCTGGCGCAAGGGGCCGGCGCATTGCGCCTGGTTTCGCCTGATCCGTCCGTTCAACCGGCATTGGACTACAACTATTTGGCCGAGCCGTTTGACCGCGCCCGGCTGCGCGAGGCGGTGCAGATCATGCGCAACTTGCTAGACCACGCCGATTTCCGCGCCATGGTGGCGGAACTGGTTTCGCCCACGCCCGTTGATCTGGCCACGCCCGCGGCGCTCGATGCGTGGATGTTGCGCACGGCCACCACCAGCCACCACAGTTCCAGCACCTGCAAGATGGGCCCCGCGACCGACCCGTTGGCAGTGGTCGACCAGTTTGGCAAGGTGCATGGCGTTGACAACCTGCGCGTCGCCGATGGGTCGATTATGCCGGATTGCATTCGGGCCAACACGCAGGTGACCTGTATGGTAATCGGCGAGCGGATTGCAGATTTTATCCGGCGCGGTGCATAGTACGGTGTAGGGAAAGGCTCCTATAGCCGCCAAAAATCGAGTCGCTGAGGCGACTTTTCAGTGGCAGTCGCGGGTTTTTACCCTGCTGCCCGTTTTTTGTTGCGCTCTTACTATGCGTTGACGTACAATGACGTCAATGCAAATTCAACGAGTTAGACACCCACTCCGCACCCTTGCCTTCCTGGCCTTGATTGTGGCTGGCTGTGCGCGAACCCCTGCGCCGGCCAGCCCACCCCCGGCGGCGCCCCTTGTGCTGGACCAGCCTCATCGCGCCGCTAGTGGGCTTGCTGCTCTCTACCCCGCGGCCGCAGCCATCCCCGCCACCGAAGCGCAACTGGCGCAGGTGGTTGTGCCGGCGCGCGACCTGCGCGATATCACAGTGCGGCTCCGGCCCGATGTGGACGCTGTGCCTGCGGTGGTCAACGATACCGCGCCCGACCACGCGGTCGGCGACCAGATCCAATTTTGGGTGCATGATCTGCGCACGCGCGGCAATCAACAGATCACCGCCGAGCTGGTCCATAAGACCGACGTGGCCTATGCATGGGTGGAGGCCGGCCAACGTTTCGACCGCAACGCCATCGTGCGCGCAGTGGATCACTTTAGCGCACATAGTTATCCAGCGCTGACCGCCGTCTTTGGCAGCGAGTGGAACCCCGGCGTGGACAACGACCCGCGCCTACATATCCTGCACACCACCGGCACTGGCAGCGGTGTGGCCGGCTATTACAGCAGCGCCGACCAGTACAGCCGCCTGGCCAATCCCTATTCCAACGAAAAGGAGATGTTTTATATCAATCTCGAGTGGCTCAACGGGATGGGGGATTATCGCCACTATGAGACCGTGCTGGCGCACGAGTTCCAGCATATGATCCACTGGCGCAACGATAGTAATGAGACGACATGGGTCAACGAGGGGCTGAGCGAGTTTGCCCAAGAGATCGCCGGTTTTGGGGCTGACACCGGCTTTGTCAGCTCATTTGTGAATCAGCCCGATACGCAGCTCAATGCCTGGAGCACCGAACCCGTGGGCAACGCGGCCAATTATGGCGCCTCGTATCTCTTTATCCACTATCTGCACCAACGATATGGGCCTGACCTGCTGCGCCGCCTGGTGGCCGAGCCGGCCAACGGCATTGAAGGGGTTCAGCTTGCGCTGGACGCACAGGGCGCAGGGGTTGCGTTTGACGCACTCTTCGCCGACTGGATCATCGCCAATTACGCCAATCAGCCGGACGCGCTGGGGCAGCCGGATGTCTATGGCTACCGTGCGCTGGATTTTGCTCGACCGGTGACCGCGCACGGAATAAATCGCTATCCTGCCGGGCCCATCCGCAACACAGTGCGCAACTACGCGGCCCACTATCTGCGGCTTGGCGGGGAGGGGGATCTCACTGTCCGTTTTGCGGGGCAACCCGAAACAAGGCTGGCGGAGATGGCGCTGGCCAGCGGCCATTACGTGTGGTGGAGCAACATGGGCGATTCGTCCAACAGCCGGTTGACGAGACAGGTAGATCTGAGCGGCCTGCCGCCCGGCGCGCCGGTAACGATGGAAGCCGCCATGTGGTGGGACATTGAAGAAAACTACGATTATGGCTATGTGCTCGCCAGCCGGGACGGCCGCAAGTGGACAATCTTACCTGGTTTGCGCACGACGCTGGAGAACCCGGCGGGCAACAGCTTTGGCGCTGCGTTCACCGGCAAGAGTGATGCAGATCGCGCCGGTCTGCCCACTTGGGTGCAAGAGCAGTTCGATTTGAGCGAATTTGCCGGCGAAGAGATTTGGTTGCGTTTTGAATATATTACCGACGACGCCATCAACGGCGCAGGCTGGTTTATCGGGGATGTCCGCCTCCCGGCGATTGGCTACGTCCGTGACTTTACCCACGGACCGGGCGACTGGGAGAGCGAGGGCTGGCTGCTCACCGACAACCGGCTGCCCCAACGCTGGCTGCTTCAAGTGATGACCTTTGACGGCGATACGCTGGTTGATGTGCAGCGCCCGGTCGTGGATGAACTGGGGGGCGCCGAATTTACGATTAACGGGCTGGGCGACGGTCTCCGGGCCGTGCTCGCCATCAGCGCGCTGGCCCCTGTGACCACGCAGCCGGCGGCGTATGAGGCGTCATTTATGCAGAGTGGAGACTAGTTGATCTGAGTTTTTCATACCACATCGAGAAACCATGCGCCATCAAACCATTGCCGTGCTCGACTACGGCAGCCAATATACACAACTGATCTGCCGCCGTGTGCGCGAGGCGCAGGTCTATGCCGAGATCGTCCCCTGGGAGCGCGCCGATGCCCTGTTGCCGCAACTACGCCCGGCGGGCATCATCCTCTCGGGCGGCCCGAACAGCGTCTATGAGCCGGGCGCGCCCTCCCTGCCCGCCAGCGTGCTCGAAGCCGGCGTCCCCGTGTTGGGGATCTGCTACGGGCTGCAACTGCTGGCCCACACCCTCGGCGGCCAGGTGGCGCCGGGCGCCGAGCGCGAATATGGCCCCGCCACGCTCCACGTCAAGAGCCAATCGCCAGCCCAGTCACCAGTCACCAGTCTCCAGTCTCCAATCTCCAGTCCCCTCTTCGCCGACCTGCCGGCCACCATGCCGGTCTGGATGAGCCACGGCGACCGAGTTGAACAGTTGCCGCCCGGTTTTGTCGCGATTGCCCAAAGCGCCAACTCGCCCCTGGCCGCGGTGGCCGACGAGACGCGGCGGCTCTACGGCATCCAGTTTCACCCCGAGGTGGCGCATACGCCCAATGGGGCGGCGCTGTTGGCGAATTTTGTGCGGCGCATCTGCGGCTGCGCTGGCGACTGGACGCCCGGCAGCTTTATCCACGAAACCGAAGCGCGCATTCGCGCCCAGGTGGGGCCCACGGGTCATGTGATCTGCGGGCTGAGCGGCGGCGTAGACAGCGCGGTGGCCGCTGCGCTCGTCCACCGCGCGATTGGCGACCGGCTCACCTGTGTCTTTGTCGACCATGGCCTGCTGCGCAAGGATGAAGCGGCGCAGGTGGTGGAGACCTTCCAGCAGCACCAGGGCATGCATCTGGTGGCGGTCGACGCCAAGGAGGAGTTCCTCACCGACCTTGCCGGCGTGAGCGACCCAGAGCAGAAGCGCAAACGCATTGGCGCCCGCTTTGTGCGCGTCTTTGAGGCCGAGGCCGCCCGCCTGGCCATGACGTGGGGGGCAGGCGACCGCCCCGCGCCCGCCTTTCTGGCGCAGGGCACGCTCTACCCCGACGTGATCGAGTCGGCCAGCGGCGACGACACGCGCAACGCCCGCACCATCAAAACGCACCACAACGTGGGCGGGCTGCCCAAGGACATGACCTTTCAACTG
>JAHDWG010000341.1:3874-8277 GCA_023384495.1 Caldilineaceae bacterium
CTGGTGGAGCCGCTGCGCATGTTGTTCAAGGATGAGGTGCGCAAGGTGGGCGAAGCGCTGGGGTTGCCGGAATCGATTGTGTGGCGGCACCCCTTCCCCGGGCCGGGGCTGGCCATCCGCATCCTGGGCGAAGTGACGTGGGAGCGGCTCGAAACGCTGCGTCACGCCGACGCCATCTTCCTCGAGGAGCTGCGCCGCGCCGACCTCTATCGCGTGGCGAGCCAGGCCTTTGCCGTGCTGCTTCCCGTCCGTTCGGTGGGGGTGATGGGCGATGGGCGCACCTACGCCAACGTGCTGGCGCTGCGCGCAGTCACCACCGATGACTTCATGACCGCGGACTGGGCGCGGCTGCCCTACGATCTGCTGGCGCGCATCAGCAGCCGGATCGTCAACGAAGTGGACGGCGTCAACCGCGTGGTGTATGATATCAGCAGCAAACCGCCGGCCACGATTGAGTGGGAGTAAGCGCAGATCTTTATGCGTCGTTTTCTGACTTTTGTCGTCACGCTATGCGCGATCCTGGCGCTCTTTCCGGTCTACAGCCGCTTTAAGGTGGCGGCGGCGCCGGTGCCGCCGGGCGTCTATCTCGGTGGGCTAAGTCTGAGCGACCTTAAGGACCTGACCGAGATTCGCCACCATCTGGAAGGCATCTACAGCCAAACCATCGTGGTGAGCTATGCTGGCCAGCAGATGCCGTTGCCTCCCGAGGATGTGGACTTCCACATCGATGTGGAACAGATGGTGGCTGAGGCTAGCCAGTACCTCGAAGGCGCCGCCTTCCTCGACATTGCCGTGCGCGAGGCGTTTGGCTTCCCGCAGCAGCGGCGCGATATTCCTGTGCGCTTCACCATGAACACCAACGCGCTGCGCGCCTGGCTGGAGGGGATCGCCGCCGAGCAGGATCGCCCGCCCCAGGGCGCACGGGTGCTCTCGGCTTCCATGCAGCTTCATGACGGGCTGCGGAATGAGCCGTCGCTGCCCACGGGCTATGTGGGCGGCTACTGGCGCGACTGGGGCTGGCAGCCCGGCGCCCCCGGCTATACGCTGGATGTGGACACCAGCGTTGACCGCGTGGCCGCTGCGTTGACTCGCACAGGCGAGCGCGTGGCGGAATTGGCCCTCATCGAAACGCCACCTCCACCGGTGGGCATGGATGATCTGGCGCGGGCCATCGACAACTATTTCGCCGATTTCCCTGGCTTTGCCGCTGCCTATGTCTACGATCCGCAGGCAGGGGAGGCCGCGCGCATCGACGATGAGGTGTCGTTTTCGGGCATGTCGACGCTCAAGCTCTTTATTGTCGCCGCCGTGATGCGCGAACTGCCCGATGGTATCACCGCGGATGACCCGACCGCGCGCCAGGTGGGCCAGTGGATTGACTATGCGCTGGGCGAAAGCAACAACTATGCCGCCAACCAGTTGTTGGCGTTTTTGGGCGACGGAAACAGCACTGCCGGCGCGCGCCGCGTGACAGAGTTCGCCCGCAGGCTTGGCTTTGTCAACACCTACATGCAGTCGGGCTTTGACGCGCCCAAGGCGCCGCAAATCCCCACCCCTGGCAACCAGCGCACAGATTGGAGCACCAATCCCGACTCCAATCTACAGACGACGCCGCTGGAAATGGGGCAAATGATGACCGCTCTGTACGAATGCGCAATGGATACGGGCCTGCTGCGCGCCGCCTACCCCGATGACATTACCGCCGAAGAGTGTCGGCAGATTCTCTTTTACATGACCCACGACCAGTTTATGGAGCTTCTCTGGGGTGGACTGCCGGGCTGGCGCGACGCGTGGATCATCCACAAGCATGGCTTTGCCTTTGAATCGCACAGCGATGTGGCGTTGATCTGGGGGCCAACCGGCCCGTATGTGGTCTCCGTTTTTCTGTTCCGCCAGGGATGGATGGACTGGGGCACAAGTAACAGCACGATCAAGGGGGTCAGCCGGCTCACCTGGCGTTTCTTTGAATTTCAGCGCAGCCAGGGCGCCGGCCCCCCGCCCGACCCCATTGTGCTGGCGCCGCCGCCGGGCTATGTCAAGATCGTCGATTATGTGCCCACCGCGGCCAAGCCCAGCAGCGATTGAGCGGGCAAAATCCGCCAGCTGATCTGTTTGTATTCAAGCTGTCTGTGGCCGAAAAATGTACGTATGACTGCTGAGACACGCGTTTTTGCCCCCAGCGGATTCTATGGTGTTGTCACGGCGCTCGGCATTGTGGTGGCCGGGCTCTTTGGCTGGGAATTTGGGCGAACCCCAGGCGTCGGCGCGCTTCTCTTTTTGGGGGTAGGCATTGGCCTCACGCTGTGGAGCCTGCGCGCACAGACAAGCCGTGTGGCCGTGACGAACGCAACGCTCTGTTTGATCCGGCCCTGGCAGGCGCAACGGTGTGTCGCCTTTCGCCAGTTGGTGAGCGTGGCCGAAGCGGGGCGTCTCAACCCTGTTCTGTTGCTGGTCTATCACCCGGCGCAGGCGAATGGCTTGCTTGATCTGGACAGCGTCGAAATGCTGGAGTTGCCGGCTGTGCGCGACCAAGATGCACTGCTGGCGCAGTTGAAGGCAAACACACCGCCATGATGCCCGTTGCACCCTCGCTCATCATCCGGTCGCTGCAAGGGGACGAACGCAACCTGATCGCCGATGCGCTCAACACCGCGCTGGCCGACGCCCCCTTCACCACGTCGTTCAATACGGCGGAACTCTATGAGCAGCTCTATTCGCCCAACCCGCCCTCGCTCCATCCGGTGCGCTGGCAACAGCTTCAGCGCATTGCCGCCTGGCGCGCGCGCCGGCTCGAAGGCTTTATCGATGTCGCCACCGGCTTTGACAGCGAGAGCCAGGAGCGGCCCGAGTATAGCCCCGTAGGCTTGCTGCGCTTTCTCTTGCTGCTCGATCAATCCGAACGGACAGACGCGGTGGCGACTGCATTATTGGAGGCGGCGGAACAATTCTGGCAGGACCAGGGCGTGGGCCATGTCAAGGCCTTTCACCATAGCACCGGATACCCAAATTTTCAGGCCGGGTTGGGCGCCGTGCCGGGCGACTGGTCAGCCGAAGTGCGCGCCCTGACGAGTGCGGGCTATCACTTCACCGAGCGCTTTTACTGCCTTACTCGCCCATTGGCCGACCCGGTGGAAGAGACCACACCGCTTGCCCAATTGAGCGTTGTTTACGGTGGCAGCGCAGCCGACCGTATTTACCAACTTTATCGTCGCAACGACTGGGTTGGCATGGCGCGGGTAGTCAATATCCATCTTGAGAGCGCGATTGGTGGTCACCGCCTGGCCAAACTGGTTCATATGGAGGTTGACCCGGCGTGGCGCGGGCAGGATATCGGAAAGTGGCTGTTGCGGCGCATCATCAACGACAGCACGATTCAGGGCTCCAGCCAGTTGGTGGCGCACGTTTCCCAGCGACAGGCGGTGGCGCTCTCATTACTGACCCAGTTGGGCTTTATGGAAGAAGACTATCGTGGCTATTCGTTGGAAAAAGACCTGACTGCGTAATATGCATATTCTCTTTGTCACCGCCGAATACCCCCCCGCGCCCGGTGGTCTTGGCGCATATACGGCGACGTTGGGTCAGGCGCTCACCGATGCCGGCTGCCAGGTCAGCATCCTCACCGGGCAGGCCACTAGCCCCCACAAGACCCCTCTGCCTGTCTACGCCGAAATCCCCCGATGGGGTTGGCGGATTGGGCGCACGGTGGCCCAGCGCGCACGGGAGTTGGGCGCCACCTGGGTGCATGTCCAATACCAGACTGGCGCCTACGCCATGCACCCGGCCATCAATCTGGCTCCTTGGGTGTGGGCGCACACACAGCCGCGCCCTTTTCTTATGGCGTGGACCTATCACGATCTGCTGCCGCCCTATCTCTTCCCCAAGGCCGGTCGCCTGTTGCGCAACTGGGTTACCCACTTCCCCGCCCGCTACGCCGACCTGACCATTGTCACCAACGAAGGTGACCGGCTGGCGCTGGCGCAGAGGGCGCGTAATTTGGCAAAAATCCCCATTGGCAGCAATATAGCGGGGAGCGAGGCGACGCCTGCCGAACGGCAGCAACGCCGCGCATGCCGTGGTTTCGATGAGCACGACTTGGTGATCGGCTATTTTGGCTTTCTCAACCGCAGCAAGGGGGGGCTGGCGCTGGTCCACACACTGAAGCTATTGGTCGAGGCGGGCCGCCGCGCCCATTTGCTCATGATCGGCGAACGTGTGAGCGAGAACGACCCAGCCAACTACGCCTACCTGCGCGAGGTGGAAGCAGCCATTGAACAGCTTGGCCTCACCGGGCGCGTTCGCTGGACGGGCCGCCAGCCCGACGAAGGCGTAAGCGCCGATCTGCACGCCTGTGATCTGTTGCTCATGCCCTATGAAGACGGCGCCAGCCTGCGCCGGGGCACATT
>JAHDWG010000342.1 GCA_023384495.1 Caldilineaceae bacterium
ATGGTCGTGTTTTGGGGGGCCGCACTGGCCATCCATCAACTTGCTTGCGGCATACGTTGCGATGCGGCAATCACCCAGCCAACCCAGGCAGCAACTTTCCTGCTCGTTTGGGTATTCGGCGGTCTGGCTCTATACTATGTCGCTGTGCTCGACCGGGGCGCGTTCAACGTCCGCTACAGTAGCTTTGTGACGCCGGCGCTCTATTTGCTCATGGGCTGGGGGCTGGCCGCACTCTGGCAGCAGTGGCGTATGGCTGGCGCGGCGGCGCTGGCAATTGTCGTCGCCGGGATGGCGCCCGCGCTCTATGGCGATCTCTACGACGACCGCTTTGCACGAGAAGACATTGCCGCGGTCACCGCCTGGCTAAACCAACACGCCGGCCCAGATGATCTGATCTTGGTGGATCAAAAATATCCATTTGGCTTTTATTATGAACGCTACAGCATCGACCCCGCCCTGACACCCACGGGGCCTGAGGCCGCGCCAGCGCGCTATCTGTTTGTGGACATCAACACCGTGGACCAGCGGCTCAATCAGTGGGCCGGCGCCGCTCGACAAATCTTTTGGGTGCAGTGGTTCGAAAGCGATACCGACCCCCGGCGCAGTGTTCCGTTTCTGCTTGACCAGGCGGGAGCCTACGCCGGCAGCCACAGCTTTCAAGGCTATGTGATCGATTGGTGGCAATTGACGCCGCCCAATCACTTTCAATTGGCGGATCACTTTACACCGTTGAGGATACGCTTCCCCCCGGTGGTGGAGACGGCAGCCGTGGCGCTGCCATCTCAGCCCGTTGCGCCAGGGAAGGCTGCGCCGGTTGTGATCCGCTGGCGGCGCACAGGGCAGGAGCCGCTCGACCGGCCCTACAAAGCACGCGTTGCGCTCTATGACGCCAGTGAGGCCCGTGTGGGGCAAAGTGACGAACGGCTGCTCAACGACCGCCATCTCATGCCCGCTGAGTGGCTGCCCGATGATACGCCGCTCAATGTCTACTCGGTCCCCACGTCCAGTGACCTGAGCGAAGGTCGCTACACACTGAGATTGCTTGTCTACGATGAGGATACGCTGGAGGCGCTAACGCTGGTCGACGAAGCGGGCAATCCGGCTGGCCAGGAAGCGCTGCTCGGTGAGGTGGAGATTCGCAGGTAGCGGCGACGAATGTATGAGGGTAGCCACTGATTGGCGTTTCACTTGTGATTTTGCACATTCAGCTATGACAACAACACAGCTTTCGCTTTTTGACTACCTCGAACACCAAACCGCCGCCCGCCCGCGCGATTTCATCCCGGTCTATGAGCCCCTGCTTGGTGTGGAGGAGGAAAACAACGTGCTCGACGCCGTGCGCAGTGGCTGGATCAGCAGCCTGGGCGCGTATGTAACACGCTTCGAGCATGAGTTTGCCGGCTTTTGCGGCGTTGCCGAGGGGGTCAGCGTCTGCAATGGCACAGTCGCGCTCCACCTGGCGCTGCACGCGTTGGGCATCGGCCCCGGCGACGAGGTGATCGTGCCTGCGCTCACCTTTGTGGCGTCGGCCAACGCGGTGCGCTACACCGGCGCCACGCCCGTCTTTGCTGATGTCGACCCATACACGTGGACGCTTGACCCCGCCGCGGTGGCCGATCAGCTTTCGCCGCGCACCCGCGCCATCATGCCCGTACACCTGTATGGACACCCTGCCCCTATGCCAGAGCTGATCGCATTGGCAGATCAGCAGGGATTGTTGCTCATCGAAGACGCCGCAGAGGCGCATGGCGCCGCCATCGACGGGCGGCGCACGGGGGCATGGGGGCGTCTGGCCGCATTTAGCTTCTACGCCAACAAGATCATCACCACCGGTGAAGGGGGCATGGTGGTGACCGACGACCCGGCGCTGGCGGCGCGCTGCCGCCTGCTGCGCGACCACGCAATGCCCCCCGAACAGCGCTATTGGCATAACGAAGTGGGCTTTAACTATCGGATGACCAATCTTCAGGCCGCAGTGGGCGTGGCGCAACAGGCGCGCATGGACGACCTGCTGGCGCGCAAACGGGCCATTGCCCACCGCTATACTGCCGCGCTGGCCGGCCTACCGGGCATTACGCTCCCCGCAGAGCGGCCCGGCTACACCAATGTCTACTGGATGTATTCGATCTTGGTGCAAGAGCCCTTCCCATTGGCGCGCGATGCGCTCATGCGGGCGATGCGCGAGCATCATATCGACAGCCGACCCTTCTTTCACCCGCTGGACACGCTGCCGCCCTACCGGAGTGAGAAGCCCTGCCCCACCGCGCTTCGCCTCAGCCGCCAGGGGATCAACCTGCCCAGCGCGCCGACACTTACGGATGAGCAGGTAGACTACATTTGCAGCGTGATTTGGGCGCTGGCTCAAGGGGCGCCGGACAATCACCATGACCTGCGTTCATCGATCACAACGAACATGGCAGCGTACAGTCAGTAACACAGAGCACACAGAGGGTTTGAGCCATAGAACAAGCCAGCGCGTTTTTCTCAGTGTGCCCTGTTCAGTTTCTGCGCCCTCTGTGTTACGCTGTTTTGTCGTATTTTTAGAATAGTCATCATGGCCTGGGGACACCCCGAACGATGAAAATGGTAGCGTACAGCAGGAACACAGAGAACACCGAGGGGCCCAGAGGGCGCCCCCAGAGCGCACTGAGGCCTATCTCTGTGTTCTCTGTGCCATCTTTGCGCCCTCTGGGTTACGCTGTATTGCCTTATTTTCGCAGCAGAGCGCGTAAAGCGCAGAATGAGCTATCATGAGCGACCACCTGTCGTCTACCCCCGACGTATCAATCATCCTGCCCACCTACAACGAGCGGGACAACATTGGCGATCTCATCGACGCCATCCATCAGGCGCTCATGGGGGAGGGCGTCGACCACCCGCTGCGTTACGAGATCCTGGTCATGGACGACAACAGCCCCGATGGCACGGCGGATCTGGTGCGTAGGCGGTTTGAGCTGGATGCCGCCGATGTCTCTTGTCGAGGAGACGCAACCTTGCGCCTGCATGTGCGCACGCACGATAAGGGGCTGGCCAACTCCATCCGAGACGGGTTGGAACGCGCCGCCGGCCGCACGTTGGTGGTGATGGACACCGACTTCAACCATGACCCAGCCTTGATCCCGCAGATGGTGGACCTGTTGCGCTACTATGACCTGGTCATTGGCAGCCGCTTTGTGATGCGGGGCGGCATGGAGGATGTTGCACGCTACCGGTTGAGCCTGCTCTACAATATGTTTATCCGTTTTCTTTTTCAGACGCAGATCCAAGACAACCTCAGCGGCTTTTTTGCCGTGCGCCGCGACCGGCTGATGCAACTACAGTCCCGCTTTGATACGATATTTTACGGCTACGGCGACTACTTTATCCGCCTGCTGCTCATGGCCTGGCGCAGCGAATGGAAAATTCTCGAAGTGCCGGTCTTCTATATTCTACGCCGCCACGGCGCCAGCAAGACCACCTTCTGGCCGATCTTCCGCGACTACACAAAAGCAGTGATCCGGCTACGGCTATTTGGGCTATGACCATCTATCGCCGCTACGGCCTTCGTCTCCTGATCACGCTGCTTGTCATCGTCTATACAATGACGAATGCCGGGCGCTTCCATATCATCGACGAGGTGAGCCTCTTTGCGCTGACCGAATCACTGGTGCAGCGCGGGGCAGTGGACACCAATGCCATTGCCTGGTCACAGTGGGTCAACAGCCCCGGTGAGGTTTTGGGCGAGTTTGGGCCAGACGGCCAGGTCTTTAGCAAAAAGGGACCGGCGCCCGCGCTTGCGGCCGCGCCCTGGTATTGGCTGTTGCAGCAGATCGCCCAATTGCAGATCCAGATCGGCCTGCTGCAAGGGACGCTGTTGTGGAACGGCCTGATCACTGCGCTGACGGCAGCATTGCTCTGGCTCTCTGCCGTCCGGCTTGGCTATCAAGAACGGACTGGCGCCGCGCTTGGCCTGCTGTTTGGGCTGGCGACCATTGCCTGGCCCTACGCCAACCACTTTTTTGGCGAGCCGCTCAGCGCGCTTACTCTACTGACCTGCTTCTATGGGCTGCTTGCCTATCGCCAGTCGGGCAGGCTGGGCTGGCTCTGGCTGGCCGGCGCTGGGGCCGGTGTGGCCCTGGCAACCGTGACGGCACACGCCGTATTGATTGGCGTATTGGCGCTCTATTGGCTCTGGATTGAGGTCAACATTACGCTGGCCGGCGGTGCGCTGCGCACGTTGCCGCGTGGGCCGCTGGCGATACGGCTCTTTTTAGCGCTGTCTGCATTGGCCGCGCCGCTCTTGCTGGCCGGCGGCTTCCTGCTCTGGTACAATCGGGTGCGTTTTGGCGACCCCTTTGCCACCGGCTATCACTTCGCCACAGGCGAGGGTTTTACGACGCCGTTCTGGCAAGGGCTATGGGGCCTGCTGATCAGCCCCTACCGGGGCGTCTTCTGGCACACGCCGCTCTTTTTAGCCGTACCGGTGGGCTTTGTGGGCTTCTTCCGCCGCCATCGCGCCGAAGCGTTGCTGATCGCTGGGCTGTCGGCACTCTGTATCACACTCTATAGCCTGTGGTGGATGTGGTGGGGCGGCTTTGCCTGGGGACCACGCTTTTTGGTGCCGCTGGCGCCTTTTTGGGTATTGCTGCTGGCGCCCCTTGTGGAAACCATGGTCAGGTCGCCCTCTCACCCAAGCCAACGCCGTTCGCGCACAAGCTGGCTGCGGTCTCTGCGGCCCCGTAATGCACTTTTCTTTGGGCTTGTTTTTCTCTCGATGCTGGTGCAATTGCTTGCCGTCGCGGCCAACTACGTCAACTACGAGATCGAATTGCGCAAGCTCTTCCCCACCGACTGGCGCAATCCGCTGGCCCATGGCCCACCTGCACAGAGCCTGGCCGATTGGAATCACAGCCCTGTCCTTGGCCAGTGGAAATTGCTGGCGAATAACCTGCGCGCCAATGCCGACCTGGCCTGGCTCTCGGCAGAGGGTGGGTTGAACCTGACCATACTCGGTGTGGGACTGGATGCATTGGCCACCGTGCTATTTGACGGGAGGGTCTCGTGGCGTATGCATGAGGACTACCATGAACAAAATCTGCCAAGCTGGCCCGTACGCAACGTACTGCCGCTACTTGCCCTGTTGGTGATGGGAACCTGGCTCGGCGCGAGCAGCCGTGATCCGCTCTACGGCGCCCCGGAGCAAGGCTACCGCGCGATTCTGGCCGACATCTGTCGCCATGCGCAGCCCACCGACGCGCTTATCACCATCGCGCCCTATGCCTATCACATCCCAATGAACTGGATGGGTGGCCTATGTGAACAGGGCATCCCCATCTTTGGCTATGCGGCCAACAGCATGGAGCACGCCGAGGCGCAACGGGTGCTGAGCCAGGTGGCCCAAGTCTATGACCGTATCTGGTTTGTCACAGGTGGGCTTCCCCCCAACGATGCTGAGAACACCGTGGAGCGCTGGCTTGCTGCGGTCGCCTACAAAGCGGATGATCGTTGGTATGATGATTATCGGCTGGTGCGTTACGCCACGCCGCTGCCGCTGCGCAACTCGCAGAGCGTGCCGCTGGACATGTTCCTCACCGACGCCGTGGGGCAACGGGTCACGATTTGGGCCGTGCGCGCGCCTGGCGTCGTCCGCCCAGGCGAGATCGCGCCCGTCGAGCTGACCTACGAGCTAGACACGCCAGTCAATGCCGATCTGCGCTGGTTTGTCCAGTTGCTGACTGGGGATGACGCGGTGGTTTCATTGATCGATACCGCACCCGCCCAGGGCTACGCCAGCTTCACCACCATGCCCACCGGCCAGCAGTTTGTGGAAAAGGTGGCGCTGCAACTGCCAGACCGGCTGGCGCCCGGGCGCTACCGGCTGATCGCCGGCCTCTACGACCCCAATGCGCCCAATCCCAATCGGTTATTGACGCCCACCGACCGCGACCATGTCGACCTGGGCCTGCTGGTGGTGCGCTGATGAAGGCTTGGCGCATGCGTTGGCAACTGACGGCGCGCAATCCCACAACCGCGGCGCTGGCCGGCTATCTGGGTCTGGCCGCGCTCTTCTATGCGCCAATTTTGTTGGCGCTACGCACATTCCCCGACGGCGATTTCACCCATCACTTCCTGCCCTTCAGCCTCTTTCAACACGCCGCACTGCGCGCCGGACAGTTGCCGGTGTGGAATCCATACACCTACGCCGGTCACCCGTTTATGGCCGATACGCAGGCCGCCGTCTTTTACCCGCTGAGCAACCTCATCCTGTTTCTCACCTGGCCGTGGACCGACGCCGCGACGCGCCTCTACTGGCTCCAGGCAGAAGCGATCCTCCATGTGGCGCTGGCCGGATTCTTTGTTTACCTGCTGGCCCGCGACCTGACGGGGAACCGCTGGGCTGCGTTTGTGGGCGGTTGCTGCTTTGCGTTTTCGGGCTATCTGACCGGTTACCCACCGCTGCAACTGGCGGTGTTGCGCACAGCCCTTTGGCTCCCACTCCTCTTGTGGCTGCTGCATCGCGCCTTCGCCCACCCAACCCAATGGCGCTGGTGGATCGCGGCCGGCGCAGCCGTGGCGACGGCGCTCATGGCCGGCCACCCGCAGACGCTGCTGCACACCGGCTACACCACGGCGGCGTTTGTCATGCTCCGCCTGGTGCAGCAGGGCCGGCGCGCCGGGTTGGTCGCGCTCTGGCGGGCATGGCTGGGATTGTTGACGACCCTCTTTGTGGCGCTGGGGCTGAGCGCGGCGCAACTGTTGCCCAGCCTGGAGTTTGCCGCCGCCACTGTGCGCGCCAATGTGGGCTATGACTTCGTCAGCGGCGGTTTCCCCTTGCAGGACACATGGCAGTTGCTGCTGCCCGGCGTGCTGACCCAATTTTCACCACTCTACATTGGCGTGATCGGGATTGGATTGGCGCTGCTTGCGTTGCCTACGCTGCCCGCAGCCCAACCAGACGCACATCACTCGCTGCGCTGCTTCTTCCTCGGCCTGGCGCTGGTTGGGTTGCTGGTCGCCTATGGCGGCAACGGCTTTCTCTACCCGCTGCTCTATACAGGCGCGCCGGGCTGGAATCTCTTTCGCGGCCAGGAGCGGGCCGCGCTGCTCGTGGCGCTGGGCCTCAGCGTACTGGCCGCCTATGGGGCCGCCGCCATCCCCCGATTGGCGCTGCACACACGCCAGCGGTTGGCCCTGCTCTACATGGCGTTAACAACCGTCGGCGTCTATTTGTTTGGCCTCTTCTGGCAACTCATGGGCCACACCGCGATTGGGCAGGGGCGCTATCTCGTGGTCGCCTTTGTCACCCTGTCGCTGGCCGCAGCGCTGGTTGTGCCGCTGCGTCTCCCCGGCTGGAGCGACCGCCGCTCCGCGCTGGTGACGTTGCTTTTACTGGCGAACCTCTTCTGGGCCAACATGGGGACCGATCTCGACGCCTTTGGCCCGGCGCGCAAGACAGTGCTGGCCCCCGAGATGGCGGCGCTGGCCGCCGCGGTGCAGGCGCGTGATGGGGCCAATCTGGGGTTGCCCAGCCGCGCCTATAACGAGTTCCGCGTCTACGAAAATTACGGCATGCGCACCGAAGTGGAAGACCTGTGGGGGAGCAGCCCGCTGCGGCTGGCGCGCTATGCCCGCCTCTTCGACCAATTCCCGCTGGATCGCCTCTGGCGGCTCACAGGGGTGGAGCACGTGCTCACCTGGCGGCGCGAACTCTTTGTCCCCAGCGCGTTGCAGGCCGAATTCCCCCAAGCGACCGACGCCACCTTTGTGCACCAACTGGGTGAACCCAACCCACGCGCTTGGCTGGTGACCCACGCCCAGCCGGCGGACGATGATGCGGTGGTAGCCCTGTTGGCCGACCACCAGGTCGACCTGGGGCAGACCGCCTTTTTGCCGCCAGAAGCATTGGCCGAAGCGCAGGGTACGCCCGGCGCGGGCAACGCCCAGATCCGGCTGGCGCGGCCGGCGCACAACCGGCTGCGCGTCGAACTGACGACCACAACCGGCGGCCTGCTGGTGGTCAGCGAAAACTGGCTGCACGGCTGGGCGGTCGTCGAGTGCCGGGCCGCGGGCCGCGGCTGTGAGATCGGTGGCGCCGCTGTGCTGGGGCTGGCGCCCTTCTCGATTGTGCGCGCCAACTTGACCCTGCTCGCCGTCCCCGTCCCTGCGGGCGAGGTGGTGTTCGAGCTGCGCTACTGGCCGGCCAGCGTGCAGAGCGGGCTGTGGATCAGCGGCGTCACGGTTGCGCTGTT
>JAHDWG010000343.1 GCA_023384495.1 Caldilineaceae bacterium
ATGACGATGGGCATCATCAGTTCGCTGGGGCGTGTCATTCAAAGCCCAGACGGTCGCTTTATCGGCGAGGCCATCCAGACCGATGCGGCCATCAACCCCGGCAATTCCGGAGGACCCTTGCTCGACCTGGAGGGCCGCGTGATTGGCGTCAATTCGCAGATTGTCAGCGCCAGCGGTTCATCGTCCGGGGTGGGCTTTGCCGTGCCGGTGAACACAGTACAACGGGTCGCGCCGCAGTTGATCGCACAAGGGCATTACAGTCACCCCTGGCCCGGAATGCAGATGCTCGACATCACGCCGGCGCGCGCTAAGATGTTGCGCGGCGCCGGCGCAACTATCCCGGTAGACGAAGGCGTATTGGTGGTCGAAACGGTCGCCGATGGCCCGGCGGTGAAGGCTGGCATCCACGGGGGTGATCATGCCGTTCGTGTTGGCAATGCCAATATCCCAGTTGGGGGCGACATCATCACCGCCGTGAACGACACACCCATCACGACGATCCAGGAGCTGACCGTCTATCTGGAGGACAGTACTCAGGTGGGCCAGACTGTCCAACTCACGATACTGCGCGAGGGTCAGACGCAGACGATCCCGGTCGTGCTTGCGGAACGCCCGCAACAGCAGTGAGGATACTCTTCGATGAGCGACAAACAACCACTTTCAACCAGAGACAATCCTGATGACCGACAGCGCAAGGAGCAACGCCTTTCGTGGCGCTTCACCATTGGCTATCTGATCGGCCTGTTGGTCCTCTTCTGGTTGTTTCAACAATTTATCCTGGCGACGCTGCTGAGCAACGCTATCGAAATCCCCTATAGCGAATTCAAACAGAAGCTGGCGGCCGGGCAGGTCGTTAATGCTACCATCGGCGAGAGCACCATCGTGGGCGAAATGAAAAATCCCCAGCCCAACGCTACGCCGGCCATCCTACCCTTTGAAACCGTGGTGCAACCAAGCAGCGACCCGCAACTGGTTGAGCAGTTACAGCAAGCTGGGGTTGAGTACAGCTTTCAACCGCCACCTAGCGGGCTGGGCGGCTTCCTGTTGATCTACGGTCTGCCGTTGCTGATGATTGCCGGCCTCTGGTACGTCATGAGCCGGCAGATCGGCAGCGCCGGCGGGGCCATGGGGCGCATCTTTGGCATCGGCAAGAGCAAGGCCACCGAAGTCAAACCTGAGGAGGTGGGCGTCACTTTCAAAGACGTCGGCGGCGTGGACGAGGCGATCGCCGAACTGCAAGAGATCATCGAGTTTCTTAAGGCGCCCGCTCGCTTTGCCCGGCTGGGGGGACGCATCCCCAAAGGCGTCTTGTTGGTGGGGCCACCGGGCACGGGTAAGACGCTGATCGCCAAGGCCACCGCCGGGGAAGCAGGAGTAGCCTTTTTCGAGAGCAGCGGCTCGGAGTTTATCGAGATGTTTGTCGGCGTCGGCGCCGCCCGCGTGCGCGACCTCTTCGAGCAGGCGCGCATGGCCGCGCCGGCCATCGTCTTTATCGACGAGATCGACGCCATCGGCCAGAGCCGCGGGGGAGTCATGAGCACCGGAGTCAACGAGGAGCGCGAGCAGACGCTCAACCAGTTGCTGGCCGAGATCGACGGCTTCAAGACCGATGCCAGCAACCCCGTGATCATCATGGCCGCCACCAACCGGCCCGAAGTGCTCGACCCCGCGCTGTTGCGCGCCAGTCGCTTTGACCGCCAGATCGCGCTCAACAACCCCGATCTGACCGGACGACTCCAGATTTTGCGTATCCACACGCGTAACACCATACTGGCCCCTGAGTTTGACCTGGAACGCGCCGCCCGGATTACACCCGGCTTTAGCGGCGCCGACCTGGCCAATGTGATCAACGAAGCTGCCCTGTTGGCCGCCCGCCGCAATGCCGATGCCATCGGCATGAGCGACTTTGAGGCAGCTATCGAGCGGGTGGTGGCCGGGTTGGAACGCAAGACCCGCGTGATGAACGAACAAGAGCGGACGACCGTAGCCTTTCACGAGTCTGGCCATGCGTTGGTTGCCGAGCTCGCGCCCCACGGCAATCCCGTGGCCAAGATCAGCATCATCCCCCGTGGCCGGGCCGCGCTAGGCTACACCTTGCAGATGCCCACCGAAGACCGCTATCTGCTGACCGTTGCGGAGTTGCAGGATCAGATCGCCGTAATGTTAGGCGGCCGGGCAGCGGAGCAGGTCGTCTTTGGCACGATCAGCACCGGGGCCAGCGATGACTTGCAACGGGCGACGGAACTGGCGCGGCGCATGGTCACCGAGTTTGGCATGAGCGAGCAACTGGGTTCGGTGCGTTATGCCGGCCAGGCGCTCCAATATCTCGGCGGCCAGATCGAGGACAACAGCCAGCTCAGCCCCCACACGCGGGAACTGATCGACGGTGAAGTCAAACGCATCGTTACCGAACAGTACGAGCGGGCCCAGGCGCTGCTCAGGCAACATCGTCCGGCGCTCGAAACGTTGAGCCACAAACTGCTGCAACAGGAAACGCTGGACGGCAGCGAGGTTGAACTGGCGCTGACCGGTCACGCTCGAATCGGTGTCGACGTAAACGGGGAGACAGGTTAACAGGGGGACGGGGCAGGAGTACCTGTCTCCCGATTAGTACTACACCAAGACTTCGCACGGTAGATACGACCCGACCTCCGGGAGGTGGCCCCAAATGGTCTGGCAAACGAAGAGCTTCTGGTCACCTCTCGGAGGTCTTATCGGCGATGATCGTCAGAGTCTCGTTGTAGTGCTAGGAAAGGGAGGAAAACCATGTCACAAAATGTTTTGAGTGCGTTGCCACAGTATCCATCCCATGGTGGCCGGGAGTGGTTGCGTGTGTTGTTCACCGGTTTGTCGCTTTTTGTGGTGCTGACGGTGGTCATGTTTCTGACGCACAACCCGACGCTCTACCCGACGGTGATTCTGATCGGCAATTTTTTGATCCCAGTGGTCTTTGTCACCCTTATCTATGACCACCAGCATTTGAGTTCGCTCTCGCCCCAAAGTATTGCGCAGAGTTTTGTTCTGGGCGGTCTGCTGGGTGTGCTGGGGGCATCGATCCTCGAACCGCTGCTGGTCGCCCCGCTGAGCCAGTCCCATCATGTGCTCTCGCTGAGCGGCGCGCTGCTCGTCGGGCTGATCGAGGAGGGGAGCAAGATCGCCGCCGTCCTCTTTATCGCGCGGCGCTGGCGGCACAATGCCGAGATCGATGGGCTGCTCATGGGCGCCGCCGTGGGAATGGGCTTTGCCGCGCTGGAAAGCACCGGCTATGCCTTCACTGCTTTTCTCTTGAGCCGTGGTGAGATCGGGGCGTCGATTGCCGAGACGGTGCTGCGCGGGTTACTGGCCCCCTTTAGCCACGGCGTTTGGACGGCGATCCTCGCCGCCGTGTTGTTCCGGGCGAGCGCTCCAACCCACTTCCGGCTGACCGGCGGCGTGCTGTTGGCCTATCTCTTTGTCTCGTTGTTGCACGGCCTGTGGGATGCGTTACCGGGCGCTCTGTTCTTTATCGTCCCGCCGGGCATCCGGATTCCAGCCGTACCGGTGGCACTGAGTGTCGTTGGTCTGCTTGTCCTTATGGCATTGTACCGCCAGGCCGTACGCCAGCCACTGAGTGAGGCGGCGCCAGGGGGAGCGTAGGGATAGATGGAAAGTCGCCGATATACGCCAGAGCGGCGGCTTTGTCTTTGGCGACATTTCCGCACGCTGGTTTGAAAGCCAGGAACGAATCAATGAGCAATGAGCGATGGAATCAGCGCCCACCATCACGGCAAAAGAATCCACCGGCCAGTGATCAAGAACTCGCCGGCCCCTACTGGAGCCAACCGCCTGACCGGTTGCTGACGGCGCTAAAGAGCAGCCCGACCGGCCTCAGCAGCGGGGAGGCCCAGCGTCGTCTCCAGCAATTTGGCCCCAACAGCCTCAAGGTGAGGCGCCGGGCGACGGCGCTGGGCCTTTTTGTCAACCAGTTCAAAAACCCACTGGTCCTGATTCTGGTCTTTGGCGCGATTGTGTCGGTCTTTGCTCAAGAGTGGACCGATGCCGCGATCGTTCTGGTCATTATCTTGGGCAGTTCGCTCCTGAGCTTCTGGCAAGAGTATCGGGCCACCAATGCGGTCGAAGAATTGCGCGCGCGGGTGCAGAGCAAAGCAACCGTGCTGCGAGATGGTCAGCCGCAGGCGATCCTGGCTGAAGCGGTCGTGCCGGGTGATGTGGTGCAACTGGCCGCCGGCAGCCTGATCCCAGCCGACGGCGTGCTGTTGGAGGCCAATGATCTCTTTGTCAGCCAGGCGGTCCTCACCGGGGAGACCTTTCCCGTGGCGAAAGAGCCGGGCGCGGTTGCCGCCAATGTCGGGCTAGCCGAGCGCACCAATGCTATCTTTATGGGCGCCAGCGTGCGTAGCGGCAGCGCACTCGCCCTGATCACTGTGACAGGGCCGGCGACCGCCTTTGGCCAGATCGCCGAGCGGCTGACCTCGCGCCCGCCCGAAACCGAATTCGAGCATGGCATCCGCCGTTTTGGCTATCTGATCACCCAGGTGATGGTGGGGCTGGTGGTGGCGGTCTTTGCCATCAACGTCTTGCTGCAAAGGCCACCTATCGATTCGCTGCTTTTTGCCGTGGCGCTGGCCGTCGGTATGGCGCCAGAACTGCTTCCGGCGATCATCAGCATCACGCTGGCGCGCGGGGCGCAAGATATGGCGGCGCGGGGTGTGATCGTGCGGCGGCTCAACGCCATCGAAAACCTGGGTAGCATGGACATGCTCTGCACCGACAAGACCGGCACCCTGACCCTCGGTGTTGTCCAACTCAACAGCGCAACCGATGCGCAAGGAATATCTTCAGACTGTGTGCTGCGCGCTGCCTACCTAAACGCCAGCTTCCAAAGCGGCTTGCCCAATGTGCTGGATGATGCAATCATCACCCACGCCAACGAGGTCGGGCTGGTGGCGGCGCCGGATGCAAAGGCCGGCGAGATTCCCTACGACTTTGTCCGCAAACGGTTGAGTGTGGGCGTCCGCGACAGCGCAGGACAACGCCGGCTGATTACCAAAGGCGCATTGGAGAACGTGCTGGCCGTCTGTACGCACGCGCAGCAGGGTGACAAAACGGTTGCGCTAGACGATGCGCACAAGGAAGAGATTCGTACGCGCTATGCGGGTTGGAGTTCGCAAGGCTACCGGGTGCTCGGCGTTGCCACCAAGCCGCTCGCTACGGAAACTCGCCTGACGCACGACGACGAGTCTGATCTCTCCTTTGCCGGCTTTCTGCTCTTTTTTGACCCACCCAAACCGGGCATCCAGAAAACCATCGCCGACCTGGCCAACCTGGGTGTGCAGATCAAGATCATCACGGGCGACAACCGGCTGGTTGCCGCGCATGTGGCGGATGTCGTTGGCTTGCCGGTGGCCGGCCTGTTGACCGGCGACGAGATCAACAAGCTATCCGATGAGGCTCTCTGGAACCAGGCCAGGCGCACGACCCTCTTTGTGGAGGTTGACCCCAACGAGAAGGAGCGCATCATCCTGGCTTTGCGCAAAATGGGCCATGTGGTTGGCTACATGGGGGACGGCATCAACGATGCGCCGGCGCTCCATGCCGCCGATGTGGGGATCTCCGTGGACCAGGCCGTCGATGTGGCCAAAGAGGCCGCCGACTTTGTGCTACTGCAACAGGATTTGGACGTGCTGCGCCAGGGCATCGAGGAAGGCCGCACCACCTTTGCCAACAGCATGAAATATGTCTTTACCACCACCAGCGCCAACTTTGGCAACATGTTTAGCATGGCGGGCGCCTCCATGTTCTTGCCCTTTTTGCCCCTGCTGCCCAAACAGATCCTGCTCAACAATTTTCTGTCGGACTTTCCTTCGATGGCCATTGCCACCGACAACGTGGACCGTCAACTGGTGGAGACGCCCCATCGCTGGAATATCCGCTTTATCCGCGACATCATGGTGATCTTTGGTTTGATCAGTTCCGTCTTTGATTATCTTACCTTTGCGCTTTTGTTGTATGTTGTGCGCGCCGCGCCGGCTGAATTTCGCACCGGGTGGTTTGTGGAATCGCTGCTGACCGAGTTGTTCATCACCCTGGTCTTGCGCACACGCCAGCCGCTCTTCAAGAGCAAACCGGGGCGCTACTTGTGGCTTTCCACCGTGATCGTCACCCTGGTCGCACTGGCCATCCCCTATCTGCCGCTAAATGGACTCCTCGGCTTCACGCCGTTGCCACCCCTGGTTCTCGTGTTGCTCCTGGCCCTCACGCTCCTCTACATCGCCGTGTCGGAGATCGCCAAGCGCATCTACTACGCACGCCTGACGCAGAGTGCTCAATGATACATTCACGAATGCTCGCTACAGCCCGCCTTCTCGATTGTCTTTAGAGGCAAGCAAGTCATCAACGCATGGTTCAGTGCTGTAACGCCGCTCGTACCCGCTCCGGTGTAAAGGGCAGCTCGCGCAGGCGAACGCCGGTCGCATCAAAGACTGCGTTGGCAATGGCCGCAGGGGTGGGGTTCTGGCTCGCTTCTCCGCTGCCTAGAAAGGGGAGTTCGGGCCGGTTCAAGAGGACGACTTCCAGCCGCGGGGCCGCCGTAAAACGTAGGATCGGGTAGCTCTTCCAATCCCGGCTGGTGATGCTAGTACGGTCAAACGCCACCGCTTCCAACAGCGTCCAACTGGCGGCCTGGACAAAGCCACCCTCCAACTGGTTGCTCAGCCCATCGGGGTTGACCACCTGGCCGGCATCGGCGGCGATGACTGCCCGTTCCAGGCGAATCTGGCCGCTGGCCCGGTCCACGGTCACCTCGACGGCGATGGCGCAGTAACACTGGATGTTCTTGTACTGGGCAAAGGCGATCCCCCAGCCGCGGCCGTTGTTGGCGGGGCGTGGTCGAGGCTGCCAGCCGGCCTTGCTCGCCGCCGCCGCAAGAACAGCGTTGGCCCGCTCATCGGTCAGGTGGTGCAGGCGGAAGGCAATGGGGTCCATGCCGGCGGCCAGCGCCAGTTCGTCCATAAACGATTCGATGGCAAAGACGTTGGCGTAGGCCCCCAGGCCGCGCATCGCCGACGTACGCAGCGGGCTGTTGGGTACCAGATGGCTGACCACCCGTCGCTGGGGGAAGGCATAGAGCGGGTCGGCGTTGCGATAGCCGCCAAAGTGGCGGGCGCCCGTCAGGGTCCGGGCAGGTGGCAAGGACCACGGCGTCTCTAGATGCCAGGCCGCCAGCAACCCCGACACCCCGGCCATCGGTCGCGGGCGGGCCGTGTGTGGGTAGCTCCAAATGTCATGATTCCAGCTCTGGACCCGCCCTCCTTCGTCCAGACCGGCTTGCAGCTCGACCACCATCGCCGGGCCGTACGGTTCCCAACCGTGTTCATCGGCCCGTGTCCATTGGACGGCCACCGGGCGACCAGGGCAGGCGCGGGCGAGCAGAGCTGCATCGAGGGCAACATCGTCGGCCCCGTTGTGCCCATAGCAACCGGCGCCATCCACATGGATCACACGCACCTCGGCGGAGTCTATCTCCAACACCTGGGCAATGGAGGTGCGCAGGGGGTAAGGGCCCTGGGTGTGGCTCCAGATGGTCAGCTTGCCCTCTACCCACTGGGCCACAGCCGCCGATGGGCCCAAGGTGGCGTGCATCTGGTAAGGCCGGTAGTAGGTGGCCGAGAGCGTCTGCTTCGCCCCGACTGAAGAGAGCGGTGGCGGGATCGGGGCATCGGTGGCGCTGCCGTCGACGATCAACTGCGACAGGGCCGGCTGGCTGAGCAGGTGGTCGTAGAGGCTTTCTGGGGCGGGCAGATTGGTATTATTCTCCCACGTCGCTGCCGTGTACAGCGCGGTGCTTGCAGCAATCGCTTGCTCTTCACGCTCGGCGATAACGCCCAGGAAACTGCCGTCGCGCACAACGGCAAGCACACCTGGCATTGGTGCGACCGCTTGCTCATCCACGGCGGCCAACCGGTCGCCGTAACCCGGTGGCCGGACGATGCGGCCAAAGACCAGGCCGGGGAGATCCAGGTCGTGGACAAAGCTGGGGGCGCCGGTTACCTTAGCGGGCAGGTCCAGCCGGGTGGCGGCCTGACCCACCAGCCGGTGAGCGCCGGCCGC
>JAHDWG010000344.1 GCA_023384495.1 Caldilineaceae bacterium
GTCCATCGTCCATCGTCCATCGTCCATCGTCCATCGTCCATCGTCCATCGTCCAAAGAACATCGACATGACTGACAAACCAACCATTGGCTTTATTGGTCTCGGCATAATGGGGCGGCCCATGGCGCAGAATGTGCGCAAGGCAGGCTATGCCCTGGTCGTTTATGACTTGCAGCCCCAGGCCGTGGACGAATTGACCGCGGCCGGCGCCCAGGCCGCAAGCTCGCCGCGCGCCGTCGCCGAGGGGAGCGATGTTGTGCTGCTCTGCCTGCCCGATTCGCCCGACGTACAGGCTGCGATGCAAGGCCCCGACGGCGTGTTGGCCGGCGCGCGTACGGGCCAGGTCATCGTCGACATGAGCAGCATCTCGCCGGTGATCGCCCGCGAGCTGGCTGTGGCGGTGGCCGCCACGGGGGCCGTGCTGCTTGATGCGCCCGTCTCGGGCGGCGAAATGGGGGCGCGCAACGGAACCCTCTCGATTATGGTGGGGGGGGACGCCCAGGCCCTTGCGCAGGTGATGCCCGTGCTCCAAACCCTGGGGTCGCGCATTCTGCACATGGGGGAATCGGGGGCAGGCCAGGTCACCAAGGCCTGCAACCAGATTGTGATCGCAGTGACCATTGAAGCCGTGGCCGAAGCGCTCGTGCTCGCCGCCAAAGCCGGTGTGGACCCGGCCCAGGTGCGCGAGGCGTTACTGGGTGGTCACGCCTTTAGCAAGGTATTGGAACACCAGGGCGAACGCTTCTTGCGCCATGATTTTACGCCTGGCTTCCGCACGCGGTTGCAATACAAAGACCTGAACATCGCGCTGGAAGCCGGGCGAGCCTACGGGGCGCCGCTGCCGGCTACCGCCCTGGTGCATCAGATCTATGGCGCGCTCATGGCCCAAGGGCAAAGCGAGCCGGACCACGCCATTTTGGTGACGTTGTTGGAGCAACTGGCCGCGACAACATTGCAGACAGATTAGAAATCATCTCAAATATCTGAGCAAATTATCATCCTTCGTCAACATCGATTAACGGTTTGCTGATGAACGCGAAGGAACCGCGTCAAAAATGAGATAAACATTAGTAGTGAATGGCTGAATGCACCAGGCAACAGTCGTTCCACGCAAGGGGATGTATCCATGCAAATCGAACTGGTGGCCTACACCCAGCCCAACCCGGCGCTTTCGGCTGAGGCCATGTCCGGTTTCAGCGATGTGGCGACATTGTGGCAAGGAAAGGGGACATTTGCCGAAAACGTAATCGAGTATGCCGGCCGCGTCTGCTATCGCAGCACCGAGCGGATGGGAACGGCGCCCGAGTTCATTGCAGCCAGGGTTCGTGAAGGGCACGAAGACATTATCGAGCACATTGTGGTAACCGTGCGCGTCATCGGGAGCGATGCCCCGCTGCGTTGGCGCTTGCTCAACCGCCACTGCGAGATCAGCGACCTCGGCGCCGGCGCCTGGCTGGTGAGCGGCAACACACGCGTCTGGCTCGATTTCTTTCGCCAGGGCATCGCGTTGGAGGCGCTGCCCTTCTTGAAAGCAGTGGCGCCGGCTGTCTTCGCCGAATATCCGACGGTGAGCAATGGTCGATGGGCCATCGATGACGCGGTGGCCCATCATCCCTCGCTGGCGCCTGTGCAAGACGGCCCCATGCGCGTAACCCTCTTGGGCTACACGCAGCCCACGCTCGATGACCCGGCGCACTTGTTGCACCACGGCGCAGCGACCTTCTTCTTTGAGGGGATCAGCCGCGCCTGCACCCACCAATTGGTGCGCCACCGGTTGGCGAGCTTTAGCCAGGAATCGCAGCGGTATGTGGATTTGACCAAAGGGGGCTGGAACGCCATTGTGCCGGCAGAGATTGCCCGCCGCCCCGAAGCCATGGCGCTGTTGGCCGAGTTTTGGGCGCAGGCGGAACAGCAATATGCGGCGCTGCGCGCACTGGGCATCCGCAAGGAAGACGCTCGCTTTCTCTTGCCCAATGCCGCAGAAACGCGCATTGTCACCACCATGAACTTTGCTGCGTGGAGCCACTTTTTCTGGCTGCGCGCAGTCGACAAAGCCGCCCAATGGGAGATCCGCCAGATGGCGCAATATGCGCTGCGGATGCTCTACACCGTAGCGCCCGCTGTGTTCCAAGAGCATTGGAATGTCTATCAGGAACGATTTGAAGAGCGTGAGAAGTGAAATATGACGAGTGAGGAGAAAATTATCGTATAACGCTGACTTATCACTCCTCGCTCATCACTCGTATCGAATGCAAAAGGAATGATCGACCGCTTATGCCATCATACATTCGCACCCATCTCAAACAACTGGAGTCCGAAGCGATCTACGTCATGCGCGAGGTCGCCGCACAATTCGAACGGCCTGTGCTCCTCTTTTCGGGCGGCAAAGACTCGATTGTCATGTCGCACCTGGCGCGCAAGGCGTTTTGGCCGGGGAAGGCGCCCTTCCCTCTGCTGCACATCGACACGGGGCACAACTTCCCTGAAACGCTGGAGTTCCGCGACCGCCTGGTTGAGAAGCTCGACCTCACGCTCCTCGTCCGCTATGTGCAAGACTCAATCGACCAGGGACGCGTGGCGGAAGAAGGCTCCGGCCCCAATGTCAGCCGCAATGCGCTGCAAACCGTGACATTGCTCGACGCCATCGCCGAGTTCAAATTCGACGCCTGCCTGGGCGGCGCCCGTCGCGATGAAGAAAAGGCGCGCGCCAAAGAACGCTTCTTTTCGCATCGCGACGCCTATGGGCAGTGGGATCCCAAAAATCAGCGCCCCGAACTTTGGAGCCTTTACAACGGGCGCAAAAACGCAAAAGAAAACTTCCGCGTCTTCCCCCTGAGCAACTGGACAGAGATGGACATCTGGATGTATATCCAGTCCGAAGGCATTGAAATTCCCAATCTCTATTTTGCGCACCGCCGCGATGTGGTGCGCCGTGACGGCATGTATATGGCCGTTTGGCCGGGCATTGTCGAGCCGGTGGTCAACGAACAGGTGGAGCATCGCACCGTACGCTTCCGTACGATTGGCGACATCTCGTGCACTGGCGCCGTCGAATCCAGCGCCACCACGTTGCGCGATGTCATCCAGGAGATCTCCGCCGCGCGCGTCACAGAGCGCGGCGGGCGCGCCGATGACCGCCGCTCAGAAGCGGCCATGGAAGACCGCAAAAAACAAGGCTACTTTTGATATGCATATTGGGGAATGAATGATGATCAAAGAACGAGCTACAGCCGAAACCGCGGCGCCCATGAGCCAGCCAGCAACCCACTATACCATCCCCGATTCAGAGGATGCCTACCTTTCCATGGATCTACTGCGCTTTTCCACGGCAGGCAGTGTCGATGATGGAAAAAGCACGCTAATCGGTCGCCTTCTCTATGACACCAAGTCCATCTTTGAGGATCAGATGGAGGCCGTCGAGCGCGCCAGCCGCCAGCGGGGCGACGCCTACGTCGACCTGGCGCTGCTCACCGACGGGCTGCGCGCCGAGCGCGAACAGGGCATCACCATCGACGTGGCCTATCGCTACTTTGCCACGCCGAAGCGCAAGTTCATTATTGCCGACACCCCCGGCCACATCCAGTATACGCGCAACATGGTCACCGGCGCCTCGACCGCCGAGTTGACCATCATCCTCATCGACGCGCGTAAGGGGGTGCTGACCCAATCCAAACGCCACGGCTTTATTGCGTCGCTGCTCCAGATCCCGCACATTCTGGTGGCCGTAAACAAGATGGACCTCGTCAATTACAGCCAGGAGGTCTTCGAGCAGATCGTGGCGGAGTATACGGAGTTTGCCAGCAAACTCTCCATGCCCGACCTGACCTTCATTCCCATGTCGGCGCTCATGGGTGATAACGTGGTCAACAAGGGTGACAATATGCCCTGGTATGATGGCCCCACGGTGCTGCATCACCTGGAGAATGTCAACGTCGGTGTGACGCGGAATGTGGTCGATTTTCGCTTCCCGGTGCAGACGGTCATCCGCCCTAACCAAGATTTTCGCGGCTTTGCGGGGCAGGTCGCTTCGGGCAGCATCCAGCCCGGCGAAGAGGTGGCTGTCTTGCCGTCGGGAAACCGGAGCACGGTCAAGTCTGTCGTAACCTTTGGAACCGAATTGGACGAAGCCTATGCCGGCGACTCGGTGATTCTCACCTTGGCCGACGAAATCGACATCAGCCGCGGGGACATGATCGTGCGCACGCGCAACCTTCCGCAGGTGGCAAACCAGCTCGAATGCACCCTCTGCTGGATGAGCGAAGAGCCGATGAACCCCAAGGTATCATACATTTTGCAGCACACCAGCCGCCAGGTACGCGCTTACATCTCTGAGATCAACTATCGCATCGATGTTGACACCTTGCACCGGGAGGCCGCCGACACCTTCCACCTCAACGAGATCGGCCGCGTCAAACTGACCACCACACAGCCGCTCTTCTTTGACCCCTACCCGCTCAATCGGGCAACGGGCAGCTTTATCCTCATCGACCCGCACAGCAACACGACAGTGGCCGCCGGCATGATCCGCCGCCGCGCCCGAGAGCTGGACGAAGTGGTGGCGCAGCAGACGGCCCGCCAACGCTCGAGCAATGTCACCTGGGATAGCAGCCAGATCTCGCGCGAGCTACGCGAACGGCAAAATGGGCACAAGGCCGCCGTACTCTGGTTCACCGGGCTGTCGGGTTCGGGCAAATCGACGGTGGCGCGCGCCCTGGAGCGTCATCTCTATGAACTGGGCTGCCACACCTTCTATCTGGATGGGGACAATGTGCGCCACGGCATCAATGGCGATCTCGGTTTCTCGGAAAAAGACCGCAAAGAGAACATCCGTCGCGTGGCGGAGGTTGGGCGGCTGGCCTTTGATCACGGCAACATCACGCTCTGCACCTTTATTTCACCGTTCCAAGCCGACCGCGAGTTTGCCCGCTCACTCGCGCCTCAGGGACGCTTTATTGAGATTTATGTCAAGTGCGACCTGGATGTGGTAAAACGGCGCGACCCGAAGGGGCTTTACGCCAAAGCGTTGCGGGGTGAGATCCCTGACTTTACCGGCGTCTCGTCCCCGTACGAAGAGCCTGTCAATCCCGAACTGGTCGTCGAAACTGACGTACAGAGCGTCGAGGACATTGTCAGCCAGATTCTGGAATATCTGGTGCGGCAAGGCGTGATCACCAATCATGAGATGGATGAACGGTAGGTGGGTGATGCAGGTGAATGAGGTGGCGTAATCCAGCCAATTAGCGCCTGTCCGAACTACTCTGCGACCGAGGTAGGCAGAGACGTTGCGTGCAACGTCTCTGCTTTTTTTGTCTCTAGCCTCATCTGTGTATATAGTTGTACGCGCCCCTGACGGTTGTGACTGTATACATTGAAGTATTAGTGATTTCCTGGTACAGTCTGCACGGACCGAACATTGTACACATGACTCGCGCAGCGCCTGAAGCTTGCCGCGAGAAGATTTGCGCTCAATGATCGCGCGCGCAGTCAAGGCGTGCGTAAGTTCTAAAAATGAGAAACAGAGTATGCGACGTCAATTGATCCAAAAATTTCAGGCGCGGGACGCCCATATCGCGGTGATTGGTCTGGGCTATGTCGGCCTGCCGCTTGCCGTCAATTTTGCCCAAGCCGGCTATTCCGTCACCGGCATCGATCTGGACTCGCACAAAGTAGGCGCCATCCAGTGCGGCGAATCGTACATTGAAGATATTTCAAGTGACGACGTTGCCGCGCTGGTAAAGCCTTCACACGCATCCACCGGTGGCCCACCGCGCTTGCGCGCTACAACCGACTATGCGGTTTTGGCCGAATGCGACGCCGTTTCTATCTGTGTGCCCACGCCCCTCAATAAGACCGGCGACCCCGATATGTCGTATATCGCGTCGGCAACCGCTGAGGTCGCCCGTTATCTCCATCCGGGCATGGTCGTCGTGCTGGAGTCCACCACCTACCCCGGCACCACCACCGAGGTCTTGCTGCCCAAGCTTACCGAGAATGGCCTGCGGCTGCGCGTGGGCGAAGACTTCTTTCTCGCCTTCTCACCCGAACGAGTCGACCCGGGCCGGAAGGATTGGACGACGCGCAACACCCCCAAGGTGATTGGCGGCGTCACCAATGCGTGCCTGGAAGTGGCCTGCGCCTACTATAGTCAAGCTATCGAGACGCTTGTGCCCGTCTCATCCACCAGCACGGCTGAAATGGTCAAGCTCTTTGAAAACACCTTTCGCTCGGTAAACATTGCCCTGGCCAACGAGCTGCTGCTCATGTGCAACAAGCTGGGGCTGGACGCCTGGGAGATCCTCGCCGCCGCCGCCACCAAACCCTTTGGCTTTATGAAGTTCACTCCGGGGCCGGGTCTGGGCGGTCACTGCATCCCGATTGACCCGCTCTATCTTTCGTGGAAGCTGCGCACGCTGGAATACAACGCGCGTTTCATCCAACTGGCGAGCGAGATCAACACCGAAATGCCGCGTTATTGGGTGCAAAAGGTGCAAGACTCGCTCAACGATGTGGGCAAGGCGGTCAAGGGCAGCCGCATCTTGGTGCTCGGTGTGGCCTACAAGAAGGACGTCAGCGACATGCGCGAGTCGCCGGCGTTGGACATTATCCACCTGCTGGAAGCCAAGGGCGCCCACGTCCGCTATCATGACCCTCACGTGCCAAGCTTCCGCCATGAAGGGATGGACATGACAAGTGTCGCCGACCTTGATGCGGCCCTAACCAGCGTCGATTGTGTGGTCATCGCTACCGACCACACAGCGTATGACTGGGCGCACATCGCTGATCGCGCCCCCCTGTTGGTGGATACACGCCACGTTGCGCCATAGCGCAGAAACAGAACCATAGCGCAGAAACAGAAAACGTACGTTCTACCTCGCATATCTATGACAACACGAATTCTACATGTGGTGGGCGCCCGCCCTAACTTTATGAAGGTTGCGCCCATCGTGCGCGCGTTGGCGCAACAACCGGCGCATTTTGGGCAGATGCTGGTGCACACGGGCCAGCATTACGACGCCAACATGTCCGACATTTTTTTCAAAGAACTGGAGTTGCCGGCGCCTGATGTGAATCTGGGGATCGGTTCTGGCTCGCACGCCCAGCAGACAGCGCAGATCATGCAGCGCTTTGAGCCCATCCTGCTCGACTATCGCCCCGATTGGGTGGTCGTCCCCGGCGATGTCAACTCAACCCTGGCCGCCGCCCTGGTCGCCGCCAAGCTCGGAGTGAAGGTCGCGCACGTCGAGGCCGGCCTGCGCTCGTTTGACCGCACGATGCCGGAAGAGATCAACCGCTTGCTCACCGACCAGATCAGCGACCTGCTCTTTACGCCCTCACGCGATGGCGACGAAAACTTGTTGCGCGAGGGAATTGCAGCCGACAAGATCCATTTTGTGGGCAATGTCATGATCGACACACTGGTGCGCCTGCTCCCCAAAGCCGAGGCGCGCTGGCCTCACCTTCAGGCCACCCACCACCTGGATCGCTATCTGCTCGTAACGCTACATCGCCCCTCGAATGTGGATGACCCAAACACACTGGCCGAGATCATGGCGGCGCTGGGTGAGATTGGCCAAGAGATCGATGTGATCTTCCCTGTCCATCCTCGCACCCGGGCGCGCCTGGCCCAAATTGAAGTGGCCGAGCCAAAATCCAGCATCCAAAACCTACAACTAGTCGAGCCGCTGGGCTATCTTGATTTCCTTGCCATGCAGGCCCACGCCGCGCTCGTGCTCACCGATTCGGGCGGCGTGCAAGAAGAGACCACCTATCTCGGCGTTCCCTGCCTCACAGCGCGGCCCAACACCGAACGCCCTGTGACTATCACACACGGCGTCAATCGGCTGGTGGCCAGCACCCAGACCGCGCTGGTTGAAGCGGCCCGGCAGGCGCTGCGCCAGGCGCGGCCCACAGGCCAGCGCGCCCCACGCCCTGAATTGTGGGACGGCCACGCCGCCGAACGGATCGTCGAGGTGTTGAAGCGTCACAGCGTTTAACGCCAACCCGCAATGATTAGTGACGCCACAGAATCGCGTGGAGGGGGCGACAGCGTGCGATGCA
>JAHDWG010000345.1 GCA_023384495.1 Caldilineaceae bacterium
AAAAAGCCAACCCTCGCCGCCCACCACCACCAGCCGGTGCGGGAAGCCCGCAGCCTTTAGCCGCGCCAACGCCCGCATGGCCGTCACGTGGTTCTTGCGCGGCTCCAGGGTGCCCACCATGAGCAGATAGGGGCGCGGCGCTTCGCCGGCGGCGGCCGGGCTATAATGGCGCTGTACGCGCAGTACATCGGTGGGCGGCGCTGGCGCAAAGGCCGGGTCAATGCCTTCGTAGACCACGTGAATCTTCTCTGCCGGCGCGCCATACAGTTCCATCAGATCGTAGCGTGTGTGCCGGCTGACCGCGATGATCGCATCCGCCGCCTGCACAAAGCGCGGCATGGCCAGCCGCAAAAAGAGCCGGTTGCGCCAGGTGTGGTGTGCGGGATAGCGTTCGAAGATCAGATCATGCACCGTGAGCACGGTAGGCCGGCGCAGATAGGGAAGCAGGTGCTCGGTGGCGTGATAGAGCTGCCCGCCGGGCAGTCGCCGCTCAAAATAGGGTTGGCGCGCCAGTTGCGTGGCCAATACACCGAGCCGCCACCCCAGTTGCCCCAAACGCACCGTGCGCGCCGGAATCGGTTGGAGCGTCGGTGGGAGTGTGTGGCCACTGTGGGCATTGAAAAAGAGCGACAGCGAGACGCGCCCCGGTTCGTGCTCCAGCAGGGCCTTGACAAGTTGTTCGGTGTAGCGGCTCAGCCCCGCCCGCTGGTGAACGGCCGGCCCGGCGTCCAACGTGACGGCCATGCGCGGTGCGGTCATCGGCGCCCTCAGCTTTCCCAGGCGGATGTCGATGGGGATGTGGGTGTGGACAGGGGCAGCGCGGCAATCTCGGCCGGCGCGTCGCTTTGCGCGATCAGTAACGCGCGTTCGGCAGGCCAAGGCGCGATCTGCGCCAATAACAAGGCAGGGCGGCGCCAGAAGCCGGCCACCCCAACCAGCGCAAGCAGCGCCGCGATGCCCAACAGCCACAGCCCAGGCGTATAGCGGGCGCGCGCCACCACCGCAGGCATCTGAACCAAACGCAACGCAAGGCCGTCGTCATTGAGGGCAATCGAAGTAGCAGGCTCCCCTCCGATGATCACTCGCTGCGTGGGCCGGTCGCTCTCACCTTCGTAAACCTCCAACATGAAGGCGCCTTCGGCCTCGGCGGCCCCCTCCCCCATGCGGATAAGCCGCAGCCCAATACCCTGTTGCGGCAGAATTACCGACTCTTCGCTGCCTGGGCCGGGAAAGGCCAGCCCCAGACCTCCCGCCGTTTCAGTCTGACCGGCGCGGGCCAGCGTTGCTGCGCCATCTTCGGTGGTAATATAGAGGCCGGGCAGGGCCGCGCGCGCCGCCACATCCACACCGGCCACGGATTGCGCGACATTGGCGGCAACCGGCAGGGTAACCGTCTGTGCGCCCACCTGCGCCAGCAATTGTGTGGCCAGGCCATCGCCTGTGTTCTCCACCATATAGTGAAACGACAGCGCATGCGCCGAGGATCTGTATTCGTCGCCGGGCGCCAACGGGGGGGATGTCACATCCCAGCCGGTGGTCACGACCCACCAGACCGCGGCCACAGCGAGTAGCGCCGCCAGCCACAGCACGGGCTGGAGAAGGGCCGCTCGGCTGTTGCGCAGGGCAAGAAGCCGCAGTTCTTGATTATCTGGGGCAACCTTCGGCGTTTGCTCGAGTCTATCGTCATCACTTTGGGCAGACTCTGCCGGCGGGGGCGAGGTCATCGTCACCTGGTCAAAACGCTCGCTCAGGTGATGATAAAGCTGGCCCGCCAGGCCATCGGGTGACTGCGCCACCGCCTCGCGCCGGCGATAGAGCATGCGATTGGTGGGAATCGCCAATGGCTCAGCGTCACCCTGCGCAGGCGCTTCTAGCAGCGCGCCCAGCCGGCGAAGTTGAAGCGCCGCCGCCACGGCATCGCCAAGCAAGACAAACAGGCCAAGCGCCATTGTGGCCAGCAGCAGTTGCAACAACAGGCTGTGTGATGCGTTGAACAGGCCCAACCCGCGCAAAATCTCACCCGCCATGCCATATTCGGCGCTGGCGCCAGCCAGCCAGCGTGCAGCGGCGGTGGGTTCGCCGCTTAGTTGGCCGGGCAGTTGGGGCAGCACACGCGCGGCGAGCAACACGAGCGCCAAGCCCATGGCTGCGCTCATCAACAACCACGGGCGCCGCAGCGTACGCCAGAGCGCATCGATGGCGGCTATCCAAGCCATGTGCGCACCTCCTCGCCCACGTTCGACAGGGGGGGGCGCTGTATGGTGCAGGGCGGCAGCGCATCCAAAAAGGCGCGGCCATAATCGCGCTGCCAGACACGGCTATCGAGTACGATCACCACGCCGCGATCGGTGGCGCGGCGGATCAGCCGGCCAAAGCCCTGGCGAAAGCGCAGCACGGCGTCGGGCAGCGTGAATTCGTTGAACGCATCCTCCAGATCGGCGGTGCGGGCGGCCACCAACGGGTCGCTGGGCACAGCAAAGGGCAGACGCACAATCAGCAGGCAGCTCAGATCATCACCGGGGAGGTCGATGCCCTCCCAAAAGCTACGTGTACCCAGCAACACTGCGCGTTCGGTCTGGCGAAACTCGCGCAGCAGCCGGTTGCGGCTGGCAACGCCATGTTGCAGCACGGTGATCGATTCCCGGTCGAGCGGGGCGCGGATGGCGTCGGCGGTGGTGCGCAACTGGGCATAGCTGGTAAAAAGCGCCAGGGTGCGCCCCTGTGCGGCCAGGGCGGCGTCGATAATCGCCTGCGCCACGGCCGGCTGATAGTTGGGGTGATTGGGCGCCGGTAGATTGGCGGGCAAGAGCAAGAGCGTATTGGTTTTGTAGTCAAAGGGGCTTTCGACCATGGCTGTCTTAACTTCCCACAGCCCCAACCGCTCGCGGACAAACTCAAATCCGCCGCCCGTGCGCAAGGTGGCGCTGGTAAAGATGGCGCTGCGTCGTCTATGCACCAACCCCGTTTCGATCACCGAATTGACATAGAGCGGGGCCGAGGCCGGCGCGACGGTGTCGCCGGTTTCGGCCAACTCCAGCCATTTGACGAACCCGTCGGCGCCCTGCGGCTCAAAGAGGATGGCGTCGAGCTGGCCGGTGGCCTCTTTGAGCGCCCCAAAGATGGCGTCCAGATCTGCCGCAAGCGTAGCGGTTGCGTCGGTCTGCCGCCAACCTACCTCGTCCAGGCTCCCCACCACTTCGCCAAGCTGACGCACCAGTGTGCGCAAGGGATCGCCGGCATTGTCCCATTCCACCTCCAGTTCGCTCCACAACGGCTGGGCGCGCAGCCGGCTGTCCAGCGCCACCCGCTGGACATAGCTCATGTCGCGGCGGACACCGTCCAATCCCAGTGTAAAGGCGAGCAACCGCCCGGCAAAGTCCTGAAGTTCGGCGCGGGCATGCGCCGCGTGGGCGATGATGGTCTCCAACTGGTTTACACATTCTTGCCAGTGGCGGCGCTGCGCCTCGGTTATGATCCCTTTGAGCGGGTTCTGTTCCGGCGTCAGGCGATAGAGCAGTTGCCCCAGCCGGCGCCAATCGATGCGAGCCGTCAATTGCTCCGACGCCACATCTTCGAGATGATGCGCTTCATCCACCACCAAGTGGGCGTAGGGGGGGAGCACCCGCCCGCCGGCTGCCAGGTCTGCCAGCAACAATGCATGATTGACCACGAGGATGTGTGCGCCTTCGGCCCGGGCCCGTGCGTGAAGAAAAAAGTCGCCTGCGGGCAGGCCGAAGTCATCGAGGCGAATGCGCTCGCCGCACCGCTGTGGCGAGCAGAGTGTGGGGTCTGAGCAGAGTTGCGCCCATGTGGCTCGGTCGGCGGGCGAGGCCAGCAAGAGTTCGCTCATGTCACCGGTGGTTGTCTGCGTCAGCCAGACGATGATCTTGGCCGCCAGGCTCGCCTCGCGCGGGGTGAGCGGATGGTCGGTGCGCCAGGCGTGGAAGCGCCGTGTGCAGAGATAATTGGCGCGGCCCTTGAGCAGCGCGACTTGGGGCGTCGGGCGATCTTCCTGGGCCATAAGCGCCAGCAGTTGCGGCAGGTCTTTGTTGAGCAACTGATCTTGTAGCGCGATTGTATTGGTGGCAATCAACACCCGCTGTTGATTGGCGACGCTCCACAGCGCGGCGGGCAGCAGATAGGCCAGGCTTTTGCCGGTGCCGGTGCCCGCCTCAATCAGCAGATGATCGCCTTCATTCAAGGCATGAAGCACCTGTTGCGCCATCATCCGTTGGCCGGGCCGCGGTTCGTAGAGCGCGCCCAACTGCGCGGCCAGTGGGCCGTGGGGGGCAAAAATCTGCTCAACCACGTCTGGGTCGACGGGTTGCACGGGCGCGGGCGTTTCGGGCAGCGGGCGGGGCATGGGCAAGCCCACCGTCGGCCAGGCGGCCACCGTGTCGACAAAGCTGGCGGGATGGATGGGCTGTTCGGCCAACGCCTCGGCAAAGAGGAAGTGGGGCGGCCAATCCACCTCGCGCGTGGTCTCTTCGATCAGGGCCAGCGCGGGGCGGGGCAGAGTGGCGATGCGCGCCGAGAGCTGGGCAAAGAGCTGGGCCGTGGCTTCGGCGTCATCGGCGGCGCGGTGGGCGTCTTGCAGCGGGATCGCCAACTGGCGACAGAGTTCGCCCAAGTTGTAGCTGGCCGCGCCCGGCAACAGAATCGTCGCCAGCTCGAATGTATCCAGCGCGGGGCGATGGAAGTGAATGCCGGCCGCGCGCAAAAAACCGAGGTCAAAGTCGGCGTTGTGGGCGACGAGCGCAGTGACATCCCCGCGCACAAACGCCAGCAGTTCGGGCGCCGCCGCGGCCAGTGGCGGCGCGCCGGCCACGTCGGCGTTGCGGATGCCGGTGAGCTGTTGGATGCGGAGGGGGATGTTCCGCTGTGGGTTGACCAGGGTGCTAAAGCGCTCCAAGACACGGTTGCCCTGGAAGCGCACGGCGCCGATCTCGATAATGGCGTCACGATTGGCGTCCAGCCCCGTGGTCTCCAGGTCTAGCGCCACATAGACGCGCGCTGCCATCTCTGCTTCTCGTTTCGATTGCTCATGGACATAGTCACTCGGGATGGCGCACTGCGTATTCAGTCTGACTCTTCATCAACGTGATTGCGGGCAACAATCGCAACAACGCGGTGCGCCAAACCATCGTTTTCATTATAGCGCAGGTTCGTATAAGACAGAATTACTTCCATCACCCCTCGGCTATTGGCCGGCGCGTCATCCCGCCGATCACCCCGACGTTCATCCGCCCGCCCCGAAAGATGCATAGAACGCGCACTTGCGGCACAATAGCGCCATGCGCGTCTCTGTGATTGCAACCGTCTATAACGAAGCCGCTTCCATCCATCGCCTGCTCGACTCGCTGGCGGCGCAGACACGGCAGCCCGACGAGGTCCTCTTCTGCGATGGCGGCAGCGTCGACGGCACACCGGCGCTGATCGCAGCCTATGCCCAGGCCCACGCCGACCGGCTGCCCACTGTGCGCGTGCTGGTCGAGCCGGGGGCCAACATCAGCCGGGGGCGCAACCTGGCGATTGCCGCCGCGCAGGGGCCGCTGATCGCCGTCACCGATGCTGGGGTGCGGCTGGCGCCCGAGTGGCTCGCCCACCTGCTCGCCCCGTGGGAGAACGCTGCTTTGCGCGGGTGCGAAGCGCCGGTGGCTGTTGCCGGTTTTTTTGTCCCCGATGTGGATGGCGTCTTCACCACGGCCATGGCCGCCACGGTGCTCCCCCTTGTGGGCGACATCGACCCGCGCGCCTTTCTCCCCAGCAGCCGGTCGGTAGCCTTTACCAAGGCGGCATGGGCGCAGGCCGGTGGCTATCCCGAATGGTTGGACTATTGCGAAGACCTGCTCTTCGATTTTGCGCTCAACGCCCAGCGTCCGCACAAGCCCACTGCATTTGAATGGGCGCCGGAGGCGGTGGCCCACTTTCGCCCACGCGAGAATTTGCGCAGCTTTTGGACACAGTATTACCGCTATGCGCGGGGCGACGGCAAGGCCGACCTGTGGCGCAAACGGCACGCCATCCGCTACGCCACCTATTTGGTGGCCATCCCTGCATTGTTGGGCCATGCCTTCTTTGGCCTCTTTGCGCGCGAGCTGGGGTGGCTTGGGTTGCTGGCCGGGGCGCTCGCCTATTGTTGGCGACCATGGCGGCGGCTGGCGGTGGTGGGGGGCGGGCTGTCCCCGGCGCAGCGCATGGGGGCTGCGCTACTGGTCCCTGTGCTCCGCGTGATGGGCGACTGCGCCAAGATGGCCGGCTACCCGGTGGGCCTTTGGTGGCGCTGGCGCAACCGCCACCGCCCGGAGCTATACTGGCGGCACGCTCAGACTGCGCGCAATACGGAGAACACAGAGGAGACACCGTTCGCTTGACCTCGTCATATAACGGGTATCCATACATGTTGATTGCTTCGACGGTTGGAACCGTCTAGACTAGGCAAACGTTGCATGAGCACAGAAACAGAGACAAAGCTTGTACGTCGGGTTGTTCCCGCTGATCTGGTGGAAGCTACGCCGGGTGGCAATGGCGTGGGTCATTGGTTGCTGGCTTCGCCCTTGCTGCTCTTTTTGGCCTGGTTTTGGACAGATCGCGTGCATACAGTGATGACCGTGCTCACACCGTCCAAGCTCTACGTTGTCAACGCGGCGGTGGGCCTGGTGATCTTTGTGACGCTCATTGTGTTGCCATTGGGGCTGCTGGCCCATTGGGCAGTGATGTCGCTGCCGCGCCTCTTTCACAACGCCGGCTGGGACATCCACCCGCTGGAGCCAGTTGCGCCCGCCGAACAATACCTGGTGCGCTATCGCTATCAGGCGCGCCATTGGGCCGCGTGGGATTGGCCCCGAGCGTGGACCCGCGCGGCCCAGGGCTGGGTCTTCTTGGAGATTTTCACCATTCTCGCCGGCGCAGTGCTCATGATCCCAATCTATTTCAGCGTAAGGGAGTTTGGGTTTGGACAATAGCCACGGAGGGAGCAGGGTTGCCGCGCGGATCGGTTGGCTGGCGATGGCCCTGCTGGCGTGGATGGCGTTGGCGCGCCCCGCCCAGGCAGCGGAATCAAGCGCCCCATTCGCGCCGGAGCACCAGCCCGCCTCGACCAACGACGGCGTGGCCCTCGCCGAAATCTTTGTGGTGGCGCGCATCTATTTTGCCGACGAGCGCCAGCTCAACGAAATGGCGGCCATGCTCGATGTATGGGAGGTGCGCCACAGCGACGATCCGAACGAGCGCTATGTGGTGGCGATGTTGGCGCAGGCCCAAGCCGCGGCGCTACAGCGCAGTGGCATGCGGGTTGAGGTCGATGCCGCGCGCACGGCGCAACTGCACCTCCAGCCCCTCTTCGCCGCCCGGCAACAGGGGGGGATCCCTGGCTATGCCTGCTATCGCACCGTGGAAGAGACCTTCGCCGCCCTGGCCGCCCTGGCCGCCGCGCATCCCGCATTGGCCACCTGGGTCCCCATCGGCGCCAGTTGGAATCAGGCCTACCCCGAACATGGCCCCGGCTATGACCTCAACCTGCTCGTGCTGACCAACCGCGCCATCCCCGGCCCCAAACCACGCTTCTTCTTGCTGGCCGCCATCCACGCCCGCGAATTGGCCACCGCCGAGCTGGCGACGCGCTTTGCCGAGCAACTCGTCAACGGGTACGGAAGCGACCCCGACGCCACTTGGATTCTCGACCAGACCGAAGTGCATGTGCTGCCGATTGCCAACCCCGATGGCCGCAAGTGGGCCGAGCAACTCCTGTACTGGCGCAAGAACACCAACCGCAATGACGGCTGCACCAATGTCAGCCCATTCCTCTCCTATTATGGCGTCGACCTCAACCGCAACAGCAGCTTCAAGTGGGGCCAGTGCGAAGGGCAAGGCTGCTCGACCGAGGCGGCCTGTCGCGACACCTTTCGCGGCAGCGGCCCTGGCTCAGAGCCGGAGACACAGGCGATTGAGCAATATCTGGCGGCGCTCTTCCCCAACCAGCGCGGGCC
>JAHDWG010000346.1 GCA_023384495.1 Caldilineaceae bacterium
CAGGTTGGTGGTGTTGTACCCCTCATTGGCCGTGGATGTATTGGGGCTGATTGCCACCCCTCTCATGCCGTCGTAGGCCGTCAGGGTTAGGTCAACAATGCGCTGGCCCATCATGTTGCTTCTTCCTTTCAGTTTCGTTACCGGCGAGTATGTGCTGAAAAGGTATTTACTTTTCTTTGCCACAATGTGATAAAATTCTACCCCAACCCTATCCAAACCTGCCAGCGCTGTGGAGAAACTGCCAATGAAGCTCCCACCTTCGCCGCACTTTACGCCCGTTCCGCTGACCCGCGTCTTCAATGTCGATCGCCAGACGCTCACCGGCGCGCTGCGGCCCCCGGCGGATGTTGCCCTCGTCACTGGCGCCCAGTCGTATCATGGCGTCCCCTTTGCCTGTGGTGGCCCGAACGAACCTAATGTGATCCTTTTAGACCAATCACCCGTCACGGTGGACCTGTCTGATCAACTAGCCACCTATGTGCTCTTTCTGCACATCGTCGAAGACCGCATCACCAATTATCAGGATGGGCTGGCCGATTTCGCCGTGGACGGCAACGAACTGGGCCACCTGGTCTCAGACTACACGCTCGAGTATGCCGACGGCGGCAAGGTGACGACGCCCATTCTGCGCCGTTTTGCCATCCAGCAGAGTCATATCCAGTGGGGGGCCAGCGCCTTTGCCGCCATCCCGGCGCTCAAACCGGGGGTCTTTCATACCGTGACCGAAGAGATACGCCTGGGGCGCACGCCAACCGGTGATTATGGTCGAGGTGAAACGCGCCACGTGGCGGGCCGCGAACGGTCTGCCGACCGGCTTTGGCTCTATGCGCTGCCCAACCCCCACCCGGACGCGCCAATCCGCCGGCTGGTCTGTACACCGCAAACCGAACGCTCGCTGATCTTCGCCATCACGCTGACCAACGTGGCCTCTCACCCGCTGCGCCCCGGAGTGCGCCAGAAGGCGCGCCTCACACTGCCCGAAGGCGCGCGGCTCAATGCGCTGGGCGAGCTGGAGGGCGTCGATATTGACTTGGGCGTCGTGATCTCGGCGCGGGCGGCGCTCGACTATGACCAGGGCCGGTGGTTGGGGGCCGAGCCGGTGGTGCTGCCCGCGCAGTCAGAAACCGCCGTCCTGATCGAATACGCGGCCCATCCCCAAGCCCGGCTCTATGTGGCCACCGGCCCTGACTCGCACCAGGCGTATGATCTGAGCGAGCTGGCGACGACTCCAGCCGGCGCCGCCGATGCCGACGGCGCGCTTGTCGCTGTCTCCCCTGCACACCGGCCTGTGACGGTGCGGATTGTCGAGCAGGGCAGCCGGCGGCCCGTGGCTGTGCGCATCCACTTTCACGGCGCGCATGGCGAATATCTGCCCCCGCGCGGCAACCACCGCAAGGTCAACCCCTTTTGGTTCGAAGACAATTATGGCGAATTTGTCAATGCGCAGAACCAGTATGCCTACGTGCGTGGCGAGTGCATTGTCGACCTGCCGCTGGGCGAGGTCTATGTCGAGGCGACGCGTGGCTATGAAACAAAGCCGGTGCGGCAACGGCTAGCGATCACGCCGGAGACGAAGGAGATCACGCTGGAGGTGGAGAAGGTGTTGCGCTGGCGCGAACAGGGGTGGGTGACGGCGGACACGCATGTGCATTTTCTCAGCCCTACCACCGCGCTGCTCGAAGGCGAGGCCGAGGGCGTCCATGTGGTGAATCTGTTGGCAAGCCAATGGGGTGAGATGTTCAGCAATGTGAGCGATTTCGACGGCAAGACCACGCTGGGCGCCAAAGAGTTTGGCGGCGACGGCGAATTTCTTGTGCGCGTCGGCACCGAGAACCGCATGCAGGTGTTGGGCCACATTTCGCTGCTTGGCTATGCCGGGGCCATGATCCACCCGCTCTGCACGGGCGGCCCGTCGGAGTCGGCAATTGGCGACCCGCAGGAGGTGACCATGGCCGAGTGGGCGCAGCGCTGCATCGACCAGGGCGGGCTGGTGGTCATGCCCCATGCGCCCAACCCGCAACTGGAGCGGGCGGCGGACATTGTGCTGGGGCTTGTGCACGGCATCGAGATGATGACCTTCAACCCGCTCTTCCCCGGTCTTGGTCAGATCAGCCCCTATGGCGTGGCCGACTGGTATCGCTATCTCAACCTGGGGTATCATGTGCCAGTCGTCGGTGGGTCCGACAAGATGGCCGCCTCCTCGCTGCTGGGCGGCATCCGCACCTATGCCCAGTTGGGCGGCCGCGAATTTACCTATGAGAACTGGATGGCGGCAGTCAAGGCCGGCGACACCTTTGTTACGGTTGGGCCCTTGGCCGAGCTGCGCGTCGAAGGGGTGGCGCCAGGGGGGCGGATCGAATTGCCCGCCGGTGGGGGCGCAGTGAATATTGCCTGGCGCGTCGAATCGGTGAGCCTGCCGATCGAACAAGTCGAAGTGGTGGTGGGCGGGCTGGTCGTTGAACAGGTGAATGGGGGCGGCGCGCTGGAGGCTGCGGGCAGCTTTTTAGCGCCCATCCGCGAATCGACTTGGGTGGCGCTGCGCGTGCGTGGCAGCTATCGCAACAAGCCCGAAGAGATTGCCGCGCACACCAGCGCAGTCATGTTGACCGTGGGCGGCGCGCCCCATTTTGTCGCACATGACGCGATGGCGGTGCTCGAACAAATCGAGGGCGCCATTGCCTACGTGGACACCATTGCGCCCCGACCCGACGCACAACGCTTCAAGCAGATGCGCGCCACGTTGGAAGGCGCCTACAACCGGCTGCACCAGCGGCTGCACCAGGCCGGTGTTTTCCATCGCCATACGCCTATACACGTTCACGATGGCGACCACAACCCATAGGCTTGGCCTCGCGCATTTTGTGGCGGGCGACCCCAGGGTCGCCCGCCGGGTTTGGCGGGCGCACTACATCGCCCAGCCGCAACCCACGGTAACATCCCCGGTTTACCCACATCGACGTTGCATCGCTGTCAAGGGAACACGGAGCCATTCATCCAGGCATGATTCTGAGTGACGCCGCCTGGAGCTGAGACGCCAGGCGGCGCGGCTTATTGAATTCGAGCTCTCAAACTGAACTCACTCTAGACAACCACCCGTTGAGCAGCATGTGAGCCATGAACGACCTCCAATCGCGTTTCATCAGCCTCATCTCTCATGAGTTTCGCACGCCATTGTCCATCATCATGGCAACCAATGACCTATTGGATCGGCGCGGCGAACGGCTGTCGATCGAGCAGCGCAAAACCTATTTTGATGTGATCCGGTCGCAGGTGCATCATCTTTCGCGCCTGTTGGATGACATGCTCGCCATCAGTGAAGCAGAGTCAGCCGAGATGACCTTTCAGCCTGAAGTGGTCAAATTGAACGAACTATGCCGCTCCATCGCGGCTGAATATGCGCCGATCCTCGAAGGGCACGAATTGGTGTTGGAGGCGGTCGACCCGGAGTGTCTTGTGCTGCTGGACCCGGCGCTTTTTCGGCAGGCGATCCTGAATCTGCTTTCCAACGCAGTGAAGTACTCACCCGCCGGTTCGGCGGTGCAGATGAGGGTGGCCAGCACCGAAAGGGAGATTGAGGTGACGATCCAAGACACCGGCATTGGCATCCCAAAAGCCGATCTGCAATACCTCTTCACCCCATTTCATCGGGCGCCCAATGCTACCTTGCGGCCTGGGCTTGGGTTGGGCCTCACGATTGTCAAACATGCCGTGCAGCGACACGGCGGGTCTGTCTTCTGTGTAAGCCAGGAAGGGGTCGGCACAACCTTTACGCTGCGCATTCCACGCCGGCCCACCACCGACCACCTTTGATGGGAGTTCTGTTTGAAACCAAACATCGATACTGAACTCTGTTTGAAAACCGGAGTTACTCGATGCAGTAAATCTCTTGGCAAAGTCTGGTTTTCAAAGCAACCGCAGTATAGCCCCCAAACTGCCGCTCAGCCTGAACCGCTGACCAAAAACCAGATCACCCCGGCAGCCGAGCAGAGAACGAGCGTTGTGAGCATACGCGCCTGCAACCAAAAGATGGCGAGAATGGCCGTGAGCGTGAGCACCAGCGCCGGCGCATTCAGCGTCCGCCAGAGTGGAAGCTCCATGCTGATTCCATAGCCTGCCCACGGGGTCAGCTGGTCGAACAGCACATGCAGCGCAAACCAGATGGCCAGGTTCAAGATTACGCCGACAACGGCGGCCGTAATCGCCGCCATCGCACCCGTCAGCGCCTTGTTGTCGCGTAGCGTCTCGATAAAGGGGGCGCCAAGAAAAATCCAGAGAAAGCAGGGAACAAACGTGACCCAGGTAGTCAGGATCGCGGCCAGGGTTGCCGCCAACATGGGGTTGGGCCCACCGGCGTGGCGATAGGCGCCCATAAAGCCAACAAACTGGACGACCTGGATCAGCGGCCCTGGCGTGGTCTCCGCCATGCCGAGCCCGTCCAACATCTCACCGGGTTGGAGCCAGCCATAGTGCTGGACTGCCGCCTGCGCCACATAGGCGAGCACGGCGTAGGCCCCGCCAAAGGTGACAACCGCCATCTGGGTAAAGAAGAGCGCGATCTGGCTGAAGACATTGTCCGGCCCCAGGCTGACAACGAGGAGAACGACCGGCGAGAGCCACAACAACAGTAGAATGGCCGAAATCCGCAGCGACCAGGCGAGGTCTGGTTGGGCGTGTGCAGGGGTGTGCTCGCCGAGCGCCGAATCCTTATCCGCCAGCAGGGAGCCTTGTTCGCTTCTGTGGCCGCCTCCTAGCCGAAAGGACGGCGATTCCGCCCGCCCGCCGAGAAACCCAATCAGCGCCGCCCCCAGAATGATCAGCGGGAAGGGGACGCCAAAAAAGAAGATTGCGACAAAGGCGATTGCGGCAATGGCGACCATCGCACGGTTTTTCATCGCCCGCTTGCCGATGCGGTTGACCGCTTGAAGCACGATGGCGAGTACCGCGGCCTTTAGGCCAAAGAAGAGACCCTCAACCAGACCCACATTCCCGAAGGCCGCGTAAATGTAGCTCAGGGCCAGGATGGCGAGAAAGCCGGGCAGCACAAAGAGCGTTCCAGCGACAACGCCGCCTCTGGTCTTGTGCAGTAGCCAGCCAAGATAGACGGCGAGTTGCTGCGCCTCCGGCCCCGGCAATAACATGCAGTAGTTGAGCGCATGGAGAAAACGGCTCTCGCCGATCCACCGTTTTTCGTCCACCAAGATGCGGTGCATCACCGCGATCTGCCCGGCGGGGCCGCCAAAACTCAGCCCAGCAACCCGCAGCCAAACCTTGAGGGCTTCGCCAAAGGGGATGTTATGCCCTGTTGCAGCCGGCTTCTCAGCTGCAATTGCGACTGTGGCGCGATCTTGCATGCGAATCTCCGTCAACTGATTCCTGTGACAAATCGTGGCTATGGCTGCTGAATGGAGCTGTGCGTTTGTCGGGAGCTTATGGCGCCGATGGCTGCGCAAAGACCTGCTCGATCACCTCCTCGATCGGTGGGTCTTCGACGGTGAGGTCGGCAATGGGGATTTCGGCAAGCAGACGACCGGTGACGCGGGCAGTTTCCGCCTTGGGCACGCGCAACTTGACCATCCCTTCACTCTGTTCCACCACTTCGCCAAAGGCTGAGAGATCGCCGGCGCCGTTGAGCAGTTGTACGGCAATCGTTTTGTGAGGCGAAAAGCGTTGCACCAGGCCGCTCAGCTCCCCATCATAGAGCAGCTTGCCCTGGTGAATGACGATGACGCGTTTGCATAGCGCCTCGACATCGGCCATGTAGTGGCTGGTGAGCAGCACCGTGGCGCCCGAACGCCGGTTGTACTCGCGCACGAACTCGCGAATGCGCCGCTGCATGGTCACATCCAGCCCAATGGTTGGCTCATCCAAGAAGAGCACCTGCGGGCGATGTAGCAGCGCGCCGGCTATTTCGCATTTCATCCGCTCGCCGAGCGACAGATTGCGCACCGGTTTGTTGAGCAGGGGCGCCAGGTCGAGCATCTCCACCAACTCGTCCAGCGTGTGGCGATAGGCTGGCTGGGGAATCCGATAGACGGCGCGGTTAAGTTCGTATGAATCGATGCAGGGGATGTCCCATTGCAACTGGTTGCGGTTGCCCATGACCAGGGTGATGCGGCGCAAAAAGTCGCGCTCGCGGCGCTGCGGCGTAAAGCCCAACACGGTGGCAAGGCCCGCAGTGGGGTGGAGCAACCCGGCCAGCATCTTGAGCGTGGTGGTCTTGCCGGCCCCGTTTGGCCCCAAAAAGCCGACCACTTCGCCCGCGGCCACGGCGAAGCTGATGTCATCCACGGCGGCGACCGCGCGCGTCTCGCGATGGATGAGCCCGCGCAGCGCAGCGCCTACCCCCGCGTCGCGCACGGGCACGGTGTAGACCTTGCGCAAGTGTTGGATGTCAATAACCGGTGTTGTGGACATAGGCCGATGTGCGAAATGGTGATGGTTGGCGGAGAGTACCCAATGGGTATAGCGTACCATAATTTGCCGCCCGCGCCTACTCAGACAGGGTGGCGGGCGTATTCGGTGACGCGCCCGGATCGCCTCATCATTTGACAAGCGCCCACTTGCCCACTATACTGGCGCGCGCATCACATTGTAATTGGTTCCTCCCATCGTTTGTCTGAAAGGAGCTCGCCATGCGTAGGCTCATCATGGGGCCCTACCGGGGTGACTGGCAAAGTTTTCTCTCCAACCGGACGCCCTCTGGCCTTTCTCGTTTGCCCCAGAGCTGCTTCTGTACTTGTTGTTGCACCTCCTCGTGTTGCGCCTGTTGTTGACGCCCCAAACGCTGCCTGCCCGGTGCGCGTCAACCAAGTGTTGTCTCCCACCATTCTGATCGATTCTCGCAATTGGATGCCGACTGCACTGCGCAAGCGGCGGTGGCCGTGTGGCGGAGCAACGCGGCGTCTGGCTGCGCTATGGGCGAGCGCAATCGTCTGTTTGGGCGGCCCATGTCGTTTGGTCGACATTGGGTCGTGTTGGTTGGGTATGATTGGATTCGTATGAACCTATGAACGTAAAGGAGATTGTTCCATGACTGACTATGCAAATCCCGATGTGCTCGTGAGCACGGATTGGGTGGCCGCGCATCTGAATGACCCCAATGTGCGGCTGGTGGAAAGCAACGAGGATGTCCTGCTCTATAGCACAGGGCACATCCCAGGCGCCATCCACATTGATTGGCAGAGCGACCTCAACGACCCCACCGTGCGCGACTACATCAGCGCCGAAAAGTTTGCCTCGCTCATGAGCCGTCATGGCATCACGCCCGACACCACGGTGGTCTTCTATGGCGACAAGAACAACTGGTGGGCCACCTATGCGTTTTGGGTCTTCCAGCTATTCGGGCACACCAACGCCAAGGTGATGAACGGCGGGCGCATGAAGTGGGTGGAAGAGAAGCGCGATCTGACCACCGAGACCCCCACCTACACGGCGAGCAACTACTCCACGCCTACGCGCGACGACAGCAAGATTCGCGCCTATCGCGAAGATGTGCTCCAGCACATTGCCGCCAAGAAACCGCTGGTGGACGTGCGCAGCCCGGGCGAGTATAAGGGCGAATTGCTGCACATGCCCAGCTACCCGCAGGAGGGCGCCATCCGCGGCGGCCATATCCCCGGCGCCAAGAATGTTCCCTGGGCGCGCGCAGCCAATGCCGACGGCACCTTCAAGAGCGTGGAAGAGCTCAAGGCGATTTATGAAGACGAAATCGGTCTCAAGCCAGGGGATGATGTGGTGGCCTACTGCCGCATTGGCGAACGCTCGAGCCACACCTGGTTTGTCTTGAGCTACCTGTTGGGCTACCCGCAAGTGCGCAACTATGATGGCTCGTGGACGGAATGGGGCAACGCCGTCCGGCTCCCCATTGAGAAGTAGGCGAACAGTTACCGATCCCTCGACAACTTCATACACAGCAAACAACCCGGCATCGTCACGATGCCGGGTTGTTTGATTCTGGG
>JAHDWG010000347.1 GCA_023384495.1 Caldilineaceae bacterium
CCGCCCCGCCGTGAACGTACAGGGCTAAGCCCCGTTGATAAGGCTTTTGCGCCACTTAGCCCAATCACTTTGGCGCTGGGCGGTCGTTGCGGCCCGGCTCCCCCCAAATCCTACACACACCCCAAGAATCAAATCGGTTGGTTGAATGGCTGGCGATCGATTATACTGTAGCTTGTTTCACCATTGATCGGTTCCGCGCTGCCGGGATTTTCATCGCCACGCACTATGCACAAACGGATTGTCATTAAGCTGGGCACCAGCGTCTTGACCGGGGGGACGCGCCATCTCGATCAGCCGCGCATTGTGGAGCTGGTGCGCCAGTGCGCCGAACTGCACAGCCACGGGCACGACCTGGTGATCGTCTCGTCGGGGGCGCAGGCCGCCGGGCGAGCGCGCCTCAACTTCCCCGACCTGCCGCCCACCATCGCCAGCAAGCAGCTCTTTGCCGCCGTAGGGCAAAGCCGGCTTATGTTCACGTGGGAGCGCTTCTTTGAGATCTACGGCATCCATGTGGGGCAGATCCTCATCACCCGCGCCGATGTGGAGAATCGCCAGCGCTATCTCAACGCCCGAGATGCCTTTTTGGCGCTGCTCGAACACCGCATTGTGCCGATTGTCAACGAAAACGACGCCGTCGCCACCGAGGAGATCAAGGTGGGCGACAATGACAACATCTCGGCGCTGGTGGCCACCCTGGTTGGCGCCGACCTGCTCGTCATCCTCACCGACCAGCCCGGCCTCTTCACCGCCGACCCGCGCACAGACCCCACCGCCCAGCTTATCCCCGAGGTGCGCCGGATCGACGAGACGTTGCGCGCGCTGGCCGGCGGCAGCAAGAGTGGGCTCGGGGTGGGCGGCATGGTCACCAAGCTCGAAGCCGCCGACAAGGCGCGCCGCGCCGGCGTTGCGGTGGTGATCTCGTCGGGGCGAGAGCCCAACGTGATCCTACGGGCGGCGGCGGGCGAGCCGTTGGGCACCCGCTTCCCCGCGGTGGAGAACCCGCTGGAGAACCGCAAGGCGTGGATTCTGGCCGGCCACCGCCCCGCGGGCAAGCTGATCATCGATGACGGCGCCGCGCTGGCGCTCACCCAGCGCGGTCGCAGCCTGCTGCCCGCCGGCATCGCCCGCGTCGAGGGCAAATTCTTGCGTGGGGACACGATCTCGATCTACGACCTGCACCGCCACGAGCTGGCGCGCGGCATTGCCGCCTACAACAGCCACGACATGCGGCTGATCGCCGGCTGCCATTCCGACGCCATCGCCGAACGGCTGGGCTACGCCTATGGCACGGTGGCCGTTCACCGCAACGACATGATTCTGCTGGCCGATTGAACGGGCCTACATGCCCGGTTTGGAGAGTGTAATGGACGCTCACGATGCTGCGCAAGATGTACTCGTGGAAACGCCCGCGCCCGGCGTGGGCCTGGTGCGCCTCAACCGGCCCCAGGTGCTCAACGCGCTGCGCGGCCAATTGATGGAGGAGCTGCTAACAGCGCTGCAACGGCTGGACGCCGACCCGGCCATCGGCGCGCTGGTCATCACCGGCAACGAACGCGCCTTCTCCGCCGGGGCCGACATCCGCGAGATGACCGAGGCCTCGGTGACGTCGATGGTGCGCCGGGGCATGACCGACCGCTGGGCGCGCCTGCGCGCCATCCGCAAGCCGCTCATCGCCGCGGTGAGCGGGCACTGCCTCGGCGGCGGCTGCGAGCTGGCCATGAACTGCGACATCATCGTCGCGTCGGAAAGCGCCCGCTTTGGCCAGCCCGAGATCAACATCGGCGTCATCCCCGGCGCCGGGGGCACGCAACGGCTGACGCACGCCGTGGGCAAATCGCTGGCCATGGAAATGGTGCTCAACGACCGCCGTCTCAGCGCCGACGAGGCCCTGCGCGCCGGGCTGGTGAGCCGGGTGGCGCCGGTGGAGCGTTATCTGGACGAAGCGATCGCGCTGGCGGCGCAGATCGCGGCGCGCGCGCCGCTGGCTGTGCAACTGGGCAAAGAGGCGGTCAACAAGGCGTATGAGCTGCCGCTGAGCGAGGGGCTGGCCTACGAACAGAAGCTCTTTTACATCCTCTTTGGCAGCGAGGATCAAAAAGAGGGCATGCGCGCCTTTCAAGAGAAGCGCGCGCCCGTCTGGCGAGGGGAATAAGTGGCGGCGCAACCGTAGTAGCGCCTTCAGGCGCTTGGATACGTAAGCGACTGTAGGCGCTACTACTGGTGTGGGGGGGGCGCGATGGACGACCAAGTCTTTGACCAGCGGCGGTGCGCAGAAACGCTGTCCAACGTGCTGGAGGCGCTGCTGGCCGACTGGGCCACGCTGCCACCGAACGTGCAGCAGCAGATCGAGCAACAGCGCCGCTTGCTCTGGCAGACGTTGCCCGGTTTGCAGCCCTTTCAGCGCGCCGGGCGCATCATCGAGTTCCTCAAGGCGCTGGAGGCCATGCCCGATGTGCTGGCGCGCTACCAGCCAATCCTGCTCGCCGGCAAGGGGCCCAGCTATCGCATGTTGGTGACGCTGGGCGACGAACAGGTGCGCAACCTGATGTTTGTGCTGGCCAGGCCCGTCGCTACCGCCGAGACCAGCGCCAACGCCGTGCGGCGGGTGGCCTTCCAACTGCATGTGCGCGTGGCCCCGCAACCCGACGCCAACGCGCCGCTGCCGGTTGTGGCCCACCTGGCGCCCGACACCCGCCCGCGCGAACAACAGGTCGACGCCATCCACGTCCCCTTTGCCGACCCCACCCGCCCCACCGAACTGGAGATGACGCTCCACGCGCCCGGCTTTGGCGAGCAGACCGGCGACTGGACGCGCACGCTCCTCGTCTACCCCGCGGGGCCGTCGCTGCCGGCGGTCTTTTTGCTCGAACCGGGCGCGCTCGTGGGCGCGCAGTCGCTCTGGTTTCACTTTTCCGAAACGGTGGGGAGCGCGCTGCGCCAGGTCGAGATCGTCTCGCCCATGCAGGCCAAGTCGATTGCGCCGCCCGACCCCACGCGCGGGCCGACGCGCGGCGTCTCGACCGGCGGGGCCGAGGTCGAATTCCACACCGCGGTTGGCTTCCCGGCGCAGACGCTGCCGCAGACGGTGCAGCCGCTGACCCTGCGGCTGACGCGGGAGGCGGTCGAAGGGAGCCGCATGGCCGAGAAGACGACGGTGAGCTTTGCCGATGTCAACCGGGCCGAGTTGCTCGAGGTGGTGGTGGGCGCGATGGGCTTTGCCGAGTGGACGCAGAACCCGCGGCGCGCCTTTCGCCTCTACAGCCATGCCGATTCGCAGCCGGCGATCTTCTTGTTGCAGGCGGGCGACCAGACGGGCGAGATGCGCATCACGCTCGATGTTTATCACCAGGGGCGGCTGCTGCTCAGCGGGGGCTTTACGGCGGACATTGTGGCCCAACTGGACCTGGCCCGGGCGCGGGCGCAGCCACGGCCCGGCGCCGGCGTGCTGGAGCCGATCCCCGCCGCGCCGCCCCCGCCGCCCGACCTGGAGCTGCGCATTCTCTTCGACCCGTTGGCGCGGCGGCTGCGCTTCCGTCTCCACGCGCAGAATGCCGAGCTGGGCTACCACGACCGCGACCTGGGCGAGGTGCAACTGGCCGCCGACCCCCAACAGATTCTCGATCAGACCTACCGCGAGCTGAGCGCGCTGGCCGCCCAGGCGCCCGCCACGCCGGCAGACGCCGATGGGGTCGACCCCGTCGAGTCCATTGCCAACCTGGGGCACGACCTTTTCAGCCGGCTCTTCTCGCCCCAACTGCGGCAGGAGTATTGGCGCATCAAGGCGCTGCGCGAGGCAGGCAAGGTGCAGACGCTGCTCATCATCAGCCAGGAGCCGTGGATCCCGTGGGAAATGGTCAAGCCCTTCGCCTATGACCGCGCCGCTGATCTCGTGCAAGAGGATGGCTTTCTGGCCGAGGTCTTTCACCTGGCGCGCTGGCTGACGCCCGGCCATGCCGACGAGGGCGGGCGCGGGATGGCGGCCACGGTGGACGTTCAGGCCGCCCGCCTGGTGGCGCCCAGCTCGAACCTGGCCTACACCAAAGAGGAGCTGGCCTTTTTCGACAGTCTGCGCAGCCGGGGGCTGGATGTGGGGGCGCGGTTGGGCCGGCTGCGCGAGGTGCTCGACACCCTGAGCACGGCGCGCATCAAGCTGTTGCATGTGGCCGCGCACGGTGTGTTTAGCCGTGACAACCCCGATGACGCACAGTTGGCGCTCGACGATAACCAGGTTCTGCGACCGGCTGACCTGGCGGGCAAGCGCAGCATCAACCTGCGCCGCGAGCGCCCGTTGGTCTTTCTCAACGCCTGCGAGGGCGGGCAGCTTGGCTTTGCGCTCACCGGGTTGGGTGGCTGGGCCGAGCGGCTGGTCAATGACATCGGCGTCAGCGCGTTTGTGGGCGCGTTGTGGGAGGTCAACGACCAACTGGCCGCAACCTTCGCCATCCACTTTTACACCCAGTTGATCGCCGGCCAGCCGTTGGCGGCGGCGTTTCAGTCGGCGCGCCTTGCCATCCGCGACCTGGCCCCGGCCAATCCAACCTGGCTGGCCTACACGCTCTATGCCGACCCCAATGCGCGGGTCACCTGGAGCGCGCTGCGGGCGTAGCGTAGGGAACCTGCTGCCATGAATCTTCTCGACACCTATCGACATCTAGGCCGTCTTATCCGCTTTCAGTGGGTCAACTGGTCGCTCGACATGGGGGGATTTGGCTTTCGCCTGCTCATGATCCCGGTGGTGGGGTTGGTGCTGCGCGGCTTCTTCAACTATCTTACGGGGGAGCCTGGCCCGCAGATCGGGGTGGTCGAAGCGACCCTCTATCAACTGGGATTGGGGGCGCTGGCCCTGGTGGGGATCGTCGTCGCCCTGTACGGCAACTTTGCCTACCGCTACCATAGCATGGCCTTGATGATCCGCAACATGTTTGGCCGCATCCTCGACCTGCCGGGGGCGGTGGCGCTGCCGTTGACAGCCGAAGGGCGGCCCCAGGCCACTGGCCAGGTGATCAGCACCCTGCGCGACGATACCAACGAGGTGGCCCACATGATGATCCGACTGCTGGATACAGTTGCCTTTGGGGTCGCGTCCGTCATCTCGCTGGTGCTCATGTGGCGTATCAACCCGTGGATCACGCTGGGCACATTTGTCCCCTTGGCGGTGATTGTCGTGGCCGTGCAATGGCTGAGCGGCGTGATCAAGCGGGCGCGCGAACAGAGCCGCGAGGCCACCAGCCGGGTCACCGGCCTGATCGGCGACATGTTCAACAGCACACAGGCGATCAAGGTGGCGCACGGCGAAGAACGGATCATCGATCACTTTGCGCGCCTCAACGACCAGCGCCGCACGGTGATGGTGCGCGACCGTCTGCTCACCCAAGTGGTGGATTTGCTGGGCGGCAGCGCCACCACCATCGGCACGGGGCTGATCCTGTTGCTGGCGGCTCAGGCCATGCTCGACAATGCCTTTACGATTGGCGACTTTGCCCTCTTTACCACCAACATCTGGACGGTGACCGTCTGGATGCGCACCATCGGCAATGTGATCACGCACTCGCACCAGGTGGGCGTTTCGTTTCAGCGCATGGATCGGTTGATGCAGGGCGCCCCCCCGTTGGCCGTGACTGCGCCCCATCGGCTCCATGTTGTCGATAGCGGCCCCGCGCCATCCCCCCCACCCAAACAGGCCGCAGACCGGCTGGAGGCGCTGCGCGTGGTTGGGCTGTGCTATCGGTACCCAGAGGTGGTCGGCAACCACACACCGACCGCCGGCGCAAGCCGCGCGACGACAGACGCACCCGAAAGCACCGGCATCGAAGGCGTCGACCTGGCGCTGGCGCGGGGTTCGTTTACGGTGGTCACCGGGCGGATCGGTTCGGGCAAGACAACGCTGCTCAAGGCGCTGTTGGGGTTGCTGCCCGCCCAATCAGGAGAAATCTACTGGAATGGCGAGCGGGTGCGGGACCCGACCGCCTTCTTTGCGCCGCCGCGTTGCGCCTACACCGGCCAGACGCCGCGCCTCTTTAGCGACCGTCTGCGCGACAACATCTTGCTTGGGCTGCCCGAGGCACAGGTCGACCTGCCAGGCGCCATCCACCGGGCCGTGCTGGATCGCGACCTGGCGGCCATGCCCGACGGCCTGGAGACGATGGTCGGCGCGCGCGGGGTGCGGCTATCGGGTGGGCAGATCCAGCGCGCGGCGGCGGCGCGCATGTTTGTGCGCGACGCCGAGTTGCTCGTCTTTGACGACCTCTCGTCGGCGCTCGATGTAGAAACCGAACGGCTGCTTTGGGAGCGGGTCTTTGCTGAACGCGACGCCGGGCAAGCGGCGCCCACCTTCCTGGTCGTCTCGCTCCGCCGCCGCGTGTTGCAGCGGGCTGATCGGGTGATTGTGCTCCAGGCCGGCCGGATCATCGCCCAAGGCAAGTTGGATGAACTGCTGGTTACGAGCGACGAGATGCGACGCCTGTGGCATGGCGAATTCGACGCCTATAATTAGCTCTGTTTGAAAACCGGAATCGCCTGAAGGAGTCGGCTCTTGGCAAAGTCCGGTTTTCAAAGCAACCGCACTGTAACCATCGACCTCATCAAGCTGGCGTGACTGCCTGGCCCGTGCGCGAAGAGACCCATGCCGCCTCGACAATCGCCACCGCGGCCCGGCCATCCGCACCCGAAACCGTCGGGGGCCGCCCGTCGAGCACGTCGTCGATAAACGACTGGGTCTGCGTGTAGAAGGCCTCCAGCCGGGTTGGCTCCAGGGGGCGGTTGACAAAGTCGATGGGCGGCTGCTCCCAGATCAACTCGCGCCCCACCTCGGTGTCGAGGTGAAGCTTGCCGTAGCCGTCGATGTCGAGCACGCCCGTAGCCCCGGCCACCACATAACGGTGCTGGCTGTCGGTCATGGCCTGGGAGGGGAACTCGAACGAAGTCCACTGCTGGGCGACGACGCCGTTGTCAAAGGCGAGCTGCGTCATGGCGCTCAGCCCCGGCGCGTCGACTGCGCCATAGGTGGTGACGTGGCTAAAGACGCGGCTGACTTCGGCGCCGGTGAGGAAGCGCATGATGTCAAAGTTGTGGACGCCCATGTCGAGAAAGGCGCCGCCGTTCTCGGGCAGCGCCGCCCACGACGCGGTGTCGATGATGTAGTTCAGGCAGAGCGACTGGCCGCGGATCATTTGCACCGGGCCGATCCGCCCTTCGTCGATCAGCTGCCTGGCGCGCGCGAGCGCGCCACGAAAGCGCAATGTCTGGATTACCTCGAGCACAACCCCAGCCGTGCGACAGGCGTGGATCATGGCGTCGCAATCGGCCACCGAGGTGGCCATGGGCTTCTCCACCAACACATGCTTGCCGGCGGCGGCGGCCTGCGTCACCTGGTCACGGTGCAGGCTGTGCGGCGTGGCGATCAGCACGGCATCCACATCGGGGTGGGCGAGCAGCGCATCGTAATCCGCCACATGCGCCACCCCATAATCGGCGGCCAGGCCGGGCGCGCGCCGCCCGCCACTGATGGCTGCCAGTTTGGCGCGGGTGTTGTATTTGGCGATACATTCGGCGTAGGTGCGCCCCATATACCCCGATCCAAGCAGGGCAAGGCGTAGTTCGGTCATCTTGCACACATCCTTGGCAGCGCCGCTACCGATAGTCGTCGGGGTTGTAGAGGTCCGCCGTGCCGGTGGGGCGCCAACTGAGCAAATTCTTGGCGTGGCTGGTGTCGCGCCAGGTCGTGCTGCCGGTGCGGTCGGCGGCACGGGTCGCCGTCCGCTTCGCCGGCGGGCGCCTGTCCGAGCGCATGCCCGTGCGCGGCGAGGACGACATGGCAAGGCTGGCGATGTCGTTCAACGACATGGCCGAGAGCCTGCAGCGGCAGA
>JAHDWG010000348.1:0-4337 GCA_023384495.1 Caldilineaceae bacterium
GCGTTCCGCGGCGATCTTACGAAGGAGTGGCGCTATAATCATTCCGACGACATCACTTCATTTATTGCCGCTCATGAAATCAAGACAATTAACGACAATGCCTTAACCCAACTGCCATCAGGATGGGCCTGGGTGACGGCCAGCGACCTATGCGAGATTAAGACTGGCATTGCTCTCGGTAAACAGCGCAGTGCAGAAACAAAGCTGCTCGAATTACCCTATCTTCGTGTTGCGAACGTTCAGAGAGGATGGCTGGATCTCAACGAAGTAAAAACGACGTTCGTAACAGAAGCAGAGGCTGAAAGGCTATATTTGCGTCCAGGTGATATTCTCATGAACGAAGGGGGAGATCGAGACAAACTGGGAAGAGGATGGGTATGGGATGGACAGATCGAGCCTTGCATTCATCAAAATCATGTTTTTCGGTTGCGCCTTAAACTAAAAGAGATGTCACCCTACTATGTATCTTATTTCGCCAATGAACTCGGCAAGGACTTTTTTCTACAACAGGGAAAGCAGACAACTAATCTTGCTTCCATTAGCCTCACCAAACTTTCATCGCTCCCGATCCCGTTGGCACCGCTAGAAGAGATGAACCTTATCGTTGAGCGCATTGAGTCAGCGTTACAATCGCTCACAAAGGTTGAGGCCGAGACTCGAACGGCTATTCATCTCCTAGACCATCTCGACCAGGCCAACCTGGCCAAAGCCTTCCGGGGTGAACTCGTCCCCCAGGACCCGCACGACGAACCCGCCTCCGTCCTGCTCGAGCGTATCCGCAGCGAACGGGCGGGGCAGTCATAAGCGTTCTCGCTCAGGTCATCAGCAAGTATCTCATGGAAAACCAACACCCCGATCATCCAGACCATACCGCAGCGCCCTCAGGCTCAGGTCCCCGCGCCAAAGGTGATCTCATTGCCGCTGGCATCGGCCCAGATGCGCACAACGTCGTAGTCGGCAAAAATATCATCCAGATCGGCGCGCTCAAGATTCCCAAAGCCATTGCCTGGCTATTGGCTGTCGGACTCATCATCGGTCTGGCCGCGGTTGGCTTCATCGCTCGCAACACCTTCACCATCAGCAGCGCCGTGACCGCCCCCACACCAACAACTACACCAACGGTTGCCACGGCGACCCCAACGGCCACACCACTGGCCTTTGCCACCGCTACAACCGGCGAAACCCTGATCCTGATCGCCACCTTCCACAACACCGCAGTTACCAATGCTGAAGTACATAAGAAAATCCAACGCGCCATCGAAGCCGAAGCGGCCAGGCACGGCGAGCAAAGCTTGCGCGTCGCCATTGAACCTGCCGTACTGGCCGCCGACCAACGAATCCAGGCTGAAACGCTGGGCGAACGCTACAATGCCAGTATGGTCATCTGGGGTGAGGATACCGGCGTTGAAGTCATTGTCAATTTCCTTCATCTGCGAGAATCCACCTTCGCTGCCGCATGGGTCACCATTAGCGAGACTGAACGCACCCAATTAGCCAATCCACCCGCCTATGCACAGTTCATCACGGATGATCTGCCCAGGCATCTTTCCTTTTTAGCCCTGTTAGCTATCGGCCAGAGCTATTATACCCATAACGCTCATCCCCAAGCCGCTGTCGCCATCGAAGCGGCAATCGCTGCACTGGGAGACAGTGTCAAACCTGCTGAGCTGGTTGACGCCTATTATCGCCTTTGCTGGTTATATCAACATTCTTCACTTGGAAACCTGGCCGCCTCTATCGCCAACTGCAGCAAGGCTGTTGAACTCAAGCCTGATTACGCTGAGGCCTATAACAATCGTGGTAGTGCCTATAACGCTCAGAACAAGTGGGAAGAGGCAATTGTAGACTTTACCAAGGTTATTGAACTTAGGCCCGATCTAGCAGCCATTGCCTATTACAATCTTGGGGTTGTCTATAAGGCCCAGAATAAGCCAGAAGCGGCGATTACTGAGTATACGACAGCAATTGCATTCGACCCTAGCCTTGTCCTAGCTTACAACAATCGTTGTGCAGCATATGTGTCCCTAATCAAACCAGATGAGGCTATCGCGGATTGCGATAAAGCCATCGAACTGCAACCTGAAAATGCAATCGCCTTCAACCTCCGCGGTAACGCACATTTCGTTCTAAGGAAACTGGATAGCGCCATTATCGACTTCAATCGTGCAATTGAGCTTGAACCTAGGTTCGCAGCCGCCTACAGCAATCGCGGCAACGCATATGCCAATCTGAACAGGTCGGAGGAAGCGATTGCTGATTTCAACAAGGCCCTCACGTTTGATCCGGGGCTTGCTGAGATATATATTAGTCGCGGCCATGCATACGCCAGCCAAGATAAGCTACACGAGGCCATGTCAGACTTTCACTACTATCTGTCCCTACAACCTGACACAGAGCTTCGGCCACAAGTTGAGCAATGGATTGCCGAACTGGAGGCGAAGTTAGCTAAACGGCAATAGCAAGGGTTGCAATCAAGTTCTGGCTGACGCAGCCGACCAGGCAAACCTGGCCAAAGCCTTCCGGGGCGAACTCGTCCCGCAGAACTCGAACGACGAACCCGCCTCCGCCCTGCTCGAGCGCATCCGCAGCGGGCGGGTGGGGCAGGCACAGGGCAAGGGCAAAAGCCGGCAGCGTTCGTGATCGATTTGACCAGTGAGGGTATCATGGAGAAGACCGCCCCCAATCCCACGACAGAGCCTGCTTTCTTGACCATCCCCCAAGCCGCTGCGCGCATGGGCAGGTCTGGAGACTTTGTTCGTCGCCTGTGTCGAGAGGGTCAACTACCTGGCGCGGTGCAAGAGTACGAGCGCGGCCCCTGGCGCATACCGGCTGAGGCGGTCGAGGCGTGGCTCCAGGCCTACCCGCCCTCCAAGACGCTGAAGCAACGAGTGCGTTCTGCACCGCTGTGGCAGAAAGTGACAGCCGTCCTTGCACTCGTCGTGGCCGTTGTGACGCCCCTCAACCTGCTGTTGGGGTTCTTCTCCAATACGCTTGCTACCGTCCAAAACGTGCGCAGAATCACGGCAACCGAAACGCCGACACCCACCGCTACACCGACGCTCACGGCTACACCGTTGGCCGTTGCTACTGAATCATCCGGCGAAACGTTGATCTTGATTCCTGCTTTCCATGTTACCGCGGGCAACGCCGATTTCTGGATTCATCGTGAAATTCGGGATAGGATCAGAAGCGTGGCCAGCGAGACCGGCGAGCGCACAGTGCGCGTCGAGGTTGAGCCTACCGTGCTGACATCAGACCAACAGATGGAGGCGGAGACATTAGGCAAGCACTACAACGCAAGCATGGTCATGTGGGGAGATGACACGGGCGCACGGGTCACCGTAAATTTCCGCTATTTGCGCGAGCTAGAGCTTGAAGCGTCAAAAGTCACGGTCACTGAAGCGCGCTCCCAGACGGCTGACCCTGTGAGCTATCATCAATTTGTTACCGACGATTTGCCGCGCCAAATGACGTTCCTCGCCCTGTTCGCCATCGGTCAATCCTACTATCTAAACGCAGATTACACGATGGCGATTCAGCGCATTGAGGCGGCCGTCGCCTCGGTTTCGTCCACAGCACAGCCAGGGGGGCTTGCCGATGCCTATTTCCGCTTGGGCTGGCTTTATCATGAATCGACACCTACCAATCTGGACAAGGCTGTTGCAAATTACACCGAAGCCATCAAACTCGACCCAGGCTATCTCTTTGCCTTCTACAACCGCGGCAATGCCTACTTTGACCAGGGCGACCTGGATGCGGCCATCGAAGACTATACCGAAGCCATCCACCTTGACCCGAGCTACCTCTTTGCCTTCTACAATCGGGGCAATGCCCGCTTCAACCAAGGCGACCTGGGTGCGGCCATCGACGATTACACTGCGGTCATCAACGGGGTGATAGATGGCCACACCGGAGACATCCCAGTCGACTCGATCCACATCGCTGCCTTTTTCAACCGGGGCAATGCCCACTTCAACCAAGGCGATCTGGATGCGGCCATCGAAGATTATACCGAAGTCACCCAACTTGACCCGACCTATCTCTTTGCCTTCTACAATCGGGGCAATGCCCACTTCAACCAAGGCGACCTCGGTGCGGCCATCGAAGACTATTCCGAAGCAATCGAACTTGCGCCGGACTACACGTTTGCCTACAACAATCGAGGAAACGCCCACAAAGCCCAGGGTGACTTTACGAAGGCGATTATTGATTTTGACAATGCAATTCAACGCGATGCTGACTTCGCGCTTGCCTACAGCAATCGGGGTGACGCGCACAGAATCCAAGGTAACCTGGCCGAGGCGATCACGGATTTCCGACGTTATCTCGAGCTCGAA
>JAHDWG010000348.1:4347-7847 GCA_023384495.1 Caldilineaceae bacterium
GCGGACCGTGCCGAAATTGAACAAACAATCGCCGAACTCGAGGCGGGTTTAGCAAAGCAGGAGTAGAAAACGTTCATCAATAGAATCCATTGCGGTGGCAGCACTGCGGTTGCGTTGAAACCAGGAGGTTTTGCCGGCGCAAGACTTCCTGGTTTCAAATAGAGCAACGTATCGACGCCGCCGGTCAGACCAGGATCGCGGGCAGGTTTGTCTCTTGGATGAGGCTGTTGAGCGCCTCCACCTCGCCGTCCAACAGGGCCTGAAGCTGGGCCAGTTGGTCATCGGCCTGGGCGGCGTAGACGGCAAAAAGCTCGCCAGCCTGGCGCGTGGGGGCGCGGTCGGCGCTGCCCACAATGGGGATCAGCGACGCAAGCTTGGCGTTGAGCCGCACGCGCACATTCAGCCCGAAGGTGTCCGCCTGCTCCCCAGGCAGGATCAGTACATCCTCGATGGCCTCCAGCTTTTTCACCAGGGCCTGCGCTGCTTCGGCAATGGATTGGCTGTTCTCGCGCTTGCCCAGGCGTTCGGCCCAGCCTTTGGCCTGCGCCATCACATCGCGCAACAAGTTGATCCCCCGATGGCAGTCGGAGATCTTGCCGTAGATCTGTTGCAGCAGGGCGAACTGCGCCTGAAGGTCGGCCAGCGGGGTCTGCACCCGCGGGTCGTTGACGATGGCAAACGACTGGCTGGCCGTCTCATCGCCCACGGTGAGCCGCACGGTGTACTCACCTGGCAGCGCCAGCGGGCCACGGTCGGCCTCGCCGGCGGTCTTGTTGCCGGCCACTTTGACGGCGCCCTCGTGGCGCATGTCCCACACAAAGCGATTCACGCCTTGGCGGGCCGGCATCCACGGGCCGGGATTCAGCCCCTTTTGCTTCTCGTCGAGCTTGTCATAGCCGGCGGGCTTGGGTACAAACGAGCGAACAAGCTTGTTGTCAGCGTCGTAAAAGCCGAGTGACAGCACTGTATCCGCATCGGGCGCCGTGGGCAACCAGTAGCGAATGACCACCCCGCGCGTCCGTCCCTGCCCGCCGTCGAGCACCTGCATTTCGAGAAAGCCATCGTCGTTCTTCTTGTTGACTGCTGTGATGGCCTTGCCCAGCCCCACGCCATAGCTTTTTCCCTCGTCGGCTGGGAAATACGCGGAAAAGAGATCGGGCAAGATGCGCTGGCTAGCATGCGGTGCAAAGAGTTGCACTTTATCGGCGTCGGGCGCAGCCTGGGCATATGAGCGCAGCAGGGTCAGGTCATCCGTGATCCAGAACGAGCGCCCATGCGTGCCCGCGATGAGGTCATTCTCCTTGACCAGCAGGTCATAGACCGGCGTCACGGGCAGATTGGCCTCCCATCGCTGCCAGGACGCGCCGTCGTCCAGCGAGACATAAACGCCCGTCTCTGTGCCGGCGTAGAGGAGGCCGGGCTGGGCAGGGTCGGCGCGAATGACGCGCGTATAGTCGTCCGCCGGGATGCCCGCCACGATCTTCGTCCATGTTTCGCCATAATCGGTCGTCTTGTAGAGATAGGGCGCCGGGTCGTCGAGTTTGTAGCGGGTGGCGGCCAGATAGAGCGTGGCCGGGTCATGCGGGGAGGGCTCGACGGTGCGCACAAAACTCCATTCGGGCAGATCGGGCGGGGTGACGTTGACCCAGTTCTGGCCGCCATCTTGAGAGAGATAGACCAACCCATCATCGCTGCCCGACCAAAGCACGCCCGGCTCGTGGGGCGATTCGCGCAGGGTGGCGATGGTGCAGTAGTGCTCGGCGCCGCTGGTGTCCTTGGTGATCGGCCCGCCTGACGGCTCCAGCTTGCTGGGGTCGTTGCGGGTCAGGTCGGGGCTGATGGGCGTCCAGCTCATCCCCTCATTCGTGCTGCGGAAGACCACATTCCCAGTGGTGTAGAGCACGTTCGAGTCATGCGGCGAAAAGAGAATGGGGAAGGTCCACGGGAAGCGATATTTGAGCTCTTTGGGACCGATACCGCCGTGCGGCTCCGGCCAGACGTTGATCAGCTGGATGTGGCGGGTGCGGTGGTCATAGCGTTGCAGCGCGCCGCCGCCGCCGGGAGAGCTGCCCACCGCGCCCACATAGACAATATTGGGGTCATCGGGGTGGACGGCGATAAAGCCGCTTTCGCCCGTTCCCGCCGCATAGCAATCGCCCCAGGTGATCACCCCTTCGGGCGTGTCGCTGGGCACGCTAATGCTGGAGTTGTCCTGCTGGGTGGCGTAGACTCGGTAGGGCTGTTGGTTGTCGGCGGCAATGTTGTAGAACTGGGCGGTCAATTGATTGTAGATGGTGGAGAAAGTCTCGCCGCCGTTGAATGAGACGCAAGCGCCGCCGTCGTTCCCCTGCACCATGCGCTGGTTGTTGTGGGGGTCGATCCAGAGGTCGTGGTTGTCGCCGTGCGGGGTGGGGATCTGTTCAAAGGTCTTGCCGCCGTCGGTCGATTTCCATGCGCCCAGGTTCATCACAAAGAGCGTGTCGGCGTCCACCGGGTCGGCGATGACGTGGCTGTAATACCAGGGGCGGTAGCGTAGGTCTTGCTTGTCGGTGAGCTTTTGCCACGTTGCGCCGTAATCATCCGACCGGTAGAGGCCCGGCGCCTCTTGCGACTCGATCAGCGCCCAGACGCGCCCCGTCTTGGCGGGCGATGCGGCCACGCCGATCTTGCCGATGAGCCCGCTCTGCGGCAGCCCTTTGGCGCGCGTGATCTCGCTCCAGGTGTCGCCGCCATCGCTTGACTTCCAAAGGCCGCTCTCCTCGCCTCCGCTAGAGAGTGACCAGAAGTTGCGCTGCGCCTCCCACATGGTGGCGTAGACCACGGCTGGATGGTGCGGGTCAAAGCTGAGGTCAACCGCGCCTGCCTTGTCGCTTCTGTGGAGCACCAGATCCCACGTCTTGCCGCCATCCTTGGTGCGGTAGACGCCCCGCTCGGGGTTGGGGCCAAAGGCGTGCCCCAGCGCTGCGACATAGGCAATGTCGGGGTTCTGCGGATGGATGCGAATCTTTCCGATGTGGCGCGTCTCGGCCAGCCCCAGATGCTGCCAGCTCTGCCCGCCGTCGGTGGACTTGTAGACGCCGTCGCCGTGCGACACATCGGTGCGGATGGTGGTCTCGCCCATACCTACATAGATCACATTGGGGTCGGCGTCGGCCACGGCAATCGCCCCGACCGACGCGCTCTTGAAATAGCCGTCGGAAATGTTGGTCCAGGTGACGCCTGCGTCGGTCGTCTTCCAGACGCCGCCGGCCACGGCGCCAAAATAGAAGACATTGGGGCGATGCGGGTCGCCCGCCACGGCGACAACGCGACCCCCGCGCGGCGGGCCAATGCAGCGCCATGTCATCGACTTGAGCAGAGTCTGGGGTGTAAGGGTCATGATGATTCTCCCTGGTTTCGTTGGCCGTTCTTTTGACCTGCTTGTAAAAACGCTGTCACCTCGGCGTGCTGGGATTCGGAAATCTCCCCTTGACGCAGCCACTCGTCCAGTAGCGCCGGCA
>JAHDWG010000349.1 GCA_023384495.1 Caldilineaceae bacterium
CTCCATGTGACCACCCGAGGCGCTGCGGTCCTCACGCTGACCCAGCAGACCCTCCGCACCGAAGACCATATCGTGTCGAAGGACGAGGCCGCCCAGATCTGGCATCGCGAACCATTGCGCCAGTTGACGCGCCCCTTGGCGCTGACCGTGGCGCTGGCCTATTTGCTGACGCCTCAACTCCAGTCCGCGCTGCTGACTGAATTTCATGCCGCGCCGTTGGCCGTCCCGCTGATCTTGTGGGCGTTCTGGGCGGTCGAGGCGCGCCGGCTGTGGCAATTTGTCGCGGCGACGCTGCTGGTGGCCGCGGTCAAAGAAGAGATGGCGCTGCTTGCCGCAGGGTTGGGGGTGTGGGCGCTGTGGCGATTTTGGATTGGAAAGCCGCACAAGCGCGACACTGTCCCGCCCAATGCCCCAGTCACCGGGCGGCGCCACCATCTTGTCGCCCTGGTAGTTTGCGCGCTGTCGCTCGCCTGGTTCTATATCGCCACCTTTGTCATTGTGCCTGCCCATGCAGCGGAACTATACGGTGTGGCCGAAAGCGGCTACTTTGCCCGTTATGGGGCGCTGGGCAACTCGCCGCTCGACATCTTCAAAAGTTTTTTTCTACGCCCTGGCGTGGTCTGGAGCATCGCCACCGAGCCGGCCCGGCTGGCCTATGCGCGCGGCCTGCTCATGCCGTTTGGATTTTTGAGCCTGCTCGCGCCCGAGATCATCGTGCTTGCGCTGCCCGTCTTGCTCGCCAACCTACTCAGCGCCTACCCGGCGCAATACTACGGCGAGTTTCACTACAGCGCGCCGTTGGCCCCCTATGTGGCGGTCAGCGCCGCCTATGGGCTTGCCCGCCTCTGGCGCTGGATCGGGCGGCGCACCCGCGACACCGCCTACGCCTACCAGCATCTGCCCGCGGCCAGCGCAGGGCAGATGGCGTTGGCCGCGTTCTTGCGCAATTCGCGCAGCACATTGCGCCCGCTGGCGGCGCTGGCCCTCGGCATTTGGGTGATGGGCTGGGCGCTGGGCGCCTATGCAACCAACGGGCGCGGCCCGCTGGGCGGTCGCTACGACCCCACGCCAATCACCGCCCACCATCGGCTGCTATCCCGCTTTACGGCCCAGATCCCAGCAGGCGCCGCCGTCACCGCCACAGCGGCTGTTCACCCACATCTGAGCCACCGGCGCTACATCTACCAGTTTCCCCTCGGTCTGGATTCACCGGTCCCCGCCGAGTGGGCGCTGCTCGACGCGACAACCAACACCGACATGGCGCCGGGCGATCTCAAGCGACTGGTGGACGAGATGCTGGCCGGCGCCTGGGGGGTGGTCGATGCGGCGGATGGTTTTTTGCTCTTGCGCCACGGCGCGTCCGAAAAGAATATCCCCACAGCGTTCTTCGACTTTACCCGGCCCGACGCCCCCATTGGCGCTGGGGGTGCACAGCCCCGCGCCGCCTGGTCGCTCACCGTGGCCGAGGACTGGCCGCGCTGGCGACAGACCAAACTCGCAGCCACGATGACGGCAGCGGATACGGGGGATGATCCTACGCAGCACATGCCCATCTTTGCTGTTGTCACCCCTGGCGGCGACCGGCTCGAACCGCTGCGCGAGCCTACGCCGCCGGCGCTGGTCTGGCGGCCGTTGGCAACGTTGGCCGCCGGCGACAGCCTCACGGCAACCACGCTGGCGCTTTACCTGCCACGCGTCTGGGCGCTGGCCATGAGCCCGCCGGCAGATTTCTCGCCCGCAGCGGGCTGGCCCGCGGCCACGGACGCCCCATTGGCGCTGACCGACCTCTTCATGCGTGACGCCCAGGGGCGGCTCCAATCGCTCGCCAACCGGCGGCCCTTTGTCGATGACCTCGGCGGCCTGGCCAGAACCGTGGCGGGCGGCCCGCTCACGCAAGCCCAAGCCCAGTTTGCCCTCGACGCCGACCAGCGGGTCACGGTGGAAAGTTGGCTGCCGGTAACAGCCTACCCTGGCCAGCCGGTGGATGTGTGGCTGCACTGGCGCGACATAGAGGCCTGGCCCGCGGGATGGGTGGCATTTGTACACCTTCGCCGCGCAGGCGAGAATCAGGGTCAGGCCGACGGGCCGCCTCGCTTCTTTGTCGCCTATGATGTGGCGAACTGGCTGGGACACCATCGCAGTGCGCCTGACTGGCGCCAACTGGCTGTGCCGGCGGGCGCCGCCGCGGGCGAGCGTTGGCAGGTAATCATCGGCCTGTATGACCCACAGAGCGGTCGCCGCGCCGAGGTGATACACCAGGGTGGCAATGAAGTCGTGATTGGGGAAGTCAAAATTGTTTCACCGCCCGTCCCCGACCAGGCGTGCGCGCTGATTGCAGCGACATGCGCTTCCCAACCGCCACCATGACGCCACCGTTCTGGCCTTTGTACATTCGTTGATTTCTACACTGCGGTTGCTTTGAAAACGCGCATGGCAGTTGGCTGAATAAGCAGAGTGCATCCAAGCTTTAGGGCAAACGTCCCCGGCACAGGCGACAGATTCTTCCGGCTGGCAGCCATTCACCCGCCTGTGCCGGGGACGTTGATCCGCTCGCCCCATTTTTCGGATGCACCCGAATATGCAAAAAATCTCTCGTTTTCAAACAGAGCAAAGTATGATAAGGAGCCGAGAATGGAACTTGTACGCTGTGCATGGGCGGGGAACGACCCGCTCTATCAGCAATACCACGATGAGGAGTGGGGCGTCCCTGTTCGTGACGACCGCAAACTGTTTGAGATGCTCTGCCTGGAAGGGGCGCAAGCGGGGCTGAGCTGGATCACCATTCTGCGCAAACGGGATAGCTATCGGGCCGCCTTCGACCAGTTTGACGCCACCGCCATTGCCGGCTACGGGGATGACAAGATCGCCGAGTTATTACAGAACCCCGGTATTGTGCGCAACCGGCTCAAGGTGCATGGCTTTGTGCGCAACGCGCGCGCCTTTCTCGCCGTGCAGGCCGAGTTTGGCAGCTTTGACGCCTACATCTGGCGCTTTGTGAGTGGCGCGCCGATTGTCAACCAGTTGCAAAGCCTGGGCGAGTTGCCCGCCAAGACGCCCGAGGCCGAGGCCATGAGCAAAGATTTGAAGAGGCGAGGCTTTACCTTTGTGGGGCCGACCATCTGCTATGCATTTATGCAGGCAACGGGGATGGTCGATGACCATGTGGTGGGCTGCTTTCGGAAAACGCAGATTGGGTAGGACGGATGGTCGGCGCGGTCGAGGATTTCGGACATTCGACGCATGGCGGTGGCCGCCTTTGGACGTGATGAGTGATGCGTGAAACGTGCGCACGCGTCACCCATCACAGACCGGGTTACGAGCGGGTGAGGAAGTAGATGGCCGCGGCGGCCGCCACCACATGCATCACCTCCAGCACCACGATCATCAACACCGGGGCGCCGGAGATGGAAAAGGGGCTGGGGATAAACGCAATAAAGATCAACACACTGGTGACCACGAACCACAGATTGGGGTTGGCCACAAAACGGTTCAAGATGGCATAGCCAATCGCGCCCACAAAGATCGTCGCCACCGTCATGATAATCACGTTCATCACGGTAAGCGGCGTGCCCATAGGGGTCAGCACGTCGCTGGGGAAGCCCCCCAACGCCGCGCCGATATAGAACAGAATCACGTTGACAACGGTGGCGCTTACGATGGCGATGGCGCCGTTGCGCGCAATATCCGACAATGTGGGCTTGGTGACTGGTGCAGCAATGCTCATGAAGATGCTCCTTGCGGTTGAGAATTCAATCGATGCGTGCGATAGCTATAGAATTCATCGACAGGCAATTACTTATATAGACCACCTAGTATAATCTGAGGTGGGAGCTCGCCAAATGGCCGATGCAAGTTACTCATTGAGCGCGGCCACGACGCAGGCCAACCATGCCCTCACTTCCTCCGCCATCAGCCGCAACGGGCGCGCACTTCGCTCGGCGCGGCTGAGAATCACCGCCCCTTCTAGCGCCGCGCTGATCGCCACCGCCAGCGCCTGGGCCCGTTGGACGGGAATACCACCTGCGTAGAGCTTCTCGACCATCGGCGCCTGGGTAAGTTGATACGCGCCCTCACACGCCTGGCGCAACCGCTCGCTGCTGGCGGCTGTTTCGAGCGCGATGGCCGCAAGCGGGGCGCCGCACCCACACTGCTCGCCCTCCAGGTGATCCGCCACCGAGAGCAAGAAACGATAGATGGCTTCAATCGGGTCGGCGTACTGCTCCAATTGGCTACGCATATAATTGCTTATCTGCAGCGCCTTGAAGCGAACAGCCTCTGCCGTCAACTCTTCCTTACCCTCCGGGAAGTAATAGTAGAGTGACCCACGCGGCGCAGCGGATTCGGCAACTATCTGGTTTAGCCCCGTGGCGTGATAGCCCTGCCGCTCCATCAATGCGGAGGTCGTTTCGATGATTCGTTGGCGTGTCGTATTCATATCCAGTTTCTATCCATATCGCTTGTTGGGCGTGATTATACCGGTTGGTCAGTATAATGTCAAATCGGTGTCAAAGCGCGGCATCGGCGGTGATTGCATGGCAAGTCGCAACCGCGAACCCAGCACGGTGGGCGTCCTGTTTGGCCAGAGCGCCAGGATCGTGCGATAATGGCGCCAGTCTTGCGCCAACATCGGTGTTGGCGCGCTGGTATGATGGATGCACAGCGCCGAACTTTGTGCATCGCTTTGTTTACGAATCGAGATGCTTTTGAGCCAAACCCCAAACCTCACAGTTCAAGAACCGGAAAATCCGCTGCCCGCCGCCGCCCTTGAGCAACTGCCGCCCACGCTCCAGGCCGGCGTAGCCCGCGCCGGCTGGGCTGCGCTGATGCCCGTTCAGGCGCAGGCGATCCCTTATCTGCTCGCACAGCGCAACATGATGATCCAGGCGCGCACCGGCAGCGGCAAGACGGGCGCCTTTCTGCTGCCCTTGCTGGAGCGGCTGGACCCGGCGCGCAATGCCTGCCAGGCGCTGATCCTCGTCCCCACTCGCGAGCTGGCGCGCCAGGTGCATCAAGAGGCCGAGATCCTCTGTGGCGGCGCCGGGTTGCGCGCCGTTGCGGTCTACGGCGGCGTCGGCTATGGCGCACAGAACGAGGCGCTGCGTCAGGGCGCGCACATCGTCATCGGCACGCCGGGCCGTGTGCTGGATCACCTCCTGCGCCGTACGCTTTCGTTGGAGCATCTGTCGATGCTCGTCTTTGACGAGGCCGACCGCATGTTGTCCATGGGCTTCTACCCCGACATGAAACAGATGCAACGCCATCTGCCCAGCCGCGAGCTGAATACGTGCATGTTCTCGGCCACCTTTCCGCCCTATGTGCTGGGAACGGCGCGCGAGTTCATGCGCAACCCTGAGTTTCTCTCGCTGAGCCGCGACCATGTCCATGTGGCTGACACCGAGCATATCTATTACATTGTGCCCGACATGGCGCGCGAGCGCAGCCTGGTGCGGCTGCTCGAAGTAGAGAATCCGGCCTCAGCCATCATCTTTTGCAACACCAAAGCGCACGTCCATTTTGTGGCGGTGGTGTTGCAGCGCTTTGGCTATGACGCCGACGAACTGAGCGCCGACCTGGCGCAGGCCGACCGTGAGAAGGTGCTGGCGCGCGTACGTCAAGGAACGTTACGCTTTCTGGTAGCCACTGACGTAGCAGCCCGCGGGCTGGACATCCCCGACCTTTCGCACGTGTTCCAATATGAGCCGCCCGAAGACATGGAGAGCTATATCCACCGCGCCGGGCGGACGGGGCGCGCCGGGGCCACGGGCATTGCCATTTCGCTGGTCAGCCGCATGGAAAAGCCGATCATCGACCGCATTGCCAAGCGGTATACCATCCCCATGCAAGAACGCCCCCTGCCCAGCGATGACGATGTGGAGGCGGTGGTGACCGAACGGCTCACCACTCTGCTCGAGGCGCGCCTGCGCGAGCGCGACCGGCTGCAGAGCGAGCGCGCCCGCCGCTTTATCCCGTTGGCGCGCGCGCTGGTCGAAGGCGAAGATGAGTCGGCCATTGTCGCCATGCTGCTCGATGACTACTACCAACAGTTGCTCCACGCGCCCGTGGCGCCGCGTGAGACGCCTACGCCACCGGTTGAAAACCGACCGTCGTCGTCTGGCGCGCGCCGGCGGCGACGCCCGCCGCGAAAGCGATAGTCGTAGTAGCGATTTTAGCCGCTCTATCGGCAAAGCGACTGAAGTCGCTACTCCCGCACTGCGTTAGGCGCCTGCCCGGCGCGCCACCCCGCTTACAAAGATGCCCAGCCCCGGCAATAAAGGGAGTACGGCCCGCCAATCGAACGTGGCCGGCGCCAAGGGCGATTGCACAAAGAACAACCCCATCAGCACCATGCTGGGCAAAAAGGGGATTTCCATCAGTAGCCAGGTGGCGAGGTGGAAGAGCAACAGACCAACACCCCAAATGCGGTGCAACGGGGGGCGAAACGCGGCCATCAGCGCGCCCAGCTCCAGATAGAGCGCGCCCATGTGGAGCGGCCAACCAACCAGCGGGTTCGCCACAATCAGCCACCCCAAGATGCCTTCCTGCCCCGTTTGCAGCAGGCGAAAGGCGACCAGCGTGGCGAGGGCGTAGGGGTGAAATGTGTTGATCTCGCCCACCAACAATTGCTGCGCGCCGACATAGACCTTCCACAGCCCCGACATGGTGTAGAAAAGGCCCACCATCACTTGGGCCGCCCCAAACACCGACAAGTAGAGATGCGTATGGGTGACCGAGTTGCGGTTGCCAGACGCGGGCTGGTGCGGCAGCCAGATCAGCACAAAGGCCACGGCAATCATGGCATGGTCACCGTGGTTGATCTTGCCAAACGAGTTTTGCAGCCCGTTGAGCAACAGATAGCCGACAAAGACCATCACCCGCGCTAGACGTTGTTCGGTTGCAAGGAGCCCAGCCAGGCCCGCAGCAAGCGCAATGCAGATAGCGATGGCAAAAGCCGCCGGCCTGGGCAAGAATTCAACCCAAAAGACTGGCCACAGTGGCTCGATCGCACCGGCGTTCGAAGCCTGGCGCCATAGATGGATGCTGGTGAGCGTAAACTGATATAGAACAAAGAGATAAAAGAAACGAACCAAGTGATGGGCCTGTTCGGCGGCGCGGCGATAGGCCGTAAAGGTAAAGATATGCGAAGACGGTGAGGGCGCGCCTTGCAACCGGCGGCGCAAGCGGCGATACAACGTCATGGCTCTACTGCTGTGGGGCGGCTCGAAATGCGCCCATTAGCTCTTCGCCGCGCACGACGCCCGTGAGCCACCGATCCAGCGGGGCATAACGCCGCTGCACGATCTCGTATTCAACCGGCAGCAGTGGGTAGAGATGCAGCGCCTCAACCCGATCCGCCGCCGCCGCCAGTTCAATCGGTCGGTCGGCCAGGATCGCAACGCCCAGCGCCTGGATATTGGTATACGCCACAATCGACCGTGCGTCGGGCAGCAGATCGACGGCCGCCTCAAAGTAGATGGGTGGGTCGAGCTCGGTGTCACCCGTCTTGGTGATGCGCAGGCCAAAATCGACCACCTCATTCGGGACATACGAAAAGAGGTCCCAAGAAAAGATGGGGTAGATCTCCCGATTGCCCCAAAGCCACGCCCCATTGCCGATCAGAAAATAGAGCAGGGCGAGCATTGCCAAACCCCATTGCATACGCCGGTAGAGCCGCATGGTGATCCCTCGCACACCCGGCCTCAACCGAGGATGGCCTCAATCGTCTGCAATTCGTCGGCGGCGAGCGCCAGGTTGTCCAGCGCGCCCACGGCGTCTTCGATCTGGCTGGCGCGGCTGGCGCCAATCAAGGCCGAGGTCATGCCCGGGTGGCGAAGCA
>JAHDWG010000350.1:0-3983 GCA_023384495.1 Caldilineaceae bacterium
ATCGCGCTGTGGCAGATCGGCGCATTTGTATTGGCCCTGGCGTCCGGCGCGGTGATTGTCTACAGCTTCTGGCTGATCCTGGCGACCTTTGCCTTTTGGTTTGTCAAGATTGAGAACATTTTGGTCATCTTTGACAGCATGTATCAGGCTGGGCGCTGGCCGGTGACCATCTATCCGCCCTTTTTGCGCGCCATCCTCACCTTTTTGGTGCCTATCGCCTTTGCCGTCACCGTGCCCGCAGAGGCTGCGGTGGGGCGGCTGACCACCGTCACCCTGGTTGGCGCGCTCCTGTTGGCCATCGTCCTTTTTGGCGCGGCGCGCTGGTTCTGGCAATTTGGCGTGCGCCACTATTCCGGCGCTTCGGCGTAGAAGGGCGCCAACCAGGCCGTTCAACCATATCAGCATACAGAGAAGGAAGCAAGGCATGGAGCAGCGACTGGCAGGCAAGATCGCAATCGTCACCGGCGCGGGCCAAGGGATCGGCAAGGGGGTTGCGCTGCGCTTGGCGCGTGAGGGGGCAAGCCTGGTGGTGGCTGAGTTGGACGCCGGCGCGGCCGCCGAAACCGCTGCCGAGATCGCCGCGCTGGGCCAGCAAGCCCTTGCCTACCCCATCAACATTGCCGACACCGCGGCCACGCGCAAAATGATCGAGGATGTGGTGAACACCTTTGGCCACATCGATATTTTGGTCAACAATGCTGGCCGTGTCCAGACCAAGCCCATGCTCGAACTGACCGAAGCCGATTGGGATGGCGTGCTCGATGTGATCCAACGGGGGATGTTCTTCTGCCTGCAAGCGGTGGCCGCCCAGATGATCCGCCAGATCCCCGAAGCCGAGCGGGCCGGGCTGGGGCTGGCCGATGTGGTCAGCGTGAAGGCGAGCGCCGACCAGCCCGCCAGCCACGCGACGCAAAACCACGGCAAGATCGTCAATCTCTCCTCCATCGCAGGCCGCCGTGGCCGTCCTCTACAGACCCATTACGCCGCGGGCAAAGCCGCCGTGATCAGCATTACCCAGTCCGCCGCGCTGGCATTGGCGCCCTACAACATCAACGTCAACGCCGTCTGCCCCGGTGTGGTGCCCACGGCCATGTGGCGCCAGATCGATGCCGACCGTGGGCGGCTCTTTGGTTCGCAGCCGGGTGAGGCCATGGCCGCTTTTATCAACACGGTGCCGCTCAAACGGGCCGGCTCGCCCGAAGATGTGGCCGGCGCGATCGCGTTTCTCTGCTCTGCCGATGCTGACTACATCACCGGCCAAACCCTCAACGTCGATGGCGGCTATGAGATGGACTGACGGTCGAACGCGTACGGCAGGTGCGATGGGCCTCTGTGGCCCATCGACCGCCATCCCCGTCCCTACCGTCGCACCAGCGGCATATAGGTCCCATAGCCCCACACGGTGAAGCTGATCTCGTTCGACGTTCCTGCGCCGGGCGCGACGACGGTGATCTTGCCCACACCGCCCGCGGCCAGGTCCTCGCCACTGAGCGTCATCTCCAGCGTCGTTGCGTTGATGTACTGAGTCGGCCGCGGCTCGCCGTTCCAGTGCGCCTGCGCTGTCGCTTTGAAGTTGCTGCCCGTGATCCGCACCACCAGCGGCTCGCTGCCGGCGCCCTGTTTGAGGATGTTGGAAGGCGACAGCCCCGTCACGGTGGGCGGCGGGTCTTGCTCCGGTTCGTTCACCGAGAAGTCCACCGGGTTGGACATGCCACCGCCCGGCGGCGGGCTGAAGACGGTGATGGGGCCCGCCCCGGCAGTCGCCACGTCGGTTACGGTCAGGGTGACCTTCAGTTCGGACGCGCTGACATAGGTGGTTGGTCGCAACACGTTGTTGAAATAGACTTCGCTCTGCGCCAGGAAATTAGCGCCCAAGACACGCACCGTCACTGGCTCGGCGTTGGGGCCTTTGGCTTCCACGGCGCCGGGCAGCAGTTCGCTCGCCACCGGGCCGGGGTGCGCGGGCAGCGGCAAAATCGTGAAGAGGGCGCCGTTGGACGCCCCACCGCCCGGCGCCGGGTTGACGATGTGCAACTCGCCGCTGCCGGGAAGCGCCAGGTCGCCCGCGCTCAGCGTTACCTCCACGGCGCCGTCGTCAATCCATTTGACGGGGCGCGGCGCGCCATTCCACTGCGCCTGTGCATCGGCCATGAAGTTGCTGCCCTGCACCGTCACCACCAGCGGCGCGCCCGCCGCCCCCTGGGCAATGATGCTGGCCGGGCTCAGCGCCGTGATGCCGGGCGCAGGGTTCTGGCCAGGCTCCATCACAGTGAAAACGACCAGGTTGGAGCTGCCACCCCCGGGCGGCGGGTTGAAGACGCTGATCCCCGCTGGCTGGTTGGCTGCCGCCGACACCTGCTCATCGGGCAAGAACGCCGTCTGAATGTCGGCCTCGCCGATGGTGGCGTGCAGCTCGGTTGGGCCGACAAAGGTTGTGGGCCGGTCCGCGCCGTTCCAGCGCACCACCGCGCCCGGTGCGAAGTTTACCCCGATCACCGTCAATGTAAATTGCTTCACGTCAAAGGCCACCGCCGGTGGGTTGATATATGCAATCGACGGCAGCGGATTGGCGCCCTGCGGCGTCACGATGAAGACGGCCTCGTTGTGCGAATCGCCCCCGCCCGGCGCCGGATTGGTGACGGTCAGCGTTGCGTTGCCGACCGCACTTACCTTGGCCGCGGGGACGGCGACCTGCAACTCGCTCACGCTGGCAAAGGTCGTCGAGATGGGCGCGCCATCCCACAGCGCCTGCGCGCCGGCGACAAAGTTTTTGCCTTTCACGGTGAGAATCAAGTCGCCACTGCCTGCCTGCACCGACGCCGGCAGCAGCGCATCCAACGTGGCTTTGGGGTTGGCTTTGGCAAACCAGACCACGGCGTCATCCGCGCCTGCGGTCGCGTAGAGGGTGGAGCCGTCCGGGCTGACGAGCACACTGGTGGCGCCATCCAGCTTGGGCTCGCCTGTGTTGGCGTCGCGTGCAATGGCTTCCACAAAGCTCAGCCGCCCGTTCTCGCCATCGCGGTCAAAGATGGCGACGGCGTCGTCCTGTCCGCCCGCAACAAAGAGATGATGGCCGTCGGGGCTGAGGGTCACATCCGTTGCGCCAGTGAGGCCGGTGATGCCGTTGACGCCGTTGCGATAGATGTAGGCCAACGCAAGCTGGCCGCCGACCGGTTGGCGGCTGTAGGCCACCACGGCATTGTCGTAGTATGCAGCCACATAGACAAAGCGACCGTCGGGGCTGATGGTCAGGTCGATGGCGCCGGCCAGGCCCACCATAAAGCGCGGCGCCGGGAACAGAGAGAGCAGTTCACCCTGTCGGCGTGTCTGCACAAAGGTCAGTTGGCCGGTCATCAAGTCGCGGCTATAGACGCTGACAAACCCGCTCTGGTTATCGGCAAACCCGACCGCATAGAGATGGGCGCCGTCGGGGCTAACGGCCAGGCCGCGCACGCCTTCCAATTGAACCGTGGAGCTCATGAAACTCTGGAAGGTCACGGTCTCGTCGGCGTGGCGGGCAAAGATGCTGATCGCACTCTCGCCGCTGCCGGCCACATAGATGTGGCGCCCATCCGGCGCAACCGCCACACCGTAGGCGCCCTTCAGCCCATCCGCGCCAACGCCATCGCGAAACTTCTCCTTGAGCACCAGGAAGCCGTTGTCGGGGTTGCGCTGGTAGAAGGCCAGGCCATTGCTGCCACTACCCGCCACATAGAGTTGTCTGGCGTCGGGGCTCAGCGCCAGCCGCCGCGCGCCGCCGATGGCGTCATTGCTGGAGGTGGCGACGTTGACCAGTTGGCCGTCGGGTTGGCGCCGGAAGTGGGTCACCGCCCCCGGGGTGTAGCTGGTGACGTAGAGGTGTCGCATGTCTGGGCTGACGACCACGTCGTAGGCCCCGTCCAGGCCGGTCATGGCCCCACCCGGCGCCAAAAACGGGACCGGCGGCGGGTTGCCCGAGCAGACGAGGTCAAAACCGACCAGCG
>JAHDWG010000350.1:3993-7830 GCA_023384495.1 Caldilineaceae bacterium
GACTTGGGGGTGGGCGGGGTTTTTGGTGTTTTTTTTTTGGGGGGCGGTGCTTAGGCCCACCGCGCCGGGCGTGCAAGAGATGACCAACTCTGCGCCGCCACTGCCATCGGCAATCGCGACCGGCAACCCGCTCTGGATGGCAAAGTCGCCGGGGTGGCTGCCACTGATCGACTGGATATCCACATTGACCGTGGCCGTGCCGTTCTCCATCAACATTACCGTCTGCGTCACCGTTTCGCCAATGACGGCGCCGCCAAAGTCGATGGGGCCGGGGGCGGAGGGGACGGCGCTAAAACCGGGCGTCATTACAGCCACGCCACGGCAGATGAGGTTGTAGCTCACCTGAAGATTGCTGGGATCATCGGTGTTGAGCGTCAGGGTGGCGGTTCGGTCACCCGCGGCGCCCGGTGTGCAGCGCAGGTGTACGGTCTGTGGCGCCCCGTTGTCGGGGATCACCAACGGGAAAGTGGTGGTGGGCGCGATGGAAAAGTCGATTGCGTGCGGCCCATCAAAGACAGGGTTGGCCACCGCCAACACCCGGTTGCCGGTCTCGCTTACCTCAAAGCTGGCCTCGGCGGTGGCGCCCACGGTGGCGTTGCCAAAGTCGATGGGGCCGGGCTTGGCGGGAGTGGAGCCATAGCCGGGCTTGGCCGTATCGGCCTCGTATGCGCCGATGTCGCAGACCGCGCTAAAGTCGCCGTCGCCATCGTTGGGGCGCGACTTGCCGCGCTGGTCCTCGTTCTTCACCGGGTCGGCGGCGCAGACAGTGGCGTCCCCGGCGTCAATAGCCGGGCTGTCGGGCTTGAGCGCCTGGGTCAACAGGGTGACAATGCCGCCGCCGTTGAACTTGGGCAGATCCAGCTTGGGGTCACTGCTCGTGATCGACGCGCCACAGGAGCTGCCAGGGTGTTGCAGATTGTGGCCCATATTCTCGGGCGTCTTGGCTCCGGCGCAGACGCCGCCCTTGCCGGTGGTCCCCTCTTCAATGATCGTGTTCCAGAGCGCGACCCGTTCCTCGTTGTAAATCGCGCCGCCGCTGCTGGCGATGTTGCCCGAAACCGTCACGTTGCGCAGTTCCAATGTCGAGTCGGACGAGACGGGGAAGGGCGTGTCGATGTTGGCGAGCGCGCCGCCTTTGCCCTGGGCTGCGCTGTTGGCAAAGAAGGAGCTGTTGGTCAGCTTGAGCACTGCCGCCCGGTTGTTGAGGATGGCCCCACCGAGCCCCTCCTTGGCGGCAATGTTGCCGTTGAAGGTGGCGCGGGTGATCTGCATATCCTCTTCGTTATAGATGGCGCCGCCCCGCCCGTCGGCGCCCAGATTGCCGGCGATGTTACCGTTGAAGGCGCTCTCGATGATGGTGACGCTGGCTGCGCTCAGGTTGTTGTAGAGCGCGCCGCCGCTGCCCACGGGCGTCAAGTTGCCGTTGAAGACGGTGCGTTCGAGCTTGAGCGTGGCGTTGCTGGCGTTGAAGATCGCGCCGCCGCCCTGCCCGGTTCCGCCGGCGGCGTTGGCGATGTTGCCGTTGAACGCCACGTCGGCAACGGTCACCGTGGCGCTGTTGTTGAAGAGCGCGCCGCCACTTTTGGATGCAATATTGGCGCTGAATTGGCTCTGCGTGAGCATCAATTTGCTGGCTGCGCCGGTGATCATCAGCGCGCCGCCGGCGCCTGTGACGGGATTGGTCGAAAAGTCGGGGTTGTAGCCCATGGCGCGGTTGCCCGCAAAGGTGCTCATGGTGATGTTGACCGTCCCCGCCGCGTGGATGGCGCCCCCGTCGCCCAGCGCCGTGTTGTCCACCATGGCGACGCGCGTCAGGTTGATGGCGCCGTTGTTGCTGTCACCCAAGATGGCGCCGCCAAAGCCGCTGGTGTAGCCGCTCTTGAGCGTCAGGTCCATCAGCGTCAGCACCCCGTCGCCGGTGACGCGGAAGAGGCGCGAATCCTGGAACTTACCGTCCGGGTCGGGCTGGGCGGGCATGCCTGCGCCGCTGATGATCACCGGGCCGATGATGATGATCCCCTTGGTGATCATGGGCAGCGGGTTTTCGCCCATGCCCAGCGTGATGACGCCGCCTGCCGCGCCGCCGTCAAAGGTAATCGTATTGGGGCCGGCGCTGGCCGTGCACTCGTGATAGTGGACGCTGGCCTGGCCCGTGGCGTGTTGGTTGAAGGCGGCCTGCAGCGCCTCGCGCAGGGTGCAGACGCCGTCCTTGTCGTCATCGGCGAGCGAGGTGCTGGAAACCACGATCCCGCCCGCGGCCATGACGGGTGGCGCGGCGCGCTCGGGTCCGTAGATGGCCAGCCCCACAAGCAAGCAGAGAGCCAGGCGCAGCAGTTGGGGGCGAATGGTGAGGAATGCGAAAATCCTTGGGTGCATATGGGCTCCTTCGGGCGGCGGCGGCCGTATCAACTGGCCCGCCTCTGACGTTCAAACAGGAATAGCTCTACCCTGAGCATAGCAGTCAACCGAGCCAATGGATAGCATCAAAAGGTGCATTGGACGGTTGATTTTGTGAGGTGACAGTCACTTCAAAAGTGACTGTCACCTGTACCGCCTTCATCCCGGACACTTGTCGCGAATGGTTTGACAAGGCCAGCCCCGTTTTGATAGACTATGTGCGCTACGAATATTCTTGTTTGATGCGACGATTTGCCCTCAGTTGATGGTGGAATGAAGCCCATGTCATCAGCAGTGCGCTTTCTTATTTTGAACCGCTTGCCTCGACTTTGGAGGAGTGTGTCTACGCGCTGCTAAATTATGTCAAGTTGAGCAACGAGGAGCCGTGGACCACATCCGTCCACGGCTTTTTTGATCCCCGCTGGTGATTCTTGAGTTTGAGCTGGGAGAAAGGCCGTGGGTTGTGCGCCAACCGGCGGCCTTTTTTGTTGGGTGTCTGGAGTTTATCTCCACATCGGTTTTGTCTCTGGGCAGCTTTTGGGCAGAACTGGTGTGACACAGCGATTTGGGATGATTTCCAGTTTGAGCAAGCGTGGATCCGAGGGGGATATCCCTATGCGCATTACCAGCTATCAAAATAGCCAGGTCAAGAACGTCGTCAAGTTGCAAAAGCGGCGGGAGCGCGACCGGCAACGAAAAATGGTCATCGAGGGCTATCGGGCTATCCTTGCGGCGCTGACCAATCACTATCCGTTGGATGAACTCTACTATTGCCCGGCGTTCTTTTTTGGTAAGAACGAACGGGATTTGCTCGACCAGGCGGCGCAAAGCGGTGCGCGCCTTGTTGAAGTAGCCGAGGGGCCGTTCACCAAAATGGCGCTGCGTGATCGGCCCGAAGGGCTGCTGGCCGTGGCGCCGCAGGCGCGTCACTCGCTTAGCCAGCATCGACCCACCGCCAACAGTCTCTATCTTGTGGCGGAGGCGATTGAGAAACCGGCCAACCTGGGAACGTTGTTGCGCGCGGCGGACGGGGCGGGCGCGCACGGGCTGATCTTGTGCGATGCGCGTACCGACCTGTTCAACGCCGACGTCGTGCACGCCAGCGTGGGTGCATACTTTAGTGTGCCGACTCTCGAATGCACGAGCCAAGAGGCCATCGCGTGGTGCCGCCGGCATGGCATCTGTACCCTGGCCGCCACGCCCCACACCGACCGCGTCTACACCACCGTCGACATGCGCCGGCCCCTGGCGATTGTAGTGGGGACCGAGCAGGTTGGCTTGAGCGCCCAGTGGTTGGCGCAGGCCGATGCCCAGGTAGCCCTGCCCATGTTTGGTCAGGTGAACTCGCTCAACGTGGCTGTTGCCGCGGCGCTGCTTCTCTACGAGGCGCTGCGCCAGCGCGGGCAGGCCCTCAACCCCTGAGGTGACAGTCACTTTCAA
>JAHDWG010000351.1:0-5770 GCA_023384495.1 Caldilineaceae bacterium
GTATGAGGTCACTGTGCCCAAGATTGTCCAGGTCAACCAACAGAAATATCCCCAGCTGCAATCGAACCCCAACGTGATCGTTGTCGGCTGGGTGTTGGCGATTCCTGAGCCGTGATGATAGACTAACGCATGTAAACATAAGATGGCCGGTGATGGGGATAGCCGTCATCCATTACCGGCGAAGCAGCGGTTACTTGGCGGCCAGCCAGATCGGCTGCGGCCATGACAGGGAGGGCCGAAAACGATGTTGGTCAAACGCAAACTCACCGACGAAGACCGTAAGGCGCTCAAGCAAATCCGGACCTTGCTGAAACGGTATCCCGGCCAGTATGGGCGACTGGATGACCCCATGGTTCGCCAGTTTGCGCAGGATCTGCTCCACTATCCGCCCAGCGAAGCCATCGTCAAGGCCGAGGAGTTCCGCGAGCGAGTCAAAAATATCAACAACAGCCTGGAAGACGAGGCCGAAAAAGCAGCAAACCGCCGCGAAGAGCTCAAGAAGAACCCGGTCTACAGTCTCGGTCGCGCTGGCCTGGCAGGGATTATGCTGCGGTCATTTATGTCGAGCGTCAATGGCACGCCGTTGAGTTCGCCCAACTGGTATGAATTGAACGAGCGCGGGCTGGTTGTTCATACGCCGTTTTCGATTGTGACCGAGCGCGTGGTCACCCACCGCGATCTACAGGAAAAACGCTTTGAACTGGGCGTGAACCCCCCCGTCTACTTTGACAGTATTCTGGGCTTCCTCAAACAGTTGCGCATCAACGCGTCGGCGCCGTGGGGACAGATCACCCTGCGCGAGCCGGGCAGCGGCGTAACGCTGGCCGAGGTGGTCGAAATCCGCCCCGAACAGCAATTGGCAAAGATCAAAAAAGACCTGGCGTTGCTCTATCGCGCGGCGAATCCGTACGCCAATCACCTCATGTTGCCCAAAATGGTGGACTTTTTCAGCTATTACATTGATGAATGGGACGACGAGTTGCAGTTCTCTGCGCTATCGGAGGAAACGGAAGAAGCGGAAACGACATCATCATGATGCGATTCAACCCAGTTGCTTAACAATCGCCGCCCCTATTTATTATCCGTATCGTCGGCCGGCGCCGTTGCGAAAGACGCCATGCGTTGGCGCCCAGCCATACAGGCTCAGGCGTCACGCCAGCCCCAGTTTGCTCTCCGACCGAAAAGTCACCCCAACCCATCAGGGCCGCTCAAACGTAAGGAACCCCGACGCAACCCATGCGCAGCGGTTGACGATGCCGGTCAAGTAGGCTACACTAGCGGTGCGCCCATTATTTCTCATTGCGCGGTTTCGCCGCGGTCTTCAAGCAACGCTTCAACAATACTGTATACTGAGCTCAGTTTGAAAATCGGGGTTCCTCGAAGGAAAAAGCACCTTCACAAAGCCCGGTCTTCAAAGCAACCGCAGTATAGCGCCTCAAACAAGTCAAAAGAAGCTTCAACATCAACGCTTCACAATTGGAAGGGAGTAGCAACCATGACACGTGCGTTTCGCTGGAGTATGTCGGCCATGATGGTGGCCCTGACGGCCATCGGCGCCCTGTTCTTCTGGCAGGCCCAGGCCCAGATCAATGGGCTGGCAGACACATCCGTCCGCACGCTTAGCCCTGTCACACAGGCCGTCACCGTCACTGGCGCGCCAGTCAGTGGCGTCGGCGCGATTGAGCTGATCAGCCAGCGTCAGGTCGTGCTCATGACCAGCGGCGCAGTGGCTGAGTTGGCCGTGGAGGTTGGGGACACGGTCAAGCGGGGCGATCTGTTGCTGGCGCTCGACACCAAGCAACTGGAATGGGCATTGCAGCAAGCCGACATTGGGCTGGAGAACGCCCGCATCAACCTCGAAAAGGCCAGCGAAGCAATCGAGCCTAGCGATGTTGCCCTGGCCGAAGCCAACCTGCTTTCGGCCAAAGAACAACTGGCCTTGGTCGAAGCCGGCCCCACCAAGGAACAGCTTGACGCCGCCAAAGCCGGTAACGCCGCCGCCTGGGCCGCCTATAATGAGCTGCGAGCCGGCCCCTCGCCCGAAGCGCTGACCCAGGCCCGCGCCGCGCTGCGCCAGGCCGAGATCGACCTCCAGCAGGCCCAGCGCGCCTACGACCGCATCGCCTGGCAGCCCGACGCCGGGGCGTCCAGCGAGGGCGCCGCCCTTCAGCGCGCCAGCATCACCCACGAGGCCGCCAAGGCGCGCTTCGATGAGCTGACCAAGCCGGCGCTGACATCCGCCCTGCAAGGCGCGCTCGCCGCCGCCCAACGCGCACAGGATGCCCTCAACGAGCTGGAAAAGAAGCCCACCCCCGCCGAGTTGGCCGACGCCAAGGCCAGAGTCGCCGGCGCCGAGGCCACCCTGGCCAAATTGAAAAAGGGAACGGATGCGGCGGATGTGCGCGCCGCCGAGCTTGGCGTCCAGTCGGCGCAGATCGCGCTCGAACAGGCCAAGCTCAACCTCGCCAACGCCCGCCTGCTCGCCCCGGTGGATGGGGTTGTGCTCGCCGTCAGCGCCGAGTTGGGCCAGCAGATGAGCGCCGGTTCGGTTGTGGCGCTGGTGGCTGATGTGAGCCAGCTGCGCGCCGTGGTGAACGTGGAACAGAAAGACATCCGCCACATCAAGGTGGGCCAGAACGCCGCCGTGACGGTCTACGGCATGACCGACACAGTCTATGGAGGCGTGGTCGACAAGATCGCGCCCATGGGCGACATTAGCAGCGGGTCGATTGTCTTCCCCGTTACCATCCGTTTCACCGATGATGACGTGGCCGCGCTCAAGCCCGGCATGAGCGCCACGGCAACCTTTACAACCAGCGTACCCAGTGAATAGCCAGTGAACAGAATGATGATGCGTCTCTTCTTTGTGTTTTTATCAAGGCGCCGGTTGGCGCTGGCCGCCGGATTGGCGGTTGGCCTGGCGTTGGCGGCGCTGCTCGCCTGGCCCGCCACCCCCGGGCGCGCGCAATTGGTGCAGCCCACGCCCACGCCCGCCGCCATCAGCGCGGTGGCGCGGGGCGGCGGCGCCGCGATCTGGGACAGCGCCGGGCAGCCCGTCGCCACGGCTGCGCCCGGCGAGCGGCTCACCGCCACTGCACGCAGCGCCGACGGTCAGTGGCTCTTTGTGCAGCGCGCGCCTGGCGTGCGCGGTTGGGTCGCGCTGAGCGATGTGTTGATCTTCAATCGCGAAGCGCTGCCCGTTGAGGCGGTGACGATTGCCCCGGCGCTCCCAACCCCAGCGCCACCCGCCGAAGCCAACGATGCGGATGAGGGCGACGAAACCGCCGCAGCCCCGGCTGCGCCCGCCGCCCAAGCCCAGCCGGATGCGTCGATCCGCGTGACGGTGGTCGATGTCAACCTCAACGTGCGCGCCGGCCCCGGTACGGGTTATGCAGTCATCGGCAGGGCAACGAGCGGCCAGTCGCTGGCCGCACAGGGGCGCAGCGCCGACGGGGCCTGGGTGCAGGTGACCTTGCCCGACGCCGAGGACTCAGCGGGCTGGGTTGCGGCGCGCTATCTGGAGGCGAGCCAACCCATCGATGACCTGCCCGTGATGGAGCCGGCTGCCGGCGCGGGGAGCGCCACGGCCCAGGCCAGTGCGCCCAGCGCCGAGGCGGCGCGGCCCCAGCCGGCGTCCCAGGCGACTGCCCCCACCGGCCTGCGCGGCAAGCTCGTCTTTCAGACAGCGTGGGGTGGCGACATTTATGTCTACCACCTCGCCACCGGCGCGTTGCAGCGGTTGACCAGCGGCTTTGACCCGGCGATTAGCCCCGATGGAACGCAGGTGGCGTTTACCCGGTTGGGTGGGCAGCATGGGCTCTATCTCATCGACATCGATGGGAACAACGAACGGCGCCTCTTCAGCGAGCGCAACGAGTTCTTCTCGCCCAAGTGGAGCCCCGATGGCGACTCGATCCTTTTTATGCGCACAGACTCCACCTATGATTGCGAGTTCTGCATCCCCGAAGAACTGCGCACGAAATTCCCCTGGTATCGCGTGCGCCCGCGACTGGCGCGGGTGGATGTCAATGGCGAAAACTATCTCGACCTTGCCTCGCTCGACACCGCCACCGCGCCCGACTGGAACAGCGCCGGCGTCGTCTATTCGTCGGCGGCGGGCATCCAGATCACGACGGCCAGCGGCCGCGATGAAAATCGCCAGGTCGTCTTCAACATCCGCCAGCAGTATTACCAGGACCCAGATTGGCAACCCAATGGCGGGCGCATTGTCTACCAACAACGCCGCGCCGGGCGCTGGGCGCTCTTTGCCGTCAACCCCGATGGCGGCGGCCAGGTCGAGCTGAACCCGCCCCCCACCGTGCTGGTGGACGCCATGCCCAGCAACGTCGCCGCGGCCTGGAGCCCCGATGGCCGCCATATCGCCTTTCTGAGCAACCGCGCGGCAGACAACGGCGCGGGCGAGTGGGGCATCTGGGTGATGGACGCCGACGGCGGCAACGCGCGCCGCCTGCCGATTGAGCTGCCCTTCGAATACCACTTTGTGGAAGAGCAAATGGTCGACTGGGGGCCGTAGGGCGCTGGGGCCATACCGAGGAGCGACCGCGTGCGACGCACTGGCCAGAAGCTATATGGACGTACAGACGTGACGCCGGCCAGTGCGTCGCACGCCTTGTCCCAAACTCGATCCGCCTCCGCCGCAAATGGCTGGGGGGCTTGCCCCCCAGACCCCCCATACAAACGTAGAGCGCCTTGCCTGCAACCAAACCACCTGATCAGAGATCAGAGTGATTACAGAGTTCAAAGGCTTCAGAGGCCGGGGGACATAACCCGAAAACCGACGAAGTCGTACCGGATGCTCGAGCAGCTCCCGCCGCGGACCGCACAGCGCACGTCGTCATCGAAGAGGTACCACGACCCCCCGCGCACCACACGAAGGACATCGTTGCCGGCCCTCATGTCCTCACGCCCATCATTGGGATCATACGGATAGCTGAATTCGGGTTTAGAGACATCCTTTCCCCACAGACTGCTCGTCCACTCCCACACGTTGCCGGCCATGTCATAGCAGCCATAGGGGCTGCGCCCTGCAGGGTAACGACCCACGGGCGTCGTCCCGCCAACGTTCATATTAAAGTTACAGAGCCGGTCGTTGGGCGGCTGGTTGCCCCAAGGGTAGACCCATCCGTCCGTTCCCCGCGCCGCCTTCTCCCATTCCGCCTCACTGGGTAGGCGGACCTGGCGGCCCAACTGCCGGCCCAGCCATTTACAGTAGGCCACCGCGTCATGCCAGGTGACATTGATCACTGGATGGTCAAGGAGGTCATCCGGCGGCCTGCCTGCCTCCCAGTGGCCAGGCGGTTCTCGACCGGTGGCAACGACAAATTGATAGTACTGCGCGTTGGTCACCGGATATTTGCCGATACGATAGGCCCCCAGCCGCACCCGGTGTTGGGGCTGTTCATTGGAACGTGCGAGCCCATCCTGCCGCGGGTCGCTGCCCATCCAGAACCAGCCGGCGGGCACAGGGGTCCATTCCGGATAGGGTGCGGAGATGCGGGGCCGGGGCACGGGCGACGGCTCTGGCGTCGGCAGCGGCGACTCAACCGTTGGCGTGGGCAGCGGCGAGGCCGGCGCAACCTCGGCCGCGTCGACTCGCCCGGCATAGCGCCGCCACTGCTCTTGCACCCAGGGCAGCAGGCGATCTTTACCCGGGCCATAGAGCTCCTCGCTTAGGATTATCTCGAAGAGCGCATCCCGGCTCTGAAAGACGGTCCAGGCCAGGATCGAGAGGATGACGGTCCAGATCTTT
>JAHDWG010000351.1:5780-7819 GCA_023384495.1 Caldilineaceae bacterium
AGTGCGAAATCCCTCGCGCAAATTTCTGGCCCGTTCGCCGTCCTCCTGCGCCAACGTTTCCTCTGCATCCTCGCTTTCCTGTTGGGCTTCGGCCAGTTGGGCCAACAGGCTGCGAATCTCGTCCAACAGCGCCGCCTGTGGATCCGCTGGCGCATCTTCGGTTGCTGCGGCCGCTTCGTTCCGCCGCGCCGCCTCCGCCAGCGCCAGCAGTTCTTCCTCGCGGGCCGCCACTTGTTCGCCCAGTTGCCCGGCCCAGCTCTCCAATTCAGCGATCCTCGCCTCCAACGCCGCCTTGCGCGCCTCCAGCGCATCCAGTTCCACTGTTGTCGGCGCACGGAGCACCCGCTGCATGGAATGAGTTAGCTCGTCCGCTGCTCCCCGCATCTCATCGCCAACCTCTTCCACCGCCTGTTCGAGGACGCGGCGCGCGCTTCTGCTTTCGCGGACAAACTCCCCCAGGCTGCGCCCCAGCCATTTGGCCAAATCTTCAAAGAGTGAGCGACGTTCGGGGTTTTGTGGTCTCTCTTCGGACATGGTTGGGTCTCCGTCAAATCATCTACACACCGCGGTTCCGCCCTACAGCTTGGGTCTGCGCCAGACCGGCCGGCAGCCGGGAACGGTCAGGGCGCAGACCCGCTTGATATATGCCCGGCCCGGGCCGGCTCATTGCCGACCCCAGGCTCGGCCAGGAAACGGCTGCACCGGCCTCTGCACCGCGCCGGCGAAGCCGTAACCGCGCCGGGATGCTGGTGAATGCCCCCACCCTGGATGGCGCCGCCATCAGCGCAGGGGTGAAGCCGTGGGACATAACCCGAAAACCGATGTTGTCGTTCCGGTTGTTCGAGTTGTTCCTGTTGCGGACCGCACAGCGCACGTTGTTATCGTTGTTGTTCCACGACCCCCCGCGCACCACACGAGTCTTCAGCCGCTACCCGCAACACCGTGCTCAGGCTGATGGCCCAAGAGCGGTTGTCGCCATGCTAGTTTTGCCGCTGGACGGCGCTCTGCGTCGTCTTGCGCCATCCGCCCAGCAGCTTGCCGATCTCGCTCACCATGCCTGCCCCATGCTGATACTGCCCCATGTTGAGCCAGTGCAGCCGGTGCGCCAGCCGGAGATAAATGCGCACCTGCGCCAGATGCGCGTCCGCCCGGTCCAGCCAGGCCAAGCGATCCCCATCGCGCTGATTGTTGGCTATGAGCAGCGCTTCCTGCAGATCCAGCGCAGCCTCGACCAGCCGTCTCGTGATCGTATGCCGGTGCAGCCTGGGGAAGTGTTGTGTCATCGGCGTCAGCCAGGCCAGAAAGTCAAACGCGCGCGTAAAGATGGGCATCTCGCGGTGGCTGTCGCTCATAGCGTCACCTCCTTGAGCAGTGCGCGGCGCAGCCCCCACGTGTTGGCATAGCGCACATGGTTGATCCAACCCTGCACCGACGCCCCAATCGCCGCCCGCCGGCTGGGGCTTCCCCGGTACCCCTGCAACAGACCCCTCAGCCGGCGCCGGTAGTGGATGCCCTTACGCCGCAACAGCCGCCGATGATCCGGATAGAGCACAAAGCCCAAAAATCGAATGCCCTCGCCGGTAGGGCGCACCTGAGCTTTGGCCTCGTGCAACGTCAAGCGCAGCCCGGCCAGCCGCCCCATGATGGCGTCTCGCCAACGCCACAACGTGGCCTTGTCGTCGGCAAAGAGCGCGAAATCATCGACGTAACGCAAATACGCGGTGCAGCCCAGGGTGCGGTTGACAAAGTGATCAAAGCCACTCATGTAGCAATTGGCCCAGAACTGGCTGGTCAGGTTGCCGATGGGCAGCCCGCGTGGCCGCAACGCCGCAAAGAGGTCGTCGCCGGGAAAATAGGCCATCTCGTAGCTGTCGGCGAGCACGCCCTCGCCGCTGTGCAGGATGGTGGCGATCAGCCGGCGTATGCGCCCGTCCTGGATGCGCCGGTCGAGGATCGCTTGCAGGACGGCGTGGTCGATGGCCGGGAACGAGACCACAACTGAATACCCCCTTCAAGAACCCAGTTGATGACACGGTGGC
>JAHDWG010000352.1:0-232 GCA_023384495.1 Caldilineaceae bacterium
CCCATTGGCCCAACGCACTTTACTCATTGACCGGCCTGACTCAATTCTCTCAGCTACCTTCACCATGCCACTGCCTCACCCCAAGGTTCGGCCATGAAAGCATCCGCATCCTCACCCCACCGCCGCAATGCTTCACTGATCGTCTGCAAAGCGAACGTTTGTCACACCCGCCGACAGGGCATGTTTGCGCGCAAGCTCGACTTGCGCCGGATCGATATCGATGCCAACAACT
>JAHDWG010000352.1:242-7793 GCA_023384495.1 Caldilineaceae bacterium
AGCAGGCGCCACGATCATGGCCCAGTCAACTGTGATCGAACCTGGGCCACATCCACAATCAAGCAGCCGCATCCCCCTCTCCAGACAAGGTAGAAAAAAAGCACCATGGGTTGCAGCACGGCGACGGTAGAGGAATTGCTTCGCCTCGCCTGTATATTCAACTTGGAAATGCGTGGAGCTATCCGTTTCGGACATGATGTGTTTTCCCGATAGATATCGCAGCCTTGCCTTCTCTGCCTTTGCCTCAATTCTCAAACTCGAATAACTCAAACCCAACGCCACTAGGCCCTTCAAACCAGATAAAACGTAGCGCACCCAATTCAGAAGCCATATACCCATTTTCAGGCATTGGCCGTGAAACGGCGTAGCCTAGCGCTTCTACCTTTTCGCGCCATGCCAGTAAATCTGTGACCTGGAAACACAAATGCGGCACCCCCACTACATGGCCGCTGGGATGAACCGCAAAATCAGGTCGAGGTTGCGCATTCGGCTCTGTCAAGATTTCGATCAGCTGAGCATCTTCGGTCTGAACAAATATCCGCTCACCAGCGCCCACGATTCCCCTTGGAATACGGGTTAGCAGGCGGAATCCCATGACATTGACGAGAAACATCATCATTGCACCAACGTCATCGACCCATAGCCCCACATGATGAACCCTCGCGTGCTTCATCAGCACCCTCCTTGATGACGATTCTTACCAAGAAATCGCTGAGCGGACCTCCTCCCTCAGCTTCTCGCTCTGAGCTATCATCAGGCGTTCCAGTTCAGCCGGATACGCAGCACCACCCTTCAGCGATTCATGGCCTGCAGCTATCCCATGAACGTGCGCCGGATGTAGTCGTCTAGCGTCGTCAGCTTGACCTCGTATGCCGGCGCAGTCTCAGTCATCTCCACAAAGGTCTCGAAGGTCTCCATGCCGTTCAGCAGGGCGCCGATTTCGTCCGGCAACAGCGGCGCCGGCGAACCCGGCGGCAGGTATTGCACAGGCACTTTCGCGCCCATCGCTTGGCCCACCGCTGCCACGACCTCGGTCCAGCTGTAGGACGCCGGCCCGCCAATGCCGATGCGCTGGTTGGCGGCGCGCGGGTTGTCCACCGCCGCCACGGCAAAGGCCGCCACATCCGCTTCGGAGACAAAGTTATGGCGATGGTCTCCCTTGCCGATCAGCGAGATCGGCTGGCGCGCCATCAACGGCATCCCCACCACCATGCCGATCCAGATCTCCATGAAGATGGCCGGCCACAGGATCGTATGTTCCATCCCGCTCTGTTCGAGCGCGGCCTCGCAAGTTCCCTTGATGTTGAACAGCGGCACAGGATGGCCCTGAACTGCGCCGTAGGTCGAGGTATAGACGAAACGCTTGACGCCCGCCGCCCTGGCCGCTTCAATCAGGCCAAGCGTACCGTGCAGATCGACGGCCGGAACCGTGTCATCGCCCCCGCGTTGCGTGGCCGTGGCCGTGGTGACCACCGTCTCCACACCAGCGACCGCCGCAGTCAGCGACGCGCGATCCTTGAGATCACCATAGACCGCCTCTGCTCCGGCCTCGATCAAAGATCGCGCCGTGTTTGCGCGCCCCTGTTTGGCCAACTCCTCTGACGGCGAGTTGTGCCGGGCCAATATGCGCACCGGCTTGCCCTGCGCCAACAACCCACGAGTGATACGCCCGCCCAACGAACCTGTGGCGCCAACGACCAGAATCATTTTGCTACCTCCTTTGAAAATGGACACACTGCGACTCATGCGTTTGCGGATGGTAAAACGAGGGGCTGCCAGCGCCAGCCGCCATCGTGCAGCACCACGTGCCCCAGACCGGGAAACGGAAAGTGGTACATGTGGACCAATGCCCGGTCAACAGCGGCTTGCCCCAACAGCCGGCGGCGGGTCACCACCGTCTCGTGGGGCAAATAGTCGGCCTTACTGACCCAATCAGGATGCTCAACATGGATGGGATGGAGGGCGGTGTCGACGCCCCACAGCAATTGCTCACCTTCTGACGTGATCCTGAGGGCGATATGACCGGGCGTATGCCCCGGCGCCGCCACGACTGCGATACCAGGTATGATCTCGTCACCCTCCTCCACTAAGGTCAGGCGATCCCGGATCGGCGGCAGTTGGGCGCGCGCAACGCTGCGAATGATTTCGATGAACATGGGGATCTTGAGCGAGGCCAGATCCGGGTCTGTCGCCCAAAAATCCCACTCTTCCCGCCCCATAACATAGCGGGCGTTGGCAAAGGCCGGCTTCCCCGTGCTATCCAGATTGCCGCCAATGTGATCGGGGTGGCCGTGCGTAAGGATGACGGTGTCGATCTCCTCCGGCGCCACGTCGATCGAGCGCAAATTGGGCAACAACTGGCCGGTCGTCGGCGCCAGCCCACCGACCCCGGTATCGACAAGAACGATGCGGTCGCCGGTCTTGACGAGGAGACTTGGATAGGGGCTGGGATATGTTTCCCAGGCTGCGGGATCGATCTGATGTTCTTGCAGGGCTTGCATCACACGCTCTTCGGGAACATCATCGAAAAATACTTGAGCCGGATGCGGATAGAAGAACGCGCCATCATTGACGATGGCGCACTCAAAGGTCCCAACGTGAAATCGGTAAACATGGGCGTTCATGATCATCCTCCTCCGATAGGGTCTGTGAGCCTCTCTGCTCAGTGTAACGAATGGGCGTGACAGAATCGTCGCACAAACGTCGCATGCCCGACTTATGTTTATGGGTGCATCCAAGATTTAGGGCAAACGTCCCCGGCACAGGCGAGTGAATTTCTGCAGGCCGGAAGAATCTGTCGCCTGTGCCGGGGACGTTGATCAGCTCACCCTATTTTTCGGATACACCGACTTATGTTTATCAACAGGTGGTGCATTGTGATCGTTTCGGCTATAATGGGCGCAGTGAAAGGAGACCCGCATGGCTCGCCTGGTGCTGCATCTCTTTGGGACACCCCGCATCGAATTGGATCATCAGCCGCTCGCTATCCAGCGACGCAAGGGCGCTGCTCTGTTGGCCTATCTGGCAGTCACGCAACGGCCCCACCATCGCGACGCACTGGCCACGCTTCTCTTTCCTGAGTATGACCAGACCGGCGCACGGAAGAATCTCCGCCGTATTCTTTCGTCGCTCCATGGCGAGCTCAACCATGCCTGGCTCCAGATAGACCGGGTCACGGTGGCGCTGCCGCCGATAGCAGACCTCTGGGCGGATGTCAGCCATTTTCATCACCTCCTGGTCAGCACACGCCGCCACGACCATGCGCCGGAAGAGGCCTGCACCCCCTGTTTGGCTGCGCTTGGCGAAGCGGCGGCGCTCTATACCGATGACTTTCTCCGTGGTTTTACCCTGCCCGATAGCCCTGATTTTGACGACTGGCAGCGCAGCCAGAGCGAGCAACTGCGCAGCGAGCTGGATGACGTATTGGCGCGTCTGGGCTGGGGTCATGCCGCGCAGGGAGCGCATTCAATTGCGCTCGACTACGCCCGCCGCCGCGTGGTGTTGGACCCTCTGCACGAAGCCGCGCACCGCCAGCTGATCCACCTCTACGCCCACGCGGGTCAGCCCACCGCGGCGCACCGCCAATATGCCGAGTGTGTCCACATGCTACAGGCCGAATTGGGCCTGCCGCCGACCCAGGAAACGGATGCACTTGTTGAGGCGATCAAGGCGGGGCAGACACCGTCGATTGGCAAGCAGACGACGCAGCACAGCCCGGCCGTAATCGGCAGCAATCAGGCCGCCGCGTCGCCACCGACTTTGTCCACTTCCGAAGCTGGTTTGCCCGCTTTGCTAACCGCCCTGGCCCCAGCTTCGGTTGCCGACAAGATCATTTTTGTCGCCCGCCGGCAGGAACTGGCGCAACTGCGTGGCTTTTTGCAGCGGATGCTGGCGGGTCAGGGTCAGGTGGTCTTTGTCACGGGCGAGGCAGGTAGTGGCAAAACGGCGCTGCTCCACGAATTCGCCCGCCAGGCCCAGGAGGCCGTTCCAGACCTGATTGTCGCCACGGGGGTCTGCAATGCCTATGCGGGGATGGGTGATCCGTATCTCCCCTTTCGCGAGATCATGGCGATGATTACCGGCGATGTGGATGCCCTCTGGCAGGCTGGGGCAATTTCGCGCACGCAGGCATTGCGCCTGTGGCGTTTACTTCCAGACGCAGTCACTGCCCTGCTCGAACACGGTCCAAACATGATTGGCGCCTTTGTCTCCGGCCCGGCTCTGGCTGGTCGAGCAGCGGCCTACCCCCTGACGCAAGGAGATTGGAGGGACCGGCTGCGGGCGCAACTGGCGCAGGACAACCGCGCCCCGAGGCGGGAGCCCTGGGGGCGCGGCCCCGACCAGAATCGTATCTTTGAAGAGTACAGCCAGGTGCTGCGCACGCTGGCCGCCGCGCGCCCGCTCCTGTTGATGCTTGACGACCTCCATTGGGCGGATGCTTCCTCGATCAGCCTGCTCTTCTATCTCGGGCGACACCTGGCCGGCCGCCGTATCCTCATCGTCGGTTCATACCGGCCTGAGGATGTCGCCCTGGGCTGGCATGGGGAGCCGCACCCGTTGAGCGAGGTCATTCATGAGTTCGAACGACAGAGCGGCGAAATCTGTGTCAGCCTGCATGAGGCAAGCGCGGAAGGCCGCTATTTTGTCGATGCGCTGCTGGATGTGGAGCCAAACCGCTTTGACGAAACGTTTCGGCAGGCGCTGTTTCGGCATAGCGGAGGCCATGCCCTCTTCACGACCGAGCTCTTGCGCGACCTGCAAGAGCGGCGCATCCTGATAGAAGATGCCAATGGCCAGTGGATCGCCAGCCCACACCTCGACTGGCAGACGTTGCCGGCGCGCGTGGAGGGCGTCATCGCCCGGCGTATCGGTCGCTTGGACGCCAGGCTGCGGGAGACGCTGACGATCGCCAGTGTCGAGGGCGAGGAGTTTACGGCCGAGGTAGTGGCGCGGGTACAGTCGCTTGACGAGCGCCAGTTGGTGCAGGTATTGGGCAGCGAGTTAGACCGCCGCCATCATCTGGTGCGCGCTCAAGAGATTCGACCCTTAGGCGCCCGGCGCTTGTCCCTCTATCGTTTTCGCCATCACTTGTTCCAGAAATATCTCTATGACAGCTTAGACCCCGCCGAGCGGGCGTACTTACACGAGACAGTGGGCGCGACACTGGAGAATTTGCACCATGAGCAGCCGGAACAACTCGCCTTGATTGCGGCGCAACTGGCGCGCCATTTTCAAGCAGCAGGGCTTGCCGAGAAGGCAATCGACTATCGTTTGCTGGCCGGTCAGCAGGCGGTGAAGGTTTCGGCCAACCAGGAGGCGCTCACTCACTTTCAAGCCGGACTGGCATTGCTCAACGACCTCCCCGACACGCCGGAACGCGCCCGTCGCGAGCTCAACCTCCAGGTCGCCCTCGGTGTGCCGGTAACCGCAATGAGAGGGTATGCCCACCCGGATGTTGAACTGGTCTATACCCGCGCCCGTGCGTTATGTCTACAGTTGGGTGATGTTGCCCAACTCTTTCCAGCCTTATACGGTCTCTGGCGAATGGTCATGATTCGAGGACAGTTACGAGCTGCACAAACACTGAGCGACGAGTTGATGGATTTGGCCCGGAGCGCACAAGACACCGAACTATTGCTGGAAGCCTGTCGGGCTACTGGCAGCACCGCTCTTCATCTAGGTGAGTTGATCTTGGCGCGTATGTTGTTGGAGCAGGGACTGGCGCTCTATGACCGGCAGCAACATGCCGCCCATGCCTTTCTCTACGGTCACGATCCGGCGGTAAGCTGTCTGGGCTATCTGGCGCACACACTCTGGCTACTGGGTTATCCCGACCAAGCACAGGAACGGCGCCGGCAGGTTCTCCACCTGGCAGAGGAGCTCTCTCACCCGCTTAGTCTGTGTCATGCGCTGGTTTTTGGCGCTGCCATCCTTCACCAGTTACGCCGGGAAGCACCGCAAGTCCAGGAGCTGGCCCAGAGAGGCCTTGACCTGGCAACCGAGCATACATTCCCGCTGTGGATCAACTCGGGAATGAGCCTGTTTGGCTGGGCGCTCGCTGAGCAGGGACAGGCAGCCGCCGGGATTGCACACATGCACCAGGCCACTGCCGGCTGGCAGGCTACCGGGGCTGGGACCGGTATTCCGCATTTTCTGGCGTTGCTGGCGGAGGCCTATCGCCACACTGGACAAGTCGAAACCGCACTCACCGTCCTGACCGATGCGCTGGCCGTGGTCGAACAGACGGGTGAGCGCTGGTACGAAGCCGAGCTGCATCGTCTCCACGGCGAGTTGCGCTGGCTGGCCGGCGCCGATCTGGCCGAGGTGGAAAGACTCTTCCAACGGGCGCAGACCGTTGCTCAGCAGCAGCAGGCCAAGTCGTTGGAGCTGCGAGCGACCGTGAGTTTATGCCGGCTATGGCAAGCCCAGGGCAAGGCCGCCGCTGCGCACGCGTTGCTGGCGGAAGTCTATGGCTGGTTCACGGAAGGGTTTGATACGCCCGATCTGCAAGAAGCCAGGGCGCTGCTTGAGGCGCTGTCCTTGCCTACAGTCTAGCCCTGATCCTGAACTTTCTTGACACGACCATTCCTTGCTCACCTATCCTCAACCCTATCCCTTAGCATAGTCAAACGAGACGATCTGTTCTGGTTTGACGCGAATGATGATCGGCTCAAAATGGTTGGCTAACGCTTCGGCTTCCTCACGCGTCCAATATTTTTCAAAGATAGTGACCCGTTTCGCAATGACCGCCTGCTCATCTAATTCTGCGCGACCGTAAATCAGCACAGCTTTGTGGGGAGGCGCTTGCGTGTCAATGAGCACACTCACCGCGCTGTTCCGCTGGATGTTGCGCACTTTGCGGCTCATCTTTTGTGTGCCAAGTAAGATCTCGCCGTTATCATACGTAAACACAAGCGGGGCGATGTGGATTGTCCCATCGGGATTGTGGCTACATAAGCGAGCAATCGGCGCCTGGGTGAGAAACTCTGCGACCTCCTGGTCGGTCATCGGTGGCATCTGAGGGTACTTTCCGAGTTCCATGGCTGATTTTCCTCCTCTTTGAATCCCTTGTAGATCAACACCTCAACCGCCCAGTTGTTCGGCGGCTTCGTAGCCGCAGCCACGGACGGTGACGTTGGAACGGTGATGAATGGCTGCCAGCCGCCGCCTGTCCGACACAGCGATAGTCATCCCGGCTGCTGTGCAACACGGCGGCTCCATCAGCCAGCGCGAGGATGTTGTACTGTTCAAGCTGGGACCATCGGTGCTCGTCCGCCTCGGCCTCGATGCCGCAGGATTCCAAACGGTCGAAACCGTACCAGCCGAACTGCTCCTGGGCTCGCCGAAAGCGCTCGCCACCGGCGTCAGGGCCTGGGGAGATCCACGCAATCCTCGGGTTCGTCTCGCTGCTCCGCATCCGAGCCAGAACAACTTCGTTGCCAGTCGAAGGATAGTCACTCGTCAGAATCAGATTCATCATTCAGCGATCATACCTTTGCGGGGGTTAGGTAAAAATATCCTGCTACGGTTGCACGCCAAGCTGCTGCATCA
>JAHDWG010000353.1 GCA_023384495.1 Caldilineaceae bacterium
GCGCCTGGCGGCTCGAACGGGATCGCGGCATCGTCTTTATTGGCCTGGACTATCTCGACCAGGAACACGCGGCGCTGGCCTATCTCGAAGAGTTCGACATCACCTATCCTAATGGCCCCGACCTACAGAGCGCGGCGGCGCGCCGTTATGGCATCCAGGGCGTGCCCGAAACGTTTTTCATTGGCCCGGACGGCCGGATCGCCAGCATGGTGATCGGCCCGCTGTTGAGCGAGGCGGACCTACGCCAGCGGTTGGACGCAATTCGACCGCAGTGACCATGGGATGCGTGGGCAAGCAGGCAAATGACGTTCGTCGGCCCTGGAATCTGTCGAAAGTCAGGTGCGATCTGGTATGCTATCTTGTACACTGACTCGGTAGAGCTTGCCTCAAAATCCCTGTATCACACTGTATTGCTTGAGAGCCTTACAGAGTCACAATCGATTTTGAGATGACTTCAGGTGTATTTGTGCGATCCGCAACCGTCCTAGGGTGCGTTCTTGTGGAATGAGACTGAGGAGCGCTTCATGATCTTCAACCTCGGCTATCTGATGCTCGTCACGGCGCTGTTGTTGGCGATCTTTGGCGCGGTGGCTGGCGTTCTCGGTGGGCAGCGACGAAACGCCCGCTTGATTGTCAGCAACTACCGGGCCGTCTATGCGGTGGGTGCGCTGATCTTTGCCGCCACCGCCATTCTCTGGTATGGCCTGCTCACCGACCAATTTCAGTTGGACTATGTGTGGAATCACTCGGAGCGGGCGCTGCCAAATTTTTACAAGTTTTCCGCCCTGTGGGGCGGTCAAGCGGGCAGCCTCCTCTTCTGGAGCCTGATCCTGAGCGCATACGGCGTGGGCGTGGCGCTTGCCTTTCGCCAGCGCCAACTGACGTTGATGCCCTACGTTAATGCGGTGATGCTGGTCACCACCGCCTTTTTTCTCGTGCTCATGGTCTTCAGCGCCAATCCGTTCAAAATGTACGCCTTTGTGCCAGCCGACGGACGCGGGCTTAACCCACTGCTTCAAAACTATTGGATGATCATCCACCCAGTGATGCTCTATCTGGGCTATGTGGGGTTAGCGGTTCCGTTTGCGTTTGCCGTTGCCGCCCTGCTGAGCAAGCAGTTGGGCAATCAGTGGGTCAGCGCCGTCCGCCGGTGGACGCTCATCCCCTGGATGTTTCTTTCGGTGGGCATTCTCATGGGCAGCCAGTGGGCCTACCTCGAACTGGGCTGGGGGGGCTATTGGGCGTGGGACCCAGTGGAGAACGCCAGCTTTCTACCCTGGCTGACGGCCACTGCGTTTCTGCACAGCATTCTCATCCAGGAGCGCCGCGGGATTCTCAAAGTGTGGAACATGGTGCTGATCTGGCTGACTTACTTTCTGGTCATCCTCGGCACCTTCTTTACCCGCAGCGGTGTGCTCGAAAGCGTTCACAGCTTTGCGCGCAGCGACGTAGGCCCCTACTTTTTGGGCTTTATGGGGCTCATCGCCATTGGTTTTCTCTGGCTGCTCTTTGACCGGCTGCCCCTCTTGCGCGCCGAACACGAGATCGAATCGGTGACGAGCCGTGAGTATGCCTTTCTGCTCAACAACTGGCTCTTTGTGGGCATTACCTTTACCACGCTGTGGGGCACCATCTTCCCCATGATCAGCGAGATCATCACCGGCAGCCGCATCAGCGTCAACGAACCCTGGTTCAACAAAGTGAATGGGCCCCTTTTCATCATGCTCCTCTTGCTCATGGGGGTTGGGCCGCTTCTGGGTTGGCGACGCACCAGTGTGGAAGGGTTACGCAGACAGTTCACCTGGCCGGTGCTGATCACCGCCCTCTTCGCCGTGGGCTTCGCCTACTACAGCCCGCAGCCCTATCCTGTGGTTGGGCTGGCTGTCTGCATGTTGGTGACCGCCACCATCGTGCAGGAGTATGTGCGCGGCGTGTTGGCCCGGCGCATCACCACGGGCGAGAACCCCCTCGTCGCCACCGCAAACCTGATCCGCCGCAACGGGCAACGCTATGGCGGCTACATTGTCCACCTGGGCATTGTGATGATGGGCGTGGCGATCATTGGCAACGGCTTCTATCAATCCACCACCAACGTGACACTGGCCCGCAACGACAGCGTGTCGCTGGCCGGCTACACGCTCATCTACACCGGCCTCTCGCAAGAGCGCGCGTCCAATCATGTCCAGTTCACCACCACGATGAACCTCTACGATGCGCGCGGGCGGATGTTGGGGCTTGTCCAGGCGCACCGCAACGTTTACGACAAAACGGAAGATATGATCACCAGCGAGGTCGGCCTCTATACGCGGCTGAGCGAGGATATCTATGTGGTGCTCAATGGCTGGGAAGGCGCGGGCGAAACGGCCACCTTTACCATCCATGTCAACCCCATGACAGTCTGGCTCTGGATCGGCGGGCTGGTGCTGGTGGCCGGCACGCTGATTGCCATGTGGCCACACCCCGCCCGGCGCGAACAGTTGGCGCACGTGGCGGCCGGGCAGGTGGCCGCGGCCTAGTTGAACCGATGAGGCAATAACATTGAGGCGTGAGAGAACACTGTGCTCTGGATAACGCTTTTCCTGGCTTTTGTGGTGGCGGCGCTGGCGGTCGCTTATGTGGTTCACCCACTCTTGCGCCCTGGCCAACCCATTTTGGTCGATGCCGAAGGGCCATTCACCGACCTGATCCTGCGTAAGGATACGGTGCTCCAGTCGATCAAGGAGAATGAGTTTGACTACCAGACCGGCAAGCTGAGCGCCGAAGACTTCCAGCGCACGGATGCGCGGCTCCGCCAGCAGGCCCTCGCCCTCATGCGTCAGATCGAGCAGAGCCAGCCCGCCACCGCCGACCTCGAAGCGGCGCTAGAAGAGGAGATCCGCAAGCAGCGCACAGCGTTGCCGGCAACCCAGGCCGCGCCCACGCTCACCTGCCCACAGTGCCAGACCCCGGTGCAGATGGGAGACAACTTCTGCCCCAAGTGTGGGTTTGCCCTCACAGCGTCTGCACAGGCATAAGCGCCTCCGCCACCAGGCGCGGCTCGGAATTGACGGATCGGCGGCCTCCATGTATGATCCTCGCTTGCACTGAACAGGCGCGCTCGTTTGCGTGCATTATGTGCGTCATCAGCGACAATCGCCACCGACGAACGCCACCACCCATTCCCATGGCCAAGCCACCCTTCTCGTCCGCGCTGATTCTGGCCGGCTGCCTCCACGCCACCGTCAAACTCTATCGCTGCACCCATCTGCAGGAGCAACTGGCCGCGCTGGGCGTCAACGCCGAGGCGATGGACTGGACCGACCAGCGCTTTGCCGATGACACAGCCGGGCGTTACGACTTGCTCGTCCTCCAGCGCACGGTGATGACAGCCAACCTGCAACAGCTCATCGACCAGATGCACAGCCAGGGGAGGCCGGTCGTCTTCGACACCGATGACCTTGTCTTCGAGCCGGCCATGACCGACTGGCACCGCGGGGTGACTCGTCTGCCCCCCGCCGAGCAGGAACTCTACGACGATGGCGTGCGCCGCTCACTGGCTGTTTTGGACGCCAGCGATGCGCTTCTGGCCGCCAGCCCGCTGCTGGTTGAACTGGCGCAACGGCGCGGGAAGCCGGCCTTTCTCCACCGCAACGCGGTGGGCGGCGAGATGATGGCCCTGGGCGATGAGCTTTATCACGTCCGCCGCGCCCGCCCCGCACCGCCCGGCGGAACGGTCGTCATCGGTTATGGCAGCGGCACCCCTACCCATGATGTGGACTTCGAAGAGGCGCTGCCCGCGCTGCTCGACTTGCTGGCGCGCCATCCGCACGTCGAGCTCTGGCTGGCCGGGCCGCTGGAGGCGCCGCCCGAACTCGCCGTCTTTGGCGCACGGGTCCGCCGGTTTCCGCTCATGAATTGGCGCGCCTATCTGGAGTTGGCCAGCCGTTTTGACATCGCCCTGGCGCCATTGGAGCGGGGCAATCTCTTCTGCCGCGCCAAGAGCGAGATCAAGTTTGTCGAGGCCGGTCTGCTGGGCATCCCCACCGTGGCGACGCGGATCGACCCCTTCGCCCACGCAATCGAACACGAAGCGGACGGCTTCCTGGCCGGCCACACGGGCGAATGGATCGCGGCGCTCGACGCGCTGGTCACCCAGCCCGCGCTGCGCCAATCCGTGGGCGAGGCGGCCCGGCACAAGGTCGAGCAACACTATTCGCTCGCCGCGCGCGCGGGCGAACTGGCCACAACCTTGGCGCAGTTGCGCGCCGCGGTGGACAAGGGCGCCGATGCGCCGCCCACTGCGCCCGAAGCCGAGCCACCGCTTGTCCTCAACTGGGTGATCAACGAGCCCTTCCCTGGGTCGGGCGGCCATCTGGGCGTCTTTCGCATGATCCACCACCTGGTTGAGTTTGGCCATGAGTGCCACATCTATGTGATCCCCGTGGCGCACATGCATGACTACAGTCCACAGCAGTTACGTGACTTTGTCGACCAACACTTTCTGCGCACCGGCGCGCATTTCCACCGCTGGACGGGCCGTGTGGTCGAGGCGGACGCCACCTTCGCCACCCACTGGCTCACCGCCTACGATGTGGCCTCGTTGCCTAATCCAGGCCGCCGCTATTATCTGGTGCAGGATTTCGAACCCTATTTCTACCCCATGGGAACCGATTATCTGCGCGCCGAGCAGACCTACCGCCTGGGGCTGCACTGTGTGACGCTCGGCCCATGGCTCGCCGGCCTCATGCGCAACCAATACGGGGCCACGGCTGACCATTTCAACTTTGCGCTCGACCCGGAAATCTATCACCCCCAGGCGCAGGCCAGGACGGGCCACCCGCGCGTTGCGTTTTATGCCCGCCCCAGCACCCCCCGCCGCGCCTATGAGCTGGGCATCGAGGCGCTGCATCTGGTCAAGCAGCGCTGCCCAGAGGCCGAGATCATTCTCTTTGGCGCCGAGCAGCTCACCACGCCGCCTCCCTTCCCGGCGCTCAACCTGGGCGTGCGCAACCAGTACGAACTGGCCGCGCTCTATGCCAGTTGCGATGTGGGGCTGGTGCTGTCGCTCACCAACCCATCGTTTGTGCCGCTGGAGATGATGGCCTGCAAGTGCGCGGTGGTGGACCTGCGCAGCGAGCGAGTGCAGGGGCTGTTGGCCGATGGCGTCAATGCGCTGCTGGCCGACCCCACCCCAGGCGCAATCGCCGACCGCATTCTCACCCTGCTGTGGGATGAGCCGCTGCGCACTGCGCTGGTCGAGCGCGCCTATGCGGATGTGCAGGCGCGTTCGTGGCAGGCCTCGGCGCGGCAGATCGAGCAGGTGTTGCTCGCCCACGCGCCCCCGCCAGGCAAGCGCCGGCTGGTCCAGCGCACGCAACACGGTGACGCCGACAGCCTGCGCTGGCAGATCGAGCAATTGCTCGACCAGCAGACACCCGCCCACCGCGAAACCGCCGAACTCGAGGCGCTGTTGCGTCGCGCCCTGGCCGACAAGGCGCAACTGGCCGAACAACTGCGCACACACAAGGGCGCAGGCGACGAACCGCCGACCCGCGCCACCCGGGTTGGCGGCTCGCTGGAGACGGCGCGCACCCGGTGGCTGGAACAGCTCCCCGCCTGGGTGCAGGGCGGGCAACGTCTGAGCAAGCTCGTCATCAACGGCGCGGTCATCGAGCAACGCTTTCGCGCCGAACGCTCGCACCTTTGCGCCGTTACGCTGCGCTTTGCCAGCCACCAATCCCCGGCGGGTGGGTTGCTCCAGGTCAAGCTGGTGGACGAGGCGCAGCCCGATGTGGCATTGGCCGAACAGACCATTGCCGCCGCCGATATCAAGCCCGACCAGCCCTATCCGCTTGCCTTTCGCCCTCAGCCCCATTCCAGCGGGCGGTTGTACTCGCTGCGGCTCACCCCCATGGGGGGCGATGGCCGTTTTGCCCATGCGCTCTGGCGGGCGTGGACGGCTGACCCGCACACCGTGTTGCAGCGCGATGGGGCTCAACTTAAAGGGCGGCTCTGGCTCCATGTTGACTATGCGCAACCGACAAACAGAGCTGGTGTGGCGGCGCCGAATGCACCCCAGCCCGAACACGTTACAACCATTGCGCGGCGGCAAGGCGCCCACGCTGTGCGCGAGACCCGGCGCCTGGCGGCCAAGACGTGGCAGGCGCTACACACGGTAGGTGTGGGCGGCCTTGTACGCGAGGTGATCCAATACCTGCGCTGGCAAGTGGACAAGAGAATCAGGCCATGAGCACCCGACTGCTGATCATCAGCCACGATGTGGTGGGCGCACGCATGGCCGGCCCGGGCATCCGCGCCTATCACCTGGCGCGGGTGTTGGCGCGGCACACGCCCACCACACTGGCCGTGCCCAACGCCGCCGAGCCGGCCCTGGCCGAGCATGGCTTTGCCGTTGCGCCCTACATCCGCGGCGACTGGTCCACCCTGGCGGCGCACGTGGCGGCGGCGGATGTCTGCCTGGTCGCCTGCGACACGCTCAACGATTTCCCTCAGTTGGCCGAGCACGATCTCTGCCTGGTCATCGACGGCTATGACCCGCTGCTGGCCGAGTGGCTGGCGCTCCACCCCCATCTGACGCCGGCAGAGCTGGCGCCCCACTGGCGCGACCGCATGGTCCATCTCACCCGGCAATATCTCTGTGGCGATTTCTATCTCTGCGCCAGCGAACGGCAGCGCGATTGGTGGCTGGGCCTGCTCGAAGCCAGCGGGCGCATCAACCCGCACACCCATCACGCCGACCCATCGCTGCGCAGCCTCATCGACCTGGTTCCCTATGGGCTGGACGGCGCCCCCCCCCAGCGCACGCAACCGATGATCAAGGGCGTGTGGGAGGGCATCGGCGCGGAGGATAAGGTGATCCTGTGGGGGGGTGGTCTGTGGCCGTGGCTTGACCCGTTCACCGCCATTCGCGCCGTGGGCGAGATTCAGCGGACGCGTCGCGATGTGCGGCTCGTCTTTCCCGGCTCCAGACATCCCAACCCGGTGATGGCGACCATGCAGACGCACACCCCGGCGGCAATGGCGCTGGCCGAGGAGTTGGGGCTGCTCAACCGGGCCGTCTTTTTTGGCGAATGGATCCCCTATTCGTCATGGGACGATGTGTTGCTCGACAGCGACGTGGCGTTGACGCTGCACTATGACACGCTGGAGACGCGCCTGGCCTTCCGCAGCCGTATCTTCGAGTACATCCGTGCGGGCCTGCCGATTGTGGCCACTGAGGGGGACGCTACCAGCGAACTGGTCACGCGCTTCGGGGTGGGCCGCGCCGTCGGCTATGAGGCGGTGGACGAGGTGGCCGCCGCCCTGTTGGCGCTGCTCGCCACGCCCAAAGGGGAGCAGGCCGCCGCCTTTGCCCATGCCCGCAGCCAACTGACCTGGGCGCGCGCCGCGGAGCCGCTGGTTCGCTTCTGCCAAAATCCACGCCGCGCCCCCGACCGCACCGGGGCGAGCGCACCGGGCAACCCTTTTTACGAGCCGCCCCCACCAGCCGACCAGGCAGAGCGGGTGAGCCTGCTTGCGCAGATCGACCAACAGGCCGCGCTGATTGCCGCCTATGAGCGGGGCCTCTTCATGCGCGCCATGCGCTCGGTTGCCGGCGTGCGCCGGCGGCTTTTTCGGGGATAATCTTGATTACCGGTTTCTATTCCATTTTCAGTTTGTGTCAACGGTGATTTTCTCCCCCAATTCGGTTCTCTGCTATACTGAGTTCAGAATGAAAACCAGACGTTTGTGCTCCAGGCGGTTCCGTGAACCGCCGAGTCACGGACTCGGCGTGAGCATT
>JAHDWG010000354.1:0-4136 GCA_023384495.1 Caldilineaceae bacterium
CGGGTGATCGCCGGGCCGGAACGACGTAGCCGCCTCATCACGCCCAAAGAGAAAGAGATCGTCGCCTACCACGAGGCTGGGCACGCAGTGGCGATGCACTTTTTGCCCAACCATGACCCGGTGCACAAAGTGACGATTGTGCCGCGTGGTATGGCCGGGGGCTATACCATGAGCCTGCCCGACGAAGAAACGCAGCTCATGACGCGCGAGAAGTTTGACGACCAACTGGTCGCCCTACTCGGTGGCCGGGTCGCCGAAGAGATTCGCTTTGGCGACGTAACCACTGGGGCCAGCAACGACCTCGAACGCGTCACCCAACTGGCCCGCGCCATGGTCACGCAGTGGGGCATGAGCGAAACCCTGGGGCCGCTGCGCTACGGTGAGCGTGAAGAAATGGTCTTTCTCGGGCGTCAATACAGCGAGCATCGCAACTACAGCGATAAAATCGCGCAAGAGATTGACAGCGAGGTTCGTAAACTGGTGGACAATGCTCACCAGCGTTGCCACGAACTATTGAAGCGGCACTGGGACAAGATGGTCTTGCTCTCTGAACGGTTGCTCCAAGTTGAGACAGTCAATGCCGCTGAGTTTCAGGCGCTGATGCGCGGGGAGTCGTCGGGTGAGACTGCCGAAAAGGCGGTGAACGCCAAACATCCCGTGCGCGAGTCCAAAATCGATGAACAAACGCGCAGTGACAAACGAGGCGATAGCGGCGTCGATTTGGGCGGCACCGTGCCGGCCCCCGCATAAACGCAGGCAGTAGGAATAGAGGAGCGCAACCTTGTTGCAGCCCGAACGCCGCCAATCTTTGAATGGCAACCACGCAGCCCCGCCTTCAACCGGCGGGGCTGCTGTTGTTCAACGCGCCCGCACCGTCTTCCCTGCCCCCTTGATCCAGCCATCTCCTACAACGGTGCTCTATGCGCTGAGCCGTGGCCAGGTGGGCGGGCTACGGCCCCTGCGCCTCTTGCAATGGGGCCTTGTTCTGCTCGCCGCGGTGTGGCTGGCCGCTACGTTACCCGGCTCGTGGTGGGTGGCGGGCGCATGGATTGTGCTGCTGATTGGCCTGCAAGCGGTGTTGCACTCACTCCGCCGGTCCGATTTTGTCTCCTTTTCCGCACACGAACCTCCCTCGGTTGCCCCTGCGCGCCTGGATGTGAAGGGCAAGATCCCCACGTTTGTCACAGGCCGCTTGAGCGTCGAATTCAAAGAGCAGCGCTTTACCTGGTTACCCGGCTTCTATCGCACTTTCGCCACACGCGAACACGCGCTGCTCTGCCAGGTGACTGCGCCGGTGGCCGGCTTACCTGGCGCTGCCTGGCCCGAAGGGACACCCGGCCTCTGGTATGCCTTTGTTGCCCCCGACGCCATCGAAGCCGTCCAGTGGGGTGAACTCGCTTTTGGCCGCAACCGGCGGCCCGCGTTGGCCGTCCACTATTGTTTTACGCCCCCCCAGCGGGGACGCAAGCCGGCGTCATCTGTGTCCGAAACCGTCTACCTTGCTTTTGACAACGAACGAGATGCACACATTGTGCTCGCCGACTTGCTCGACGATTGGCCCGGGGTGGAGACAGTGACCGACCCCATACCCAAGCTCCACCGCACAACCAGGGGCTAGAGAGAGCGGGGCGGTCGATGCTCACACACCCTTCCAACACGACAACGCACTCCTCTAGGGCTTCGTCCGGCGCCGCACACGGGCATCGACGCCGTGGCAATGGGCTGATCAGCGTGCTGCGGCTGGTGCGCCTGAGCAATTCGCTGCCGGCCGCCGGGCTTGTGTTGTTGGGCGCACGGCTCAGCGTCGGTTGGCCGTGGCCGGCCTCGGTGTGGGTGGCGGCGGCAGCTATGTGGATGGTTACCGCCTTTGGCTACGTCAGCAACGATTATCATAATGTGGCCGAAGACCGCATCAACAAACCAGACCGACCGCTGCCCGCCGGTAATTTGCCCCTTTGGCTGGCGCGCGCGCTGATCAGCCTGCTGGCCACTGGGGCAGTTGGGGTTGCCGCATGGATCGGTTGGGCGGAACTGGGGGTGGCGCTGGCCGTGCTGGCTTTGCTCACGCTCTATAACAGACGACTCAAGGCCACCCCTGCGGCGGGCAATCTGCTGATTGGCGGGTTGGCCGGCTGCGCGCTGATTGCCGGAGGGGTTGCAGCGCAGGGCTTTGAATGGCGCGCGATTGAGACGCTCGTTGCGCCGGCAGGGCTGCTGGCCACATTTATTACGGCGCGTGAGCTGGTCAAGACGCTGGAGGATGCGCCCGGCGATCGCGCGACGGGCAAGCGCACCGCGGCCGTACAGTTTGGCAGCCGTGGCGCGCTCACCTTGGTGGCCGGTTTGGCGCTGGTTGGCAGCGGGCTCAGTGTGGTCCCCGTGCTTCGGGGCGAGTATAGCTTGGCATTCATCGGGCTGGCATGGACGGGCGTTCAGGGTCCACTATTCCTTACTGTCATCTATCTTTGGCGCAGGGCGACACCGGCGCGCATTCGCCGCTGCTTACGCCTGCTCAAGTGCAGCTATTGGGCTGGGCTGGCGGCCCTGTTGTTGGCCTAATGCCGGTAAGCTGCGCCCAGCCGGGATATACCCACTTCATCATCTTTGCTTCCCGGAGCCGTGTGCTGCATAATAGGGAGGCGGATTTGCGCGAGCCATCTCACATGCGCAGCCGTGGTCATTCCCCAATCTTCGCCAACCTGCAACCGTTGCGAAAGGAACTGCCGCAATGAACACTGACCGTCCCATCGGCGCCGCCGCGCGTGAAGTGGTGCAGCGCATGGGTGAGGCCGCCAACAACTTCCTGGCTGCCCTCTCCACCGACCAGCGCGCCAAGGCGCAGCTCGACTTTGCTGATGAGAGCGAGCGCACTACCTGGCATTACACACCGACACCGCGCCGCGGGTTGCCCTTGGGCGAGATGGACCGCAAACAACACCGGCTGGCGCAACGGCTAATCATGACCGGCCTCAGCCGCCCTGGCTGGGTGACAGCGTCGACCATCATGGGCCTGGAGACAACGCTCGATGGGCTTGAGGGGTGGACCACCGCCGGGTGGTGGCGCGATGTCAACCACTACTTTGTAACGATCTTTGGCCAGCCCCACGAGTCGCAACCGTGGGGCTGGCGCTTCGAGGGCCATCACATTTCACTCAACTACACCATCGTCGGCGGGCAGATTGTGGCGCCCACGCCCACCTTCTTTGGCGCCAACCGCGCCGAGGCGCCCCTCATCGGCGGCTATTCGCTGCGCCCGCTGGCCGGCATCGAAGACCTGGCGCGCGAGCTAATGCACAACCTGTCGGAAGAACAACAGGCCCGGGCGCTCCTGACCCCCGTCGCGCCACCCGACCTGGTGCAGTTAAATCGCCCCTATGTGAAGGAGGGCGCGCTGCCGTGGGCCACCGCCGGCATCGACGATCCGGCTGCGGTGGTCGAGCAGTTCGCTTCGATGGAACGGTTTTGCAAGGAGCGGGGCGTCACCCTGGCCGATCTGGACGCAGTGCGCTATTCGTCTAGTCCACGGGGGATTGCGGCGGCCAATATGCAACCGGCACAGCGCGAGCTATTGTTGGCGCTCATCGGCGACTACATCCACCGCATGCCCGAAGAACTGGCCGAGATCGAGCTGGAAAAGTTGCATGCGCGCGGGGTCGATGGCATCCACTTTGCCTGGGCGGGCGGGATCGAGCGGCGGCAACCCCATTACTACCGGCTGCAAGGGCCGCGCTTCCTGGTCGAATACGACAACACCCAAAATGACGCCAACCACATCCATTCGGTCTGGCGCGACCCTGAAGATGACTTTGGCGCCGACCTGCTGGCGCACCATTACGCGACGTCGCACCATCATTAAAGTAGCGACACAGAGAGAAGGCACAGAGATGACAGCCGGAACGGAATTTCTCGGCGTGCTCGGTGGCTCCTCTGCGCCCTCTGTGTCACTGCTGTTTTCACTCGCAACGTAAGTGAGGAGCGATTCTTGTGACGATGCAAGCTACACTGCCCCGCAGCGCGCCAGAGGCGCAGGGTATCCCATCCGCCGCCATCCTGGCCTTTTTGACTGACATCCAGCAAAATATTCACGATCTCCATAGCCTCATGCTGTTACGTCATGGGCACGTCGTGGCCGAGGG
>JAHDWG010000354.1:4236-7771 GCA_023384495.1 Caldilineaceae bacterium
ACCCCGATGGCGACTGGGTGGCCGCGTTCATGGCTCAACCGGTTGCGCATGAACCGGGCACCTGGTTTGTCTATAATAGCGGGGCCACCTACATGTTGTCAGCCATCCTGCACAAGTTGACCGGTGAGACCTTGCTGGACTATCTTCAGCCGCGGCTGTTTGAACCGCTAGGGATCACCGACCCCACTTGGGAGAGTTGCCCACGCGGGGTCAACGTCGGCGGCTGGGGGCTGAGCATCAAGACCGAGGAGATCGCTCGCTTCGGCCAGCTCTATTTGCAGCGAGGTGAGTGGCAGGGCCAGCAGCTTGTGCCGGCAGCATGGGTGGCCGAGGCCACCTCAAGCCAGGTGGACAACAATAATGGCCACAGCCCTAATGTGGATTGGCAACAAGGCTACGGCTATCAATTCTGGCGCTGTCAGCACGGCGCCTACCGCGGCGACGGCGCCTTTGGGCAGTTCTGCATCGTGCTGCCCGAACAGGATGCGGTGATCGCCATCACCGCGGGGGTGAGCAACATGCAGGCGCTGCTCGACAGGGTCTGGCTTCATTTGCTACCGTCAATGGACGCCAATCCCCTGCCCGCCGACCAGGTTGCTCAGGAGCAATTGAACGCCAACCTGGCGAGTCTGGCGTTGCAACCCCAAGCAGGTGAAGCATCCGCACCGGTGGCGGCGACTGTGACAGGTAGGACGTATACGTTTGCTGCCAACGAACAGCAGATCGACGCAATGGGCTTCGACTTTGGCAGCGCAGGATGCACCGTGACGTGGCAGACGAAGTCCGGCCAACAGGAAACCACGATTGGCGCGGGCGAGTGGCGCAAGAGCACAGCGCCCTTTGACTGGCGTGGGCCAAGGCCGGTCGCTGCCAGTGGCGCATGGACCGCGCCGGATACATATGTGATGCAGCTCTGTTTTTATGAGACGCCACATGCTGCGACCATCACCTGCCGGTTTGACGGCAACCGGCTCTGCTACGACGCCAGACTCAATGTTTCGTTTGGCCCCACCGAGCTTCCGCAACTGGTGGGCCAGGCCGAGGAGTAGAGACCATGCACGACCCATTGGACGACGCCCAATCGATCCTCGACCGCTTCCGCCTTGATGGCCGCGTTGCCCTTGTCACCGGCGGCGGGCAGGGGATTGGCCGCGCCTATGCCCATGCCCTGGGCGAAGCGGGCGCAGCCGTCGCCGTTGTAGACCTGGTGGCCGAGCGCGCCGAGACTGTGGCCCACGAATTGGCGCAAAAGGGCATCGACGCCATCGCCCTCACCACCGATGTGACCGACGAAGACCAGGTGCAACAGATGGTCGCCGCCGTGGTGGACAAGTGGGGCCGGTTGACCATCGGCGTCAACAACGCTGGCATCGGCCTCTGGCAGGACAGCGAAACCATGACGCTCGAACAGTGGCGCCAGGTCATCGACCTGGACCTGACCGCGGTCTGGCTCTGCGCCAAACACGAGGCGTCGGTGATGCTGGGGGCAGGGTATGGCAAGATCATCAACACGGCGTCGATTTCGGGCGCGATTGTCAACTTTCCGCAACATCAGGCCGCCTACAACGCAGCCAAGGCCGGCGTCATCCACCTGAGCAAGAGCCTGGCCGCCGAGTGGGCCACGCGGGGTATCCGCGTCAATTCGATCAGCCCCGGCTATATGCGGACCCCCTTGCTGGACGCACTTTCCCAAACACCGGAAGGCCAGCAAATGATCCCCGAATGGCGGCGGCTGACGCCCATGGCTCGCCTGGGTGAGGTGACCGATCTCCAGGGTGCGGCGGTCTTTCTCGCCGCCGCAGCGTCCGATTTTGTCACCGGGCATGATCTGGTGGTGGATGGGGGGTATACGGTGTGGTGAGGACAAGTATGAGAACGAGAGTGAATATGAGGACGGAACAAGGGTGAACGCATGATCGAGATTGACGAGCGGCTGTCGCGCTTGTTGCGCGAGGAGAAGATCGGCTGGTTGACGACGGTGCGGGCGGATGGGATGCCCCAGCCTACACCGATTTGGTTTTGGTGGGATGGGGTCACCTTTTTGATCTGGTCACAACCCCAGGCACAGAAGTTGCGCAACATCAGGCGCAACCCCAAGGCGGCGCTCAACTTCAACACAGACCCCACCGGTGAGGTCTTTGCGGTTTTCATGGGGGAGGCGTACATCGACCCAAATCCGGCGCCGGTCGCCGACCGTGCAGCCTTCCTCGCCAAGTATGCGGACGACATCGAATTGATTGGCTTTACGGTCGAGCAAATGACCGCCGACTTCTCGGTGCTGATCCGCATGACGCCGGCACGCGTGCGAGCGCAACTAGAGCCTCCACACGAAGCCGATCCCCAATCCTGATCCCCGCCGCCATTCATGCCCCTATCAAGGAAGTATTCGATGAATGCAGATTCAACTATGACCGCCGCACGCCTGTATGGCCCGCGTGACCTGCGCGTCGACCGCGTGCCCCGTCCTGGCGCCCCCGGCCCTGGACAGGCATTGCTGCGTGTTACGACCGTAGGCATCTGCGGCAGCGATCTGCACAGCTATCTTGATGGGCGCATCGGCGATACAGTGATCCAGCAGCCGCTGATCCTGGGCCATGAGTTTGGGGCAGTAGTCGAGGCGGTTGGCCCCGACGCATTGGATGGCAATTTTACACCGCTGCAACCAGGAACACGCGTCGCCGTCGACCCAGCACAGCCTTGTGGCCGGTGTGAACTATGCGAGCACGGTCACCCCAACCTGTGCCACCGGCTTCACTTTTGCGGCTCCTTCCCCGACGACGGCAGCCTGTGCGAGTGGATGCTCATGCCGGCGTACACTTGCTTTCCCCTCCCCGCTGCCATTGACGATGCGGGGGGGGCGCTGCTCGAACCGTTGGGGATTGCCATTCACGCCACCGACCTGGCCAAGATCCAGGTGGCGAACAGCGTCGCCATTTTGGGGGCCGGCTGCATTGGTCTCTATTTGCTGCAACTGGCCCGGCTCTCCGGCGCCGACCCTGTCTTTATCGTGGATCAGTTCCCTTGGCGTCTTCAGGTAGCTGAACGCTACGGCGGTATTCCCATCAATTTTCAGGAAGCTGATGCGGTGCGCACGGTGTTACAGTCCACCGGCGGGCGCGGGGTGGATGTGGCCATTGAAGCCGCCTGGGCCGACCATTCTGTCCAGTGGGCGGCGGAGATGGCGCGGCTCGGTGGGCGGCTCGTGCTCGTCGGCATCCCCGGTTCAGACCGGATGGAACTGAAGCACTCGACTATCCGCCGCAAGGGGCTGACTTTGCGCGCCGTGCGACGAATGAAGCACACCTATCCAAGAGCAATCCACCTGGCGCAGACGGGCATGGCCGATCTCAACGGCATAATCAGCCACCGTTTCCCGTTGGCGCAATCGCCGGCCGCCTTCGCCATGAACGCAGCCTATGATGGTGCGGTGGTGAAGGCGATCATCGAGGTGACGAGGTGACAGTCACTTGCAAAGTGACTGTCACCTGTACCCCTAAATCCTGGACCCCTGTGAGCCACCCTACTCGCCACCCCT
>JAHDWG010000355.1:0-5288 GCA_023384495.1 Caldilineaceae bacterium
AACCTGCGTGACCTGCCGGGGTCGCTGACGCTTTCGGCAGCCGTGGCGGCGCTGGTGGCTGTGCTGGTGGGTTACACGGGTCCACTGCTCATTGTCGTACAGGCAGCAGAGAACGCCGGGCTGGATCGCGCCCAGCTCTCGTCGTGGATCTGGGCGATCACCGTTGGCAGCGGCGCAAGCGCCCTGATCATGAGCCTGCGCTACCGCCAGCCGCTGTTGGCCGCCTGGCCGGCGGCGGGAGTGGCGCTCCTGGCGACGACGTTGCCCCAGTACACCTACGCCGAGGCCATCGGCGCCTATCTGGTGGCAGCGGTTGGGCTGATCGCTTTGGGCTGGTCGGGTCTCTTTGGGCGGATCATGGACCAGGTGCCTCGCCCCATCATCGCCGGCATGTTGGCCGGCGTCTTGGTGCGCTTCGGGCTGGCGCTCTTTCGGGCGCTGCCCGGCGCGCCGCTGCTGGTGGCAGGCATGTTGGTAACCTACTTGCTGCTCCGGCGCATGAACGTGCGTGCGCCCAGCATCGGCACGCTGGGTGTGGGGCTCGTGATCGCCGGCTTCAGCGGCCAGCTCCAGTTCGACGGCGTCACACCCGCGCTGACTGTGCCGGTCTGGACCTGGCCGGCCTTTTCGCTGCGCGCCCTGTTGGGGCTGAGTGTGCCGCTCTTTATATTAGCCAACGTGTCGCAAAATGCGCCCGGTCTGGCCGTGCTGCGTTCCTTTGGTTACCAGACACGGCCAGATGGGCCGATCCTCATTACAGGCATCATCTCGCTGCTCACGGCGCCCTTTGGCGGGTCAGGCTTGGCGCTGGCGGCCATCACCGCCGCCCTCTGTGTCAGCCCCGAAGCGCATCCCGATCCAGACCGGCGCTATGTCGCCGGGGTGGCCTATGGCTTTTGGTATATCCTCTTTGGCCTCTTTGGCGCCACCGCGGTGACGCTCTTTGCCGGCATGCCCAGAGAACTGATCGCCGCCGTCGCCGGCCTGGCGCTCACCGGCGCGCTGATCGCGGCATTGACCAACGCCATGTCCGAGCCAAAGGAGCGTGATGGCGCGCTGCTCGCCTTCCTCTGCACGGCGGCGGATATTACGCTCTTGGGCATCGGCGCTCCCTTTTGGGGATTGGTCGTCGGCGTGGGGGCCAACCTGCTGTTACGGCAAAAGCAATAGTCAGCGCCACCAGTGGTTGCGGGCGCGGGCGTCCATAAATTGCCCGTTATCGCGGATTGCGACTTCGATCACATCCCCTTGCGCCCGGCCAAAAGGTTGCCCCCCGCGCAGGGCCGGCAACTCGCCCCGCCCGGCGGCATCCCGCGCGGTATAGAGCGCCAGCAGACTCGGCTCGACGCAGATGCCCTGAACATGCAATGTATAGCCGCGCACCACGTTGTCCTCGCGCGTAAACTTGAGCGTGATTGCGTCTCCGGTGGCGTGGAGCACCAGCGCCTCGTAGCCGCTGCCAATCGCGCGGGGTGAATCGGGCGTGTAGATCGGCTCGCCGGGCGTGGTGGCCAGGGCCAACAGCGTAGCGGGCGGCGTGTCGAGCGGGCCGCCGCGGCAGTCGCACCCCCAGTCCCAATCAAAAACTTGATAGGTGGCTATGATGGTTGCCCGGCGCTGGTCGGCAAAGAGGCCCCACAACTGCGGGGCGCGCTCATCCACGGGGCCATCATTGTGAACCAACTGGGCTTGCGCCGGGCCGGCTTGGTAGCCGCGCAGCGAAAGGTTCAGGTCGGGGTGGGTAGCCGCGGGCCGGTCGGTGGGGGAACCGCTGATCGTGAGCGACCCATACGATTCGTTGGGCAGCCCCGAGCAGGTCACCGGCGCGGGAACCAGTGTGGGCGAGACCAAACGGGCCGGCAAGGGCGCCGTCCGTTCCACCGCCGGCAACGCCAGGCACGGGCTGCTGAGAACAACGAGCGTGGCGGCAACCCACCCTTCGCCTTTGCCGGGCCGCACCACATGCAGCCAAGAGCAGTCGGGCAGCCGGCCAATCACGGGGATCGTCTCACCGGCGCGGGCCGTGTCGAGGATCTCAAAATCGGCGCCTGGGCCGGTGCGCACATTGAGCAGCGGCGCGCGCACCGTGGCGTAGGCGCCCAGGAGGGTGGCGGCCTCTACGGGGGGCCGGTATAGAAGGATCATCAACAGAGGAACGGCCAACATCGCCGCCACGCTTCTGGTTACTGCACCCACGACAGCTTTCCTTTGGGGGAACATCCATATCCTACGCCAGCCCAATCGCGCGCAAATAGGCGCGATTGCGCGCCGCGCTCTCCTTGGGAGACCCCATACCGGGCAACACATCCTGCTCGACCGTGATAAAACCGGCGTAGTTTACTTCGTGTAGCCATGATAAGGCGGCGGGAAAGTCGACGCAGCCTTGCCCCAATTCGCAGAAAATCCCCTGGCGCACCGCCTCAAAATAATCCCACTGTTGGTCACGCGCCTGTTGTAGCAGGCCCGGGTGGCAATCCTTGAAGTGGATATACCAGATGCGGTCGCCAAACCGGCGCAGCGCGACGGGGATCGTTTCGCAGCCGCCCGCGCCCAAGGCGTAATGGCCGGTGTCAAAGACGAGGCCAAGCAGCGCGGGGTCGGTCAGCGCCAGCAACCGTTCGATTTCGTCGGGCGTCTCCACCCAGCCGGCGCAGTGGGGGTGAAAGACCGTGCGCAACCCGGTTTCGTTGCGCACGGCCTGGGCGATGCGGTTGGCCGCGGCGGCGAAGGTCTCCCATTGGGCGGGGGAAAGCCCCATTTCGGCGGTGATGCGCCCGGCGTGTTGGGTTCGCATGGGGTTGACGCCGTTGTCGGCGGCCAGCACCAGAAAGGGCTGAACGCCCTGCCCCGTCTGTTGGGCCACCGCCGCGAGCAGGCGGGCCGTGCGCAGCACCGTGGCTTCGCCAGCGGCGTGGCTATGCGCATCTTCGAGCGCCACGCCCACGTAGGCGCCGGTCAGCGCGATGCCGCGCGCCGTAAACTCAGCCGCCAACTGTGCTGCATCGGTGGGCATAAAGCCCCAGTCGCCGAGTTCGGCGCCAGCATACCCCGTTTCGACCAGTTCGTCCAGCATCTGTGGATAGCGGATCGGCTGTTGCGCCAGCCCCTCGAACTCCAGTGTGCCCCACGAGCAGGGGGCATTGCCGACCAATAGATTGCTCATTGTCCCTCCTGAACCGCACACTGCCAACGTCCGCCATGTTACCTCAGATAGCGCAAAAGACCCAGCCACAGCAACGGATGAATCCGGCTTCTGACACCGCCGCAGACTAGCCGATCTCGTCCACCGCCACGGGCCGCTTTTCGCGCACCGAACGCCAGGCGGCCAGCCCCAGCACGGTTGCCATGCGGCCATCCGCGCCCGTCACCGGCGTGGGGACATCGGTGCGGATGGCGTCGAGAAAGGCGCTCATCTCGGCCACATACGAGTCCATATACCGTTCCAAAAAGAAATAATGGGGCTTGGGCCGCTGAACCCCATCCGCCGTGCTGTGCGTGGTATTGTGCGGCGTCTTGTTTTGGGCCTCGACCGCGCCGGCTGCGCCAAAGACTTCGGCGCGCTGGTCATAGCCGTAGAGCGCCTGGCGGCTGTTGTCGATCACCCCGAGCGCGCCATGGACATAGCGCAGCGTCACCACCACCGTGTCGAGGTCGCCGGCGGCGCCAATCGCCGGGTCGACCAGCACCGCGCCGGTGGCGTAGACTTCGGTTACTTCGTCGTCGATAAGAAAGCGCGCCAGGTCAAAATCGTGGATCGTCATGTCCAAAAAGATACCGCCCGAAACCTGGATATAGGCGATGGGTGGCGGCGCCGGGTCGCGGCTGGTGATGCGCACCAGGTGGGGCGCGCCGATGCCGCCGCTGGCTACCGTATGGCGCAGGTGGCGGAAATTGCTATCGAAGCGCCGGTTGAAGCCAATTTGCAGCTTGACGCCAGCCTGGGCCACATCCGCCAGCGCGGCGTCGATGGCGGCCAGGTCGAGGGCAATCGGCTTCTCGCAGAAGATATGCTTGCCCGCCGCCGCCGCCGCACGGATGAGCGGCGCATGTGTATCGGTGCTCGAGCAGATCAACACGGCTTCGATGGCCGGGTTATTGAGCAAGTCATGCGGGTCGCCGGTCGCTTCGCCAATCTGAAAGCGCCCGGCGCACTGCTCGGCTGCGGCCTGGTTGACATCAGCCACGGCCACGATGCGCGCCCCCGCGGTGCGCCGGGTGATGCTCTCGGCGTGAACCTGCCCAATCCGCCCGGCGCCGATGAGACCTACGTTGATGGTTCCTGTCATACGCACCTGTCCATTTTGTCAAGCGTGGAGATTCGGAGAGTAGACTGGTTTACATGCGAAGCGCCCGCCACTCTGCGGCGAGCATGGCGTAGAGATATTCGTCGATCCACGCGCCTTTGAGCCAGAAACTTTGGCGAAAATGGCCCTCGCGGCGAAACCCCAGCCGCTCCAACAGCGCCACCGAGCGGTCGTTGCGGCAATCGACCTGGGCGATGACGCGGCGGATCTCCAGTTCGTGGAAGACGTAATCGAGCAGGCAGCGCACCGCCTCGGTTCCGTAGCCAAGGCCCTGGTGCGACCGCGCCAGCGTGTAGCCGATCTCGGCCTGCTGCGTATCGTCCGCACGCACAAGCAGGGCGCAATCGCCGATGTGTTCGTTCGTCGCCTTGAGGGCGATAGCGAATTGAAACCACTCGCCTCGTTTGCCCGGCTCGGCGTCGCGCAGGTCGTTGATAAACGCGCGCGCCGCTGCTTCGCTCAACGACGACCAGCTTTGATAGCGCGCCACCGCGGGGTCGTTGCGATAGGCGACCAGGGTGGGCAGGTCGCCGTCGGCAAAGCGGCGTAGGAGAAGGCGATCACTGTTAAGCGACTCAAAGCGAGTCATCGGTCGGGCTCCCCGTAGGCATGCTTCCCGTGCGGAAGAGGTGAACGACACTGTCGATGGCCGGTTGCAGGTCGATGCCGGTCTCGACAAAGGGCATACCCCAGCGGGCGCACTCGTCGCGGAGCGTTCTGCTCAGCGCCTTGAGCCGCTCGATGGTGGCAAGCAACTGTTGGTCGTCGTAGTCGCGCAGCCAGTCGTCTGGGCCGCCGCCATAGGCGCGGATGTGGCTCAACTTGGCCCTGGAGTCCATGTCGGCATAGCCCACAAAACAGGCCCGCACCTGGTCGCCCCACTCCTGACGCAGGGCATCGACCTGCTGGGGGTGCAGTTGCACGCCCTCGATGAGATAATCCTCTTCGTCTTCAAGCAGGGTGAGGGCCATGGGGTGCACCACG
>JAHDWG010000355.1:5298-7757 GCA_023384495.1 Caldilineaceae bacterium
GGGCCAGAGCAGGTGGCCCACATGCAGTTCGTCATCCTCTGGGTCCACCCCAAACGCGGGCAGCCCACGGGCAAAGCCCATCATCAGCCAATCCAGACAGAAGAAGGGGACGCCCCTCTCTTTGAGAAATTGTTTCGCAATCGTTGATTTGCCGGCGCGGGCCGCGCCGCCGAGCAGGTAGAGCATGGGATGATGGTCCAGTTGTTGTGAGCGTTGTGGTGGGTTGTGCGAGTGTATTCGGCCACTATCCGCCTATTCTCGCACAAGGTAGACAAATCGACCAGTCTGTTGCGGGGACAAATGAGTCTGCGCGCCAATCATTTCTTCGCCACAGCCGCCGATTGTACGGCAGTATCCTGTGTTGAGGCGGGCGGCTCTGTATAATGGGCGGAATTTGCACATGTTTTCAGAGGAACTGTATGACTGCAACGGTTGAGGCCAGCCGCCTGGCGCGCTGGCGAACAATATGGCGCGAACGCTATGGCAAGGTCAAGGATGCTGCGCTCAACGTCGGCCGCGCCTTTTCGTTGGTGTGGCAAGGGCATCCGCCTTCGGCGTTGGGGATGGCCGCCTCGACATTGGTCGGTGCGTTTACGCCGGTTGCGCAGGTGTGGGTGGCCAAGCTGATTGTCGATACGGTGGTGGATTCGATCAACGCCCAGGTCGGTGCGCAGGCCGGCCTGCGTGCGGTGGCGCCCTATTTGATGGCGGAGTTTGTGCTCTTTTTGGTCAATGCGGCCAATCAGCAGGCGCGAGATTATGCGGAACATGTGTTGCACGCACAGATCAACCTGGGGCTCAACAGCCGCATCATCCGCAAGGCGCTGGCGCTTGACCTTTCACACTTTGAGAATGCCGAGTATTATGACAAATTGGAAAACGCCCGCCGCGAGGCCGACTGGCGGAGCCTACAGATTGTCAACAATGGGTTTTATCTGATTCAAAATCTGATCACGCTTCTTTCGTATAGTGCGCTCTTGCTCACCTTTAGCCCGTTGCTGGCGCTGATTCTCTTCCTCGCCACCATCCCGGCCTTCATCGTGCAAAATCGTTTTTCCGAGCTGAACTTCCGTGTCCTTTCGTGGCGAGCGCCCGAGGCGCGCCGGCTCCACTATCTGGAGTATCTGCTGACCAATTTGGACGCGGTAAAGGAGGTCAAGCTCTTTGGGCTGGGCGAGCCGCTGCTCCAACGTTACGAGGGGCTGTTTGCCTCGTTTCTTGACGAAGACCGCGCCATCGCCTGGCGGCGCAGCCTGGCGTCGCTCGGTTGGGGGATGCTGACCTCGCTCTCGTATTATGCCGCCTATGCCTGGATCGTCTTTCGCGCCGTCAGTGGTGTTATCACACTGGGCGACATGACGCTCTACATCGGCGTCTTTCGGGGCAGCCAGGGCATGTTTCAGGGCATCTTGCGCGGCATCAACAGCCTCTATGAGAATGGCCTCTTTATGAGCAATCTCTTTGCCTTTCTCGAATTGGAGCCGCAGATGGCGCTGGCGACACAGCCGCGGCCGGCGCCCCGCAACTTTCGCACCATCGAATTTCGCAACGTCGCGTTTCGCTATCCTGGGCAGGAAGATTGGGCGCTGCAGAATGTCAACTTGACCATCCACGCCGGTGAGAAGATTGCACTCGTCGGCATGAACGGCGCCGGCAAGACCACGCTGATCAAACTGTTAACACGCCTCTATGACCCCATCGCAGGGCAGATCCTGGTCGACGATATTGACCTGCGCGAGTACGACCTGGCAAGTTGGCGCCAACAGATCGGCGTCATCTTTCAGGATTTTGTGCGTTATCACTTGAGTGCATCAGAGAATATTGGGTTTGGCCAGGTGGAGGCGCTGGGCGACCAGGCGCGCATTGCCGGCGCGGCGCACAAGAGTGGGGCCGACAGCGTGATCGATGGGCTGCCCGAGGGCTATGAAACCATGCTGGGGCGCTGGTTCCGCAGCGGGCGAGAGCTTTCGGGCGGCGAGTGGCAAAAGGTGGCGCTGGCGCGCGCCTTTATGCGCGACTGCCAACTGCTTGTGCTTGATGAACCGACCGCTGCGCTTGACGCCGAAAACGAACTCCGCATCTTCCAGCAATTTCGTGAGCTGATCGCCGACAAGACGGCGATCCTCATCAGCCATCGCTTTTCCACCGTGCGCATGGCCGACCGCATCTTTGTCATCGAGAATGGAGGCATCAGCGAGCAGGGGCCACACGCCGAGTTGCTTGCCCAGGGCGGAACCTATGCCCGCCTCTTCACCCTCCAGGCGGAATCATACAGGTAGCGCACGAGGGAGAATCACCACTGCGGTGTACAGCGGGAACACAGAGGGCGCAGAGGAGACACAGAGAACACAGAGAAAAGTCTCTGTATTACTCAGTGGCCTCAGTGACCTGCTTTTTGTTTAGGCGTCGTTGGCTGACAAGTCGCATAATACCACCACCGAATCGGCGCTATCCGGCGC
>JAHDWG010000356.1 GCA_023384495.1 Caldilineaceae bacterium
GTGGCGACCGGTGGTGTCGTATCGACGCGCACCTGGTAGGTAAGGTAGTTGACGGCGGCGGTCTGGTTTTGGACGCGGTCGGTGGCGCGCACCTGCACGGTGTACTGGCCGGTGGCGTCGGGGAGCCGCTGGTTGTTGGCGTCGTAGCCGGAAAACGGATAGTCGACCGTCCAGTTGCCGGCGCCGTCGAGCGTGGCTTCGACCCAGCCGCTGCTCTGTGGCTCCAGCCGCACTTCGACTTTGGCCACGCCGCTGCCCGGCGCCCCGCCGCTGGCCGGGTCGCTCACCGCGCCGTCGAGGGAGATGGTCCAGCGCAGTTGCGCATCGCGCCTGGCCGGCAGGATCGGGTTGCCGCTCTGGTTGGCGGTGGGGACGGGCGGGGTGCCGTCCACGATCACCTCGGCGGCGGCCGCCGGGTTCTGTTCATGCCCCACGGCGTCCACGGCGCGCGATTGGACGGTATAGCGCCCTTCGTTGCTGGGCACATCCCAGGTATAGGCCCAGGCCTCGGCGCCGACCGCGGTCTCCCACCCCGTCCGCCCGGAAATCTGCACATCGACGCGCTGGATATAGGAAGTGGGGTCGCTGGCCAGCCCGCCGATGATGCGGAAGCCGCCGGCCTGGACGTGGGACCCGCTGGTCAACGAGGAGGTAGGCAGGTCGTCGTCAATGGTGACCCGTTTGCCTTCGCCCAACACAAACTCCGGCACGGGACCGGGGACGCTCTGGGCCGAGGCCAGCAGTTGAGCAGACAGGTCGCTCTGGATCACGATGTGCTGCGAACCGCCACCGGCGGTCAGCGTGCTGACAAACGGCTGCCGTCCCCCCTTGAAGATGGTGAAAGGGTCGGTTTTGGTCTGGCCGCCGAGCGCGCCGGGGAAGGTGGTGACCAGGCTGCCGGCGGCGTAGAGCGGCTGGGTCAGGTTATTGTAGACGGTGGCGGTGTAGACGAGGGTGTCACCCGGCAGCACCACAGCGTCACGGTCGCTGACCCGCTGTTCAAGGCCCACAGGGCTGGCATTTTTGACCAGCGGGTGGAAAGGATAGAGCGCCGGGTCGAGCTGGTGCAACCGCCGCTCGGTGCGGTCACTCATGCCGTCGCCGTCGCTGTCAAAGGTGAGCGGGTCGGAGGTGACGCGGGTCGCGCGCCCGTCGCCGTAGGTGAAGATCCAGCCGCCTTCCCAGGCGCCGGTCACGCAATTGCGATGCCACACTTCCTCGCCGTCACTGAGGCCGTCGCCGTCGGTGTCGGCCAGGTCGGGGCGCGTGCCCAGGCGGATCTCATCGCCGTCGCAGAGGCCATCGCCATCGGTGTCGGGGTTGTTGAGGTCCATCGCGGCGCCGCCTTTGCCGCTGCCCAATTGGCGCAGCGCCATCTCGACCACGTCGGGCACGCCGTCGCCGTCGGTGTCGGGCTTGGTGTCGTCGGGGTCAAGACCACCGGCCGCGGCGTTGCGCAGCCCGTCACCGTCAAAATCGACCGGCGGGGCAAAGGCGATGCCGCCGCTCTTGCCATTGTGCTGATATTTGCCCCAGTTGCGAGCGTAGAAGCCTTCCAGCGTGGGCGGCAGCACATCGAGCGTAAACTTGGGCGAGTCCACCACGGTGGTGGCGGGCAGCGACTGGCTGGAGAATTCCTTGCCCTGTTCGCAGAAGGCCATGATACACGAGTAGAGCGGAAGCTGCATCCCCACGTTGAGATAGACCGGCGTCATGTAATCGGTGTTGATGCCCGCCGTGGTCAGCGTGATCGGGTTGGTCTGCACCTGCTGGTCGGGGACGCCGGCCAGGTAAAGCGGGAACTCGGATTTGGTGGTAAAGGGCGGGAAGAGCGACTGCAAGATGGTCATCTGCATGGTGGCGACCTGGGTAAAGCGCCACGGTTGCCATTGCAGATTTTCCGCCGTCGCCTTCAGCCCATCGTTCTTTTCGGTGCTCAACTCGACGGCAATGCCCGTGCGCCGGATGGTCCATGTGTCATAGGCATCGCCGACGTTGGCCTTGGGCGTGCTGGGCGCCAGATGGCCGCCCACCGTGGCCTTGAAGCGCAGGATATTGCCCTGCACCAGACCGGCGTTAGGGCGCGCCAACGCGGTGTCAAACCCGCTCAGGCTGGGGAAACGCTCCTGCCAATCCTTGTAGATCGTGAGCGCCGTGGCCCCGCTCTTCTTCTCCACGGTGTAAGCGCGGGGATAGACCGAGTTGATCTGCCACTTCTTCCCCTGGTCGAGCGGGATGGCCGCGGCCTCGTCGCCCAAGATCACGCCGCGGCTGGCAAAGGCCTGGCGCAGGGCGTTGGGCACGATCCCCTTGTCGAGGTCCGTTTCCACCCCCAGCGGATGAGTGAAGAATTGGTCGGGGTCAAACTTGAAGATAATGTCACTCTGGTAAAACAGCCCCATCAGCGCCTCGGTCAGCGCACCGGCCAGGGTGAAGCAGCTACCCGAACCCGGCGTGACGACGCCGCGCAGCGGGTTGTTCGCCTCGCCGGTGAACTCGTCGACGATCTCGCAGATGGCGGTCAGCAAAAAGTCGATCACCGACAGAATGGCGACGATGATGGGGCCAATCACCGGGATCAGCGTGATGGCCAGGTAAAGTAGCGCCACCAGCGTGGAGGCAATGGCAAAGGCGAGCGCCGAATGGAGCGCCGACCCTGAACTGGCCTGCCCCGACGCCACGGCATAGATAAAGTAGCCCCAGACCACGCCCATTTGGATGATAAACCCAATAATGGCCATGGCGTTGGCGGCTTTGATGCCCGAAAGCTTGTTGGTCAGGTTGAGCACGGTCATGGTCTCGCCGGCCACCTTCGCCGTCAGCAGCGCGGCGCGGATCGGCACGACGACGCCGAGGTAGGTCATGGTCACGGCGTTGACCACGGCCAGGCCGATGGTGATCGCCTTGTTGGTGGCCTTGTCAAACTCCCAGAGGCCAACAATCGAGACGATGGTCAACGCCAGTTGCGTCACCACCAGCGCGGCGGTGATGACAAAGGCGCCCACGATGATGACGGCGCTGCCAGTCAGAGCCGTTTTGAAATTTTTCGCCGAACGGGCAAAGCTCTCCGCCGCGCCCACAGCAAAGGTGTTGCTCTGGTCGAAGAGCGCATCGACAATCGAGATTTTGAGAAACTTGATAAAGCCTTCGCTCCGCCCCACGGTCATGGCGGTTTCGACGATGGCTTGCGGCACATAGCCGATGGTGTAGACCGTCGAGACCGCGGTGTTGACATTCGAGATGTCAGTGTCCGAGAGCGGGTCAAAGGAGATGGCGTCGCCGCCGATGGCGATGGTCTGTTGCACACCGTTGTTGAGCGTGAAGTAATAGAGCATGACCGCGCCCAGTTGCCCCTTTGCTTCGTCGGGGACAGGCGAGGCAGCGATGATCGGGTCATAGCGTCGTTTGAGTTCCTGCCAGAAGTTGGCCATTTCAAAGGTGCGCCACTGGCTGCCGTCATAGCGGTAGGGTTGCAGCTTGACACCGCCGACGGTTTGCAGCGGTGCGCTGCTCGATTTGAAGTCAAAGGTCAGTTGCGTGCCGGCCGCGTTCCAACTCACGCCATCGAGTTTGCTATGGGCGTCCAGATTGAGGGCGCGATAGGTCCAGGAATAGGCGTACAGCAGGGTGGGGCTAATCGCCTGCGACGCCCAGGCCGCGGAGAAGTTGGCGTTCAAGATCGTTTGCGAGCGGTCCACCGTGTCGCGCACCATCTGGTCCAACGTGGGGAAGGCGGCGGTGGTGACGCCGAGTGTATTCGAGATGCCCCAACGTTCGACCAGCGGCGCCTCGCCGTTGGTGGTGTGGTTGAAGCGGCGGGCGATCTCCTGCGTGGTGATGTCGCTGCGCCCGGCCAGGAAGGTGTCGCCCAACCCTTTGGAGAGGGCGATGAGTGGCACGTCGTCGTCGCGGTTGTTGTCCACCGCCGGGTCCTCGTAGGCGATGGCGAGGTCGACGCCGCTCTCTTCGCGCGCGTCGATGCCGGTCAGCCGCCAATTATCGCCGTAAGTATGGATCACCGTGGGCACATCATAGTAGCCGGTGCAGGCCGGTTTGGCGCTCTCCGGGCAGGGGCGATCCGTCTTCATCTGCACGGTCCAGACCATGCGCACCTGATGGGCGTTGTTCCAGACCCCGCTGGCCGTATAGCGCATGAGACCGCGGAAGGCCACCCGCCCACCCTTCGGGGCCGGCGTGGCCGGCAGATTGCGGTTATTGGTCAGGTTGGCCGGGTCATCCACCACCAGTTGGAGCGGCACATAGACCGTCTTGGCGGTGCTGCCCACGGCATTGCTGCGCACCGAGATGCCGTACGGTTGCAGTTGGCTCTCGTCGATCATCTGGTCGCCCTCAAAGGGCGCGACCGGAATCGCACCACAACCGTATGTGATCTGGTCGTTGTTGCGGCCCACCTGGATGATGTAGCCGCCGCTGGCCCGTTCGCTCAGGCGGGCATTGTCAAAGGGGTCGAGGGCAACCGTGCCGCCGCTGCCCGTGCGCGCCACGACCACCTCGTCCCCCACGCGCTCGCCGGGCCGGTCGCACGCGCCGCGCCGGACATAGAGGCGCGCCGAGTCGCTCAGATTAGCTTCGACGGCGATGTTGTTGCCATCCTGGCGTAGCACCAGCTTACCCTGGATGGGGCCGTTGGGGTTCCAGTTGCTGGGGAAATAGGGCGACGGAGCAATCGGCACCTCGACCCGTGCGGCGGTCAAGGGCAAGTTCGACGGCGCATCGGGGATGAGGATCTCCAACATGGGGATGAGGTCGATGTCGTCAGGGCTGTTGTTGAGGTCCTGGATATTGCCGCTGCTATCCTGCGGCCAGTCGAGCTTGTTGAGGGTGTACCAGAGGTGATCCGGGTTGGTAGGGCGCACCTGGAACTCGACAAAGGTCGGCTTGCTGGCGCTCAACCCGTTGAGTGACAGAGAGAAGGGATTGGTGTCGGAAAAGACAGTCGTCCAGTTGAGGAAGGGGGAGGCGTCGACGCGGTCGGGCACGCCGTCGCCGTCGTTGTCCAGGTCCCACAGGTCGGGCGCGCCATCGTTGTCGGTGTCCCAGGTGGGGTGGAGCCGTTCGGCGCTGTTCCACTCGTTACTGTCGCTGACGCCGTCGCCGTTGGTGTCGGGTTCGAGCGGGTCGCTGTACCAGATCTGGCCGTTGTAGGTGAAACCGCGGATCTCGTCGTAATCGCTGATGCCATCGCCGTCGGTATCGGCGCGGTCGATGGCGGTGCCCAAGAGCGATTCCTCGTAGTCGGTGAGGCCATCGCCATCGCTGTCGGTGGTGTCGGTGGGCGAGATGGCTCGCTCGCTGCCAAAGATCATGAGCGCCTGGTCCGCCACCAGGGGGTCTGTGCCCAGGAGCGCCTCCTGCACATCGCTGCGGCCATCGCCGTCGCTGTCGCGCCCATCGTCGTTGCGGATTAGCTCCAGTGCTGCCGGGCCGGTGGGGATCTCGCCCTCGCCTGTCTCGGCCTGGGGCGAATCCTGGGTCGCCTGCGCCTGGGCCAGCAACTCCTGTTGATGGGCGCGGCGGGCGGCAAGGCGGTCATGGGCGTTTTTGGCCTGCGCCGTCTGCAACAAGGGGCTACCCACCAGCGAGGCAATGCAGATTGCGACCAGCGTCTTGTAGACCCACGCCGCGCGACGCCGGAGGATCAACAGGAGAGCGAATCCACCGCTTGCCACAAAAAATGCGACAAGCAGCAGGTTCTGCCAAAGGGGATGAGTCGAGTCACTGAATGCGTCATTGAACGTTGATGCCAGGGTGGCCGCGGCGGAGGGCGTTTTCTCGGCAAAGCGAAAGGTCACATCCAGCCTGGCCGCGACCCATTGCCCGTCTTGCTCAGGAAAGCGCAGATGGGTCACCTGGCGCAGCGGCAGGCCATCGGGTCGCACCCAGAGTTCCCCGGCGCCTGTCAGTTCGGCAAAGGTTTTGGGCAGTTCCAGTTTGCTGTGGAGTGGCAGTTCGCCGCGGCGGCTCATCTGCGCGGCGACCCGTTCGCGCAGGTGTCTCGCAAAGGTGGGGCCGTCGATGCGATAGGTGTAGCGGCTCAGCCCTTCGCCTTCTCCAGTTTCCCCACCCGGTAAACCGTTGTCGGCGAGTTCGACATCCGTAGCGCCGGCCAGAAAGACCATAAAATCGCCCTGCGGCATGAGGGCGTCGGTGAAGTTGTTGATCTCTTGCCAGTCGCTGCCGTCTTTGCGCGCCAGCAGGCGGTCATCCTCCAGCTTGAGCTCGAGCCCGCTGGCGCGGTCAAAGACGCTGCCGCCCTGCGACCAGAGGGTCATGTCGAGCGTCTGCTTGCGCAGGTCGGTGGCGCCTTCGATGAAGAGCTCCTGCCGTTCGCTGCTCCGCCCGACGTTGACGATGCTGGCGACTGGGACGACCTCCTGGGTCACGTTGGCGCGAAATTCGTAAGCGCCGATCTGGTAGACGCGCTGCCAGATCTGGCCGACGGTGTCGGCGGCATCGTTGGCGCGGGCCGGCCAGGGCGCCCAGATCAGGGTCAGTGTGATTAACGCCAACACTGGCACGGCCAACCAGCGGCGTTGGCCAACGTTGCGGCGCAAAAAAAAGACAGGGCGGTTTGCTCTCACGCGAAATGATTGCTTCATGGTGGTTTCTCTTGCGCGCAATCGGTGAAGCTGCATGACCAGTGAGCAGAGAGGGCTGCGAGATGGCGACGGCGCAATGCACCGCGGCTCTTGCAGCCCTACTCGATTTCAATAGTTCACGATTCATGTGCTCCGGGCCGGTCATGGACCGGCTCGACGACGAGTCATGGACCCGTCTTGAGCGGAAATCGTGAAGCACTGGATTTCTATTTGAATTGGAATCGCCAGCTACCAGAGTAAGAGGCAGCGGCGGCGCCGGTGCGACTCGCCGCTGCCTGTTGTCGTTACCGCTGAACCAGCGGCAGATAGAGCGAACCGCCGCCGCCGCCCGGCTGGTCCGTGACCGTCACGGTGACGGTGGCGGTGGCCGCACCGCCTTTGCCATCGCTGGCAATGTAGGTAAAGCTGTCCGTGCCGACAAAACCGGGACTGGGCGTATAGACGATCTTGCCGCTCTCGACCACTGCTGTTCCATTGCTGGGTGGCGTGGCGATAGTGATGGTCAAGGCGTCGCCGTCGGGGTCGGCATCGTTGGCCAGCACGTCGATGATCACCGGCGCCCCCGGTGCGGTGGTGGCGCTGTCTTTGCCTGCAGTTGGCGCTCGATTGCTTCCCGGCGGGCCGCTGACCGTCACGGTGACGGTGGCCGTGGCCGCACCGCCCCGGCCATCGAGGACGGTGTAGGTAAAGCTGTCCACACCGACAAAGTTGGGGTTGGGCGTGTAGGTGATCGTTTGGCCATCCGTCGTAGCCGTACCATGCAGTGGCGCGCCAATGGCCGAGACCGTCAAGGGATCGCCGTCGGCATCGCTGTCGTTGCCCAACACGTTGATGGTGACCGGCTGGTCGCGCTGGGTGGCGACCGCATCATCGACGGCGACCGGTGGGGTATTGGGGTCATCGGGATTGGTTTGGGCTGCGCCAAAGACCGGACGCCTCAGGGCAAACGTTCCGACCACGGTGGCCGGCTGCGGGCTAAAGCCCCACACCGTCTCGCGATAGGCGCCGCGCAGGATGTTGCCTTTGTCTTCGACGCTGGTGCTGGTGAGGATAAACTGGCGGGTGACGGTCTGCCCGGCCACCGTGAGGGTGACGCGTTCGGATTGCAGCTTGAGCAGCGCG
>JAHDWG010000357.1 GCA_023384495.1 Caldilineaceae bacterium
GGGCTTCTTCCTCCGCGGGAAGATACTGACATCCCGCTATCCAGATACGCTGCCCCGAGTCATGCCAGACGGTTTGCCCGAAAAAAGCAAGGCTGAAGAAACTCTAGGGTAGGTACGCGCAGTATTCGCAATCACTCAGAATTTTGTTACACCATGACGAATAACAATCTTGAACGCAACATCATCCTCACCGGCTTTATGGGCACGGGCAAGACGACGGTGGGCCGGCTGCTGGCTGAACGGCTCGACCGCCGTTTTGTCGATATGGATCTGCTGCTCGAAACCCAATTTGGCAAGCCCATCTCAGCCGTCTTCGCGGAAGAGGGCGAACCCGTCTTCCGGGACGCTGAACGGACGCTCTGTGCCCAACTGGCTCAGGAACGGGGGCTGGTCATCAGCACGGGCGGTGGTGCGCTGGTGGACCCGGCCAACCGCGCCGCACTGGGGCAGACCGGCATGCTCCTCTGCCTCACCGCCACGGTCGATGAGATTCTGCGGCGTGTCGAAACCGCCGAAGACCGCCCGCTGCTAGGGGAACGCAGCGCCCGTCGCCAACGGATTGCCACCCTGCTACACGCCCGCCGCGACGCCTACGGCGCGATCCCTCACCAGATTGACACCGCGGGCAGGACGCCGGAGGCGATCATTAACCAAGTGTTGGCTGCACTGGCCGCCGATGGCGAAGCGCCTGGCATGAGCGTGTTGCCCGTCCACACGCCAGAGGGCCAGTATGACATCTGCCTGGGTGACGGGCTGCTGCGCCACGCGGGACATCTGCTCGCCAACCGGGGGCTGCGACCAGGCCCGGCGGCGATTGTGACCAACAGCAGGGTCGCCGAACACCACGCCAAAACACTGGCCGGCAGCCTGCGCGAGGCCGGCTTTGAGCCACACCTCTGTCTGGCGCCTGAAGGCGAGCAACACAAGACGCTGGCAACGGTCGCCACGCTCTACGACCAATTTCTGGCCGCCAAACTCGACCGCAACAGCCCCATCATCGCCCTGGGGGGCGGGGTCATCGGCGATATGACCGGCTTTGCCGCCGCCACCTATCTGCGCGGCGCTCCCTTTGTGCAGATCCCCACCACGCTGCTCTCGATGGTCGATGCCTCGGTGGGAGGCAAGACCGGCGTCGATCTGCCGCAGGGGAAAAATCTGGTCGGCGCCTTCAAGCAGCCGGCGGCGGTGATCATCGATACAGCGGTGCTGGGGTCATTGCCGCCGGCAGAATTTGCGTCGGGCATGGCCGAGGTGATCAAGCATGGCATCATCGGTGCGCCCGCGCTCTTCGAGATGCTGGAGACGGGGTTGCCGCGCCCAGAGGGCCCCCGTCACAAACATCTGGTGGCCGAAGCCGTGCGCGTCAAGATCGCCGTGGTGGAGGAAGACCCATTCGAGCAGGGCCGCCGCGCCGTGCTCAACCTGGGCCACACCTTTGGCCACGCCATCGAGCTGGTGAGCAATTTTACTATCCGCCACGGCGAAGGGGTGGCCCTGGGCATCATTGCGGCGACCCACCTGGCCATTGCGCTCGGCCGCTGCGAGCCGGCGCTGGTCGACCGGGTCATCCAGGTCATGGATCGACACGGGTTGCCCGTGGAGTTGCCAGGCTACGATTCCGGCGCTATCATTGCGGCGATGGGCCACGACAAAAAGCGCGCCGGCAAGACGTTGCGCTTTATCATCCCCCAGGCCCTGGGCGATGTGGTGATCATCGACGACCCGGGCATAGCATGGGTGCAGGATGCACTTGGCAGGGTGCTTGGGAAATGAGACAATGATAGTTCAAACGGATGTGACAGTTCTGGCGCCAGAAACCTATCTTGCGCTCGAACGAGCCTCGAAATTGAAACACGAGTATCGCAACGGAGCGATGATTCCAATAATCGATTGATTGCCCCATCGCCCTGGCCGATGTGTACGAAAAGGTAACGGCGCTTGCCGCTGCTGAATTTGAGACCAATGGAACTCATTGACCTTATCCGCCGTGCGGACGAACTCAAAGCCGAGATCGACGCAGCAAAGAGGAGCGAGTGACACTCATGGCGCAGATCGCCGTCATCCACGGCCCCAACCTCAACCTGTTGGGCGCGCGTGAAACGCACATCTACGGCAGCATGACGCTGGCCAAAATCGAAGCCGCGCTGGTCGATGCCGCCGGGGCTGAACACGGGTTACGTTGTTTTCAGAGCAACCACGAGGGCGCCATCATCGACTTTATCCACGCGGCGCGCGAGTGGGCCGACGGCATCCTCATCAACCCCGGCGCCTTCACCCACTACTCGTATGCGCTGCGCGACGCCATCGCCGCCGTCAAGCTGCCCACGGTGGAAGTTCACTTGAGCAACATCCACACGCGCGAGTCGTTTCGCCACACCTCGGTGATCGCGCCGGTGGCCGTCGGCCAGATTGCCGGCTTTGGCTGGCGCAGCTATTTGCTCGGCCTCCAGGCGCTCCTCGATCACCTGCATGACCAAAAACAACCATAAGATGCGCCCATCCATATCACGCATTCCAAAAGGATTCGCACGCACCTGGCTCAGCCTCGCGCTCACCCTGGCGCTGCTCGTCGCCTGCAACCAGTCAGAACCACCCCCGACGCCCACCCCGGCGCCTGCGCCTGCCAACGTCGATGGCGCGCCCGCCGGGGTGGAAAATCCCTCCACGGCGCCGCAGCCCGCCGAAGAACCGGCTGCGACCCCAACCCCGGACCTCAGCGGACGCATCGTGCTCTGGCATAGCTGGGCCGAGGCGGATGGCGATGCGTTGGCAACGTTGCTCAGCGCCTTTCAGGTCGAACATCCCAACCTGGCCGTCGATACGCTTTTTGTTGGCTATAATGACCTGCCGCAGAGTTATGCCGATGCGGTGCTTTCGGGCGGCGGCCCCGACTTGATTCTGGCTGCCGGCTGGTGGGTGGACGACATGGTGGCGGCGCGCATTGTCCAACCGCTGAACGATCTGGTCGCGCCGCCCGAGTTGGCGAGCTTCTGGCCGGCCACGCTGGAACATTTTCGGCGCGATGGCCAGATCTATGCGTTACCCACCCATTTTGAGTTGGTCTCGCTTTTTGCCAACCGGGCGCTGACTGGGGATGCGCCCGCGCCGGCGACCATGAACGATCTGCTTGCGCTCGCGCAACAGAACCCGCAGTGGGGCAGCGGTCTCTACGCCAGCCTCTATCATCTCTATTGGGGGCTGCCCGCCTCTGGGGCCCAACTCTTTGACGCAGACGGGCGAGTCATCCTTGACCAACATCAAGGCGCCTCTCAATTCCTGGGCTGGCTCATCGCCATGAACCAGACGCCGGGGGTCTTTGTTGATTCGGACTATGGCATGTTGCTCGACCGCTTCAAAAAGGGAGAATTTGCCTTCTTTGTCGACGGGCCGTGGGCGATTGACGATCTGCGCGGCGCGCTGGGCGAAAATCTGGGCATTCTACTGTTGCCAGCCGGACCGGGCGGGGCGGCGCGGCCCTGGCTCAGCGCCGATGGCGTTTTTCTCAACCCCAATAGCCCCCCAGAGCAGCAGATGCGCGCGCTGGCGTTGGCCCGTTTTCTCACCAGCCCGGCGGCGGGAGAGACATTGGCGCAGGTGGCCCGCCGGCTGCCGGCCAATCTCTCTGCGGGTGTGGGCGATGACCCGTTGCTGCAGGGCTTTATGCAGCAGGCAGCGGCAGCCGAATCCATGCCCGGCATCCCCGAAATGCAGAATGTGTGGGGGTATGGGGGCGACATGCTGATCAAGGCGCTTAACCGTGTGGGCGAGCCAGCCGAAATAGTGATCGAAACAGCGACGCTCATCAATGAGGCAAATGGAAAGTAGCGCGCCGTTGCAGCCATTCAACCTGGAGACTATGGCCGGTGTCTTTCCCGGCGTGCGTACGCAACGCTATCAGCGTGTGCGGCTGTTGCCCATGCGTGGGCCGCAAGTGGGACCGGTCTGGGCGCAGATTTTGTGGTATGAGCAGCCGGCTGGCTGCATTCTTTTTCGCCAAGGGGAAGATGGCGCTTGGGATACGGACCCATTGCTGCAACTGAGCGAACCGGGGGACGACCTGCTGGCGCGTCTAATTGGCGGCCTGCGCGAGGCAGGTTGGCAGCTCCAGAGTTGTGGAAGTTGCCACTTTTGGTCGCCATCAATATCCACCACCATCGATAGACTTCCGGCAGGGCAATGCGGGGTTGCGCCGGACGTTGGCCAACCAGCGGCGCTGATCACACAATCTGCGTTGGCGCTTGATTGCCCCCATTGGCTGCCTACAGCCGCCACAACGCGCCGCGCTGAAGGGTTCGACAGCGATGGCCCAATTCGGCCCCTGCAAAAAATTGCCGAAATCTCAGAGAGCAAGCTAAAATTCTGGCCGCGGCTGTGGCGCAAAATAAAGCGCGCTGTACAGCCTGTGTCGACGAAAGTGAGCTGGGAAGCGACACTGGTGGAACGGAGCGGTGTCGGTGCGGGTACGGAGCCGTGTTTTGGCTGTCAGGGGCGAATTGCCAACCTGGGCGCCCTTGCGGTGGAGACGCTCGATGGTGACACACAAACCTTTAGTGTTTGGCGTTGCCGCGCCTGTTATACTACCTATCTCAATGATTGGATTGATCGGTGGGTGCGCCTCGACAGCCTGGAAACGGAAGAGAGCTACTTTCGCATTGCGCCAGCAGAGGCGCGCGATCTGCTCGATCTGATTGACAGCGTTCGTGGCGGTGAACACCCCGGTCGCCGTCGCGAACGCGGCGACGAACGGGCGCAAATTCTCAGATTCCTTGATGGGCGTACACCGTTGAGTCACCAGATTCGACAAGGACGTTAACCTACGTGTCTCTACAAACCACACCGGCCGAAGCGAAGCAAACGGGGCAGGTCCGGCTTGTGCTGGAATGCCGGCCCACGCGGCTGATTACCGCCCGCTACGACCAACTTCCTTTCCCTACCTTGGGCCCAATGCAGGAGGTGGCCTTTGATCTGGGTGTCACCGCCTATGACGACACCATCACGTTGGGGGGGATGGTGGTGCAGGGGCACAACGATCACCAGTTGCTCTGCGAGCAACGCTGGCCGGCGCGTATGTTGCTGAAGCGCCTCGGTGAGGAGAACCTGACGATCCAACCCGGAACGGGGCTGGCGGTGCGCAGCATGCACATGTTGATGCACGGTTACGAGCCGTTGACTAGCGTCACCGTCACGGTGATCGGCACAGCGCACGCAACCGCCGAGCCCTTGCAGGCGTCGCTTCAAATCCCTGTCACCTATCACACGCAACAGACCGATCTACATTTCCCGTTGCGGGGGGCGTGGTGGGCCATCCAGGCTGCCGACTGGAGCGACCAGCACAAACAGGAGGTCTTTAGCCAGCCCTACGCCATCGACTTTGTCAAGCTGGGCGTCGACAATCAGTTCTTTCGCAATGGCGGTCTGCGGCTTGAAGACCACGAGAGTTGGGGCCAGCCCGTCTTTGCCACGGCGGGCGGCAAGGTGGCCTATGTCTGCTACGACATGCCCGACCTGTCGCCGGGGGCGCCCCCAAACCCGCTCATGTTTCGCGACGACCCGCGCCGCATCTTGGGCAACGCGGTGGCCATCAGCCACGGCAATGGCGAGTTCAGCTACCTTGCCCACCTGCAACAGGCCAGTGTTGTAGTGCGAGAGGGCGAGATGATCCGCCGGGGGGCGCTGATTGGTCGGGTGGGCAACAGCGGTCATTCGCCGGGGCCACACCTGCACTTTCACCTCATGGAGGGGCCGAATCTCTTTTTCGACCAGGGGTTGCCGGTGCAATTGAGCCACTTTTCAGCGGGCGGACAATTCTATGAGCAGCCGACGACCATTCCTACGCGCATGATTGTGTTTGGGCCGGAAGCGCAAGAATGAGATCTGTCTGTGCGTCGTCCGCAGCCTGCAATTTCTGCCGGTGAGTCGGTTGTTGGTTGGAATCTGTTCGGCTCATAAGCAAAGAACAACGGTGCAGCGACATGAAAACTCAACCTTCGGGGCTCAGCCTCTACACAACCGTCGATGACGAACTATACGACGAGTTAAGCGAGCTTTCGGGACAAAAAGTGGTCTATGTCGAAATGTGGGAGGATTCGTTGGCCGATGCACTCGACCAGGGCGAAACGCCAGCGACCGCCCCTAGTGTAACGAGCGACCATTTTGACCTTGATCTCTACCTGGAAGACGGTGTCTATTTCGAACTATACGGCGCCCAATGCTACGCTGATCTCGACGCTGAACCCTGGCGGGGGTTGGACATTGCGCAGAAACGGTTGGTCGGGCTGGTGAAACGTGGCCTGTGGCTAGAGGAGGTCGCGGTCAACGAAGACGACGGCCTCGTGTTGGTGTTGAGTCATAAAGGCGAAGCCCAGCTCTATGTTGACGTTGGGGGATGGTTGATTGACGAATGGGACGAGTTGCCAGATGGGTAATCAAATGGTATGATGCGCCATCATACCCATTTTCTTTTCACATCGATTCCCACAGGAGCACACTGCAATGATTCCTCTCATGGCTGTGACGACAACCAGGTCGAGCGCAAATCCGTGGCTGGCTTCGGTCTATGCAGGCGTGATCTCGGCGGTCATCGCGGCGATCATGACGTTCCTCTTTCCCGATGTATTGATTGGCTGGATCATTGCGTTTCTGCTGATTGGCATTGGCCCCGTGGTGGGCTATCAATTGGCCACCGGCCGCCCGCTGGATTGGAAGTCAATTCTCGGTGCGATCATTGGTTCGATTCTGCCCATTGTGGTCTTTTGGCCCATTCTGGTCGGCGCGCTGACCAAGGGGCAATCGGTGGGTAAATTGTTGTTAGGCTCTGTCATCGGCGTGATCCTTGCCTGGGTTGTCTTCTTGGTGATTGCTACCGTCATGGGGCAGAACCCGAGCTTCTTGCCCTTCGCCTTTACGCTCTACAGCGCGGTCTGGGGGGGGACGCTGGGCGCGGTGATGACAGCCTGGGGCGAATAGGCGCATAGCGTCTACACCGGCGCTCATCGGTGCAAAGATTGGTTTTTGATACACGGCAAACCACCAGTGGTTTGCCGTGTTTTTCGTTGCGTTTCTGTTTGCAGCCTCTAGACGCTGCATAGCACATCTTGCTTCAACACTGCAACAAGGAAACTTGTTGTGCGAAATATGTGATAGATATCATCAAAATATATGATTTGACCCTCTCTGTAAATTGGCATACAATTCCGCTCCAACTCAATCAAAGCAAATTGGATAATTGACGCATCAATTGTGTCCGGCCGCAACGAGCGCTGTCTTTCGCTATGAGGGCGTATTTCATCCGCAACCGCTGCACTCAGACTGGCGTAAGTAACCATTGCGAGGTGTGTCCGCGCATTGCGTCGTATGTCAGCTGGCAACCATTTGCGGGGGAGGCATCGGGAAATACGCCGAATCGAGTTAATCGGTTGTTCAGTGGGTAGCATTCACATCATAGGGACCTACATCAAAGGAGGCAACGAATGAGCAAGTTGAATGAACCACATGTTCGATTGAGCCGACGGCACTTCCTGGTTCTGACCGGCAGCGCGATCAGCGCAGCGGCGCTGGCGGCTTGTGCCGCTCCTGTTGCCGGCCCCGCTAGCGGGACGGGCGGCAGTGTGGCCAACCCCGAAGTCCGTTTTATGCACCCCCCTTTCAACGACAATTAGAAATTAACATCGCTGACAGTTAGAAACACACATGGG
>JAHDWG010000358.1:0-6108 GCA_023384495.1 Caldilineaceae bacterium
GGGCGCGCTCCCCCGCCAGCAGCAGGAGCAGACCGAATGGCAGTTGCGGATCGCCGGTGCCGCGGCCTGGCCCTCACCTCGCCGGCCGCTCCAACAGTGGCTGGCTACCCAGTTGGTGCGCACTGCGCTGTCCGCGCTGCTGCGCCCGTCTCATGAGGACAAAGCCACCCCCATCGCGCAGCCGGTCACGTTGGCCCAACAGGCCCAGACGTTGAGCGCCTGCCAACCACCGGCCACTGCGCTTTTGCGCTGGCCCGAACGCCGCCCGGCCTGGCACAACTTGCCACAATTCGCCGCCCACGTCGTGGCCGCGGCGCTCCACCAGGCCGGACGGCGTACCCCGGCGGCGAGCCAAGCCCGCGAGCAGTGGTTGAGCGAGCAGCGCGCTGGCTGGGAGGCACAGTCGACCCGACTGGTCGCTGCGTGCCTCGGCATGGATGCAGCGTCGCCCGGGCTCTCTCTCCTCGGTGGCGAATTAGAACGCCTGCAAGGTGTACTCGCAGCCCAGAGCGCCACGGCTGCCCGTTGCCTTGCCAGCGCCGTTCAACAACTTGAACGCAGTCAGGAGCGGTGGGAGGCGAGCCGGGACTGTCTGGCCGCCCTTTGCGCCGGCTTCCCGGTACCCTCGCTCGCTGGTTGGCTGGCCGCGCTGCGCCAACCCTGGCGCTGGCCGGGCTGGCTCTGGCGGTACCATATCGATCTGCCGCGCACGGTGCAGACACTGCTCGAAGCCACGGCCAGTCTGGCCCAGGCGCAGGCGCATGAGGCCGACTGGCGCGCCTTGCATACGCTGCAATTGAGCATGGTGCAGCACGTACAAGAGCAGGCGGAGAGAGTGGCAGCGCTGCTCGACCATCTGGATCAGATCGACGCCGCTCTGGCCCGCCAGCAGGACCAACTGGCCGCCCAACTCCCGCCCCCGTGGAACGAGGAGCGACTAAACCGCCTGGCCGGCCAGTTGGTCCCATCGATGCCGGCCCTGTTGCACGAGCTGTTGTCTGAGCCAGAACCGCTGCTGAGCGCGTTGGACACGGCAGCAGACGCTCGGGCGCGCTGCTGGCAGGAGCAGGTCGCCGAGTGCTTGGCACAGCGTTGGCCCTGGTCGGTGCTCGACTGTCTGCGGCTGGCGCTGGCAGACCCTGGCGCGGCCCAGCCCTCGCCCGATGACATGGCCTGGTGTGACTGGCTCACGGCCTGGATACAGCGTGTGCGCCCGCTCTGGCCCCGGCCCGAACTGCCACCCAATACCCGCACCCACCAGTGGCTGCTTACGCCCGGCCTGCAGCCCGACGATACAAGCGCCGCTGCCGCCGGCTATGCCCTGTTGCGGGCCTGGGCAGAACCGCAACCCCAGCTCAACCTGGCGTCGCACCCCATGGAGGGTCTGCTGGCGCTGACCTGGGTGACGCTCGCCACCGATGAGGAGGGACGCCAGCGCGCACCTATCTAGCTGGAGTAGAACCTGTGAGAGATAGCAACGACCCCTCCCTGGCCGCGCCTTGGGGCACCCGCCCTCTGGACCCAGGTTGGGGAGGGAACTGTCACAGGGCAGACGAAGATGCGATTCCTCCCCTAATCTGAGGGAGGTTAGGAGAGGGTAAAACAGTGGAACGCAAAATTATCTTGTTCGGCGTAGGATGATCTGAAAGAGAGAAACCATGAACAGAATCTTGCTCAACCGGTTGTTGGAAAGTCTGCGCCACGCGTGGGGTCATGCGGAAGGAGGGGACCGCCCGTCCGCGCCGGGGCGAGACGGCGTCTTTTCTGGCTACACGGCGTCACCGTGGTCTCATCTCTGGGGGCGCAGCCCCGAACTACTCAATGTCGAAGACGAAGTAGCTGGCGAACGGCAGGGGCGGCTGGTGGTCTACAGCCAGCAGGGTGCGCTCTGCAGCACGCTGTTGGGGCGGCACCGCCAACACCCATCACCGGCGTCATTGCGCGCGAAGGCTTCTTCACCCTGGTTGACCTGTCGACCACCGGGCCGCGACCCGGCGACCAGCAACCCCATACCGGCGAGGGCGCGGCAGATGAGGGGTGGGCCTCGGCGTGGGAGTGGAGCGACAGGTGGGCCAGCCCCATGGATGCCGCCGACCTGATGGCGGAAACCGGCGCCGGCGCCGACCTGCTGCTCTTTCTCTTTGCCGCCGAAGCGGGCTGGCAAGAGAGCGACGCCCGCTGGTTTGCCCGCCTACGGGCGCTCAGCGCACCGGTGTTGCCGGTGATGATGGTGACTTCGCCCGCCGGCACTGATGAGACGCTGTTGAGCCACGTGCGCCAGCAACTGGGCGTGCGCCCGGTCATGGTGATGTGTGCAGACCCAACAACGTGCTCGCCCACCGCAGACGGCAGCGAGCCAAACGCCCCCACCACGCCCGCAACGCCGCCGCAAGACTTGCTCGGGTTGGTAGAGAGGATGCTGGCGCTACGACCCCGCCTGGCGCTGGCGCTGGCGCAAGAGGCGCCCGCCTGCCGCCGCCTGATCGCACAGCGTGTGATCCGCACCGGCGCACTGGTGACTGCGCTGGTCGGCTCGGAGCCGATCCCGCTGCTCGACCTGCCGCTGCACGTCGCCATGAACTGGCGGGTGGCGCTGCAACTGGCAACCATCTATGGTCGCCCTGGGCTCGACTATCGCAGCCGCGAGATGGTGGGCGCGGTGACGCTCAACCTGGCCGTGCGCTATCTGGCGCAACAGGCGCTCAAGCTTTTGCCCCTCTTTGGCTGGCTGTTGAGCGGCGCCTTGAGCGGGGTAAGCACCTTTCTCTTGGGCCATACGCTCTTGCGCTACTACGAAGAAGAGCGCCTCTGGCCTACGGCGCCACCGGTCTGGCGGGTAACGTGGTGGCTGGGTGGTCTGAGGTTGAGGTGGCGGCGGAGGAAAACGCCATGAGCGCATGGTCGTGGTGGCGGCGTCTGTGGCCGGCGCAAACCGACGACTCGGCGACAGACGCCAGCGTCTTTGCCTCCTCGCCGCAGCCCTCCACCGGCTATGCCACGCCGTTGGATGGCGCCGAGGCGGTGTTGGCCGAGCCACCCATGAAGCCGGCGGGCATTCTACGCCCGCAGCCGCCGGAGCGGCTATTTTCACAGCGGCGCTTACAGCAGGCGTGGCTGGCGGTGAAACAGGCCGGCGGCGGCGCTGGTGTGGATGGCGTCACGCTGGCGGAGTTTGCCCGGCCAGAAGGCGGCCATCTGGAGCGGTTGCGCCGCGAGTTGGTGGCCGGAAGCTACAAACCCCACCCGGTGCGCCAGGTGCTGGTGCCCAAGCCGGGGGGTGGGCTGCGTGCGCTGGGGATCTGGGCCCTGCGCGACCGCGTGGCCCAGCGCGCCGTCTATGACTTGATCGCCCCCAGCTTTGAGGCCATCTTCTTGCCATGCAGCTTTGGCTTCCGCCCCGGTCGCAGCGTTGCCGATGCGGTGCGACAGGTCTGCGCCCATCGCGACCAGCACCTGCGCTGGATTTTGGATGGCGACATCTATCACTGTTTTGACGAGATCGACAGCACGATCTTGATGCCGCTAGTGCGCCGCCGAGTGCGCGACCCGCGGCTCCTGCGCTATGTCCACGGCTGGCTCAAGGCGGATATCTTCAACAGTATGGATGGGGCATCGCAGCAGGCAGGCGTCGGCCAGGGCAGCGTGCTCTCACCGCTGCTGGCGAATGTCTATCTGCACGAGATGGATGTCGCGCTGACCAGGCAAGGTCTGGCATTGGTGCGCTACGCCGATGATTTTGTAGTCTGCTGCCGGCGCAAAAGCGAGGCCGACGCCGCCCGCCAGGCCGCTGCCGCAGTTCTCAAGACCCTCCGCCTACGGCTCCGTCCCGACAAGACGGGCATCGTCCATCTGGATGAAGGGCTGGAGTGGCTAGGCTATTTCTTTCTGCGCAATGAGTGTTATCCGCTGCGGAGAACGCAGAACGTAGAACGTAGAGCGGGGAGCAGGGAACAAGGGGATATATGATGACTGTACTCTATGTGAAGGAACCCAATGCGGTAGTGCGCCGTGTGGGCGAGCGGGTGGTGGTGGCGCGGCGCGAGCGGGGACAACGCCGTGAGGAGATCTTGGCTGACCTGCCCGTCCAGCAGGTGGAGCAGGTGGTAGTCTACGGCTATCCGCAGTTGACCACGCAGGCGGTGACGCTGTTGTTGCGCCATGGGGTAGACATCGTGCTGCTGACGCCCAGCGGCGGCTATATCGGCGTCACCCGCCGTGAGGGATCGCACTTCGCCCGTCTGCGCCAGGCGCAGTTGTTGATGGCCGCAAACCCGCAGCGGGCGCTGCGCATGGCCGTGGCGGTGGTAGAATCCAAGCTGGCCAATCAGCGCAACCTGTTGCGGACGCTGGCCGGCCTCCAGCCGGCGCCGGTCGCTGCCCAACTGGAACGGGCCGCGCAGGGCATCGAGCAGATGCGCCGCCGGGTCGCTGCCGCGGCCAACCTGGATGGGGTGCGCGGATATGAAGGCCGCGGCGCCGCCCTCTATTTTGGGGCCCTCCGGCTGCTGTTGGACCGCTCCTGGTCCTTCGGCGGGCGCCAGTTCTATCCGCCCCCAGACCCGTTCAACGCCCTGTTGAGCTTTGGCTATGCCCTGTTGCAAAAAGACATCGAGACAGTGGCGCAGCGCGTTGGGCTTGACCCTTATGTGGGTTGTCTGCACGCGCTCGAGGATGGTCGCCCGTCGCTGACGCTGGACCTGATGGAAGAGTTCCGCCCGCTGGTGGTGGACTATGCCATGTTGCACCTGGCGCTGGGTGGTCAGGTAAAACCGGCCGATTTCACCTTCACTGGGCGGGCGGAGCGCCCGGTGGAGATTGGTCCCCAACTGCTGCCCGCGGTCATCAACGCCTATGAGCGCCGCGTGGGACAGGCGCTCTTTCACCAGCCGAGCGCCGGTCTCAACCCGCTGCGTCGCTGTTATGAGCTGCAAGCCCGGCTCTACGCCCAGACCGTTTTGCAAGAGCAGCTCCGGTATCAGGGCATGGTGGGGTGAGGGAGGAAGGTAGAACGGGGAGCGTAGCATGGAGGGTAGGGAATCATGCAAATTGGTGACGATCATGTGGAATTTCCATAAGGTGCGGCTGGCGCGGGTTTGGGTCTTTTGCGATGGGGGCCTGAGCGTGGCTGATTATGGTGATGCACCCAGGCCGGCGCCGGCGCTGGAGTTTTCCCCTGGCTGTGGTGCGCTGGTGCGCAACGACGACGGTGCGATTTTGGACTGGGCCTGGCGCACGTTGCCCCAGGTGACGAGCGTCGAGGCTGAGTATGCCGGGCTGCTGCTGGGAGTAGAGTTGGCGCGGCGCCAGGCAACAAACGAGGTCATCTTTGTCATGGACAGCGCCGTGGTGGTGGGGCAGATGACGGGGCGCTTTGCGGTCAACAGCCCACGCTTGCGCCGCTGGTACCGGCAGGCGTGCGAGGCGACCCAGCGACTGCCCAAGGTAGGCTTTCGCCACGTGCCGCGCGCATGGAATCCGCTGGCCGACGCCCTGGCGCGCCAGGCCGGTCTCCCCTGGGCCGCCCTGCGCGCCCAGTTGGAAAAAGAATAACCGAGGAGCACCCATGGGCAAGCCAGACCTGCCGGCCTTGAGCCAGCCGCTGGACGGTGCGACGCCGCGACGCCGCACCCAATGGATGGTGATCAGCTATGACATTACCGATGACAAACGGCGTACGCGGGTGATGAAGGTCTTGGAAGGGCACGGCCGCCGTGTCCAATACAGCGTCTTTGAATGTGACCTGCGCCCGGAAGTGTTGGAAAAGCTGCGGGCGCGCCTGCTCAAGCTCATCGACGCCAACCAGGACGACCTCCGCATCTACCCGCTCTGCGAAAACTGCCTGGCCAAGACCCAGATGCTCGGCCGCGCCAAACGCTATGAACGGGCCGGCCATATCATAACGTAGAACGTAGAGCGTAGAACGTTCTGCGCTCTACGTTCTACGTTCTACGCTCATTATCCGGTCGAGGCGGAAGAGCAGAAATTTGCCGCTGGTGTGGCATTCGCCGCGCAGATAGGCGACGCCGCGCCGTTCTTCGATCCAGGCGGGGGTGACGGTGCGTTGGGTGACCAGATTGCGGCCCGCGCTCCAGTAGCGTAGCTCCACCG
>JAHDWG010000358.1:6118-7687 GCA_023384495.1 Caldilineaceae bacterium
TGTTCGTCGGCAATGGCCTGCTCCAGGTGTGGGCGCCAGCGGTCGGGATCGCCCGGCTGGGGCGGGGCCGGCGCATAGCCACCGTCGAGTAGGTCCGCCAGGGATTGGGTGAGCGTTTCGAGATGCAGATGGAGTGCGGCCTGTTGGGCCGGGCTGATCTGCGCATAGAGCGCCTGGACAAGCGCCGTGGGCATCGGCAGGGGCAACGCGAGATAGCGTCCCAATACGGTATAGAGTTGCGCCGCCAGCCAAAGCGGGCCGGCGGCGGGGCCGGCCAGCGCGCCGGATAACGTCGCGCCGGCTGCTGCCTGTTGTTGGATGGGGGGCGCCAACGCCCCGACGCTGGGCGCAAAGCCGGCCTTGCGCAACAGGAGCACAGCGGCTTCTAACTCGCCATGCCAGGGCGCAGTGGTGCGGCTGAGCGGGTCGCCCAAGAGATGGGCAACGAGCGGCGCCTGCGCATAGAGTTGCGCCAGTTGGGCCGGCGTGTCGGTTTGCAACACCGGCAGCCAGAGCAGCCGTGGTTGGCCGCCTTGAGCGCTCCATGCGGCCAGCGTTGCCTGCTGCGCCGGCGTGAGGCAGACTCCCAGCGCGGCTAGCGTCTCGACCAGCGCGGGCAGCCCATCGCCATGGGCTGTCGCATGGGCCAGCGAAGCGGGCGTCAGGCGCAATTCGTGCAAGGCTTCCCCGCCTGCCGTCACCCGGATGGGCGCCGGCTTCTGTTCCGTATAACGGGCCAGGCGAGCAACCAACGCCGGCTGGGTGCGCCAGGGGAGCGCAAGCCGCCACGCCGTAGCGTCGTCTTCAGAAAAAACGGTCTCAGCGAGCAGGGCAGTCGTCGTCCAATTCTCAGCGGGGGCGAGCGTCTCATCCGCGGCGCTCTCGTCCGTCGCCAGGAGCCACCGCCCGGCAGGGGTGAGGCGATACACACCAGTGGTAGCGCCGGCTGCTGGGAAATTAGACCGCCGGGCGGCCTCAGGGCGCAGCGGATGATCTGGGTTGCCGTGGTCCAAAATCTGTGAAATCTGCGTAATCTGCGGCTGAGCGTCATCTTCACCGCCGGCAGCGACCGGAACAACGGTTTCCACAAGCCCCAACAGGCTCAACCAGGTGCAGGCATGTTCTATCGCCCGGTCCACCTGGGTAAGCGACTCAAAATGAGCCGTAAAGAAAGTATTGAGGCCAGCTTCTTGCCCAACGAGCGCATGGGTGAGGGTGGCGGGGGTAAAGGCTGCGGGCTGGCGGGCCAGATAGCGCCAGAGGGTGGGCAGCCAGGGGGATGGGGGCGTTGGCGGCTCGTCGCCGCCTTGATACGAGTGGCGCAGCGTGGGGCCAGCGTCGCGCCAGGCGTAGACAAGCATACGCCACTGGTCCACGGGTGATTCGGCCAGCCAGCGCCAGCCCGCGGGGGTCACCTCGCCTTGGTGGAGCAGTTCGGCAGCCACGGCCAGCAACATCAGCCGGCGCAGATAGGGTATCTGCTTGTGCGTGGGGCGAGGCGGCAGGGCGAGAGGCCGGCGCAACTGCTGATTAAGCTGTTGCAGCGCGGTGGGTTTGAGCCAGCGCGCC
>JAHDWG010000359.1 GCA_023384495.1 Caldilineaceae bacterium
TCACTTGTTGGTAGATCTGGGTCGAACTGAGGTGCGCATATCCCAGCCGTTCTTTGATGTCGCGCAACGCTGCGCCGGCATTGACCAAGTGCGCCGCAAAGCTGTGCCGCAACGTATGGGGCGTCACGGGCGTCTTGATACCGGCCTGTTTGACATAACGTTTGATAATCAACCATAGCCCCTGGCGCGTCAACCGCTGACCGCGATGGTTGAGAAAGAGGGCCGATTCGCTACGATTCATCACCAACTGTTCGCGCCCTTCTTGCAGATAGAGCGCCAGCGCGGCTGCCGCGCCGTCACCGATGTGAACCAGGCGACAATGTCTGCCGCCTACGTTGCAGCGTATTTGCTCAGCCGCCAGGTCGACATCGGCCACATTCAAGTCCACCAATTCGCTCACGCGCATACCCGTGGCGTATAATGTCTCTAACAATGCCTTGTCGCGCAACGACTGCGGCGAATGTTGCGCCTCTGGCGCCGCCAACAGCTTGTGAAGGTCATCAGTGTGCATGGTGTGGGGCAAATTCTTGGCGACTTTGGGCAATCGCACCGTTTTGCTGACATTCTGTTCAAGCCAACCGCTAGTGTACAGAAACTCGCAAAAACGCTTGACGGCTGCCAACTTGCGTGCAATCGTGGCCGAGGAATACGGTTTGGTCTGGGTCTTCAAAAAGCCTAGATAGCGTTCGAGCAAGACTCCATCCACGGCCGACCAGCTTTCGACGGGTGGCTTGTGGTGTATTTGCAAAAATTCGACAAACTGCATGAGATCATTTCGATAGGCCGCAATCGTGTTTGGTGAGCGGCCCTGCTCTGCCTTCAAATACTCAAGTAAATCGACAACTTGTTGTTCCATCCCACTTCTCCTGAGTACGCGCGACGAAAAATAGCCCGGCGCTCGCCTGTACACTCGTCACTGCGCCAGGGAGCTGAGAAGGCACGAGTGTTGCAAGTTCCGGGTCGTACAACGTCGCGTTGCTCGTATGTCGAGCTAAGTTTGCACAGCTTACGAAGCTCTGTTTGAAAACCGGCGTCACTCGAAGAAGTAAGCGTCTTCGCAAAGTCTGGTTTTCAAATCAACCGCAGTATCGTTGCAGTGTCATGCAAGCTGACATAACAAACTATCGCGTCTATGATCGGCTGCAAGCATTGTACCATAAGTCCAGGTGAACCAACAAAGCGCTTTGGAATGCAGGTCACTTCACAATGGGTGACCTCGTGAATGCATGGAGATAGGTTCGATTGATTCGTTATGCGGACAAAGACAGAGAGCGCTGAAGCCGGGGTAGGCGTCGCCGAGCTACAGCAGTTCACGCTTGACTTTTTTACCCACTTTGGCGCCAAAGTCACACACCCAACGCGAAAAAAGAACGCTCCGGTGCGTGTTGATCTGCCGTCGGGCCTATCTTCTTATTTTGGGCGCACCGCGCTTGAACTCTGTTTCCATCAGGCGCAGCTTACGCCCGGTCGCGACTTGGTGACCCCTGGCAGCCAGATTTTCGACCAGATCATGACGTTTCTCGACCAGCGTGGCGCCATGACGCTCCAGCGGTTGCCCGCGCGCCATCAAGGCGGGGAGGCCTTGATGCAGGCCGCGCGGCCTGTCAATGTGGCGATTGCAGGGCTGCACCTCCACGAGGATGATCAGTTTGTCGTGGCTTTTACCTGGCGGATTACCTATCGCGCCGATGATAAGCGCGAGGAACTCTACACAGTGCTGCTTGATGAGCGCGGCGCCCGCTTGCCCCAAGGGGGAGATGCGGACACCACTGCGTCGGGTTTGGACCTGGCCGAGCTTTTCGCCGATGCCGAGCCCCCACCGGTTGCGCATAGCGCAGAAGGTGAACCGCTGCCCCCGCGCCTGCCACCCATGACGCAGCTTACTCGTCTCGCCGAGCAGGCGCGCAAATATGCCGTCTTCCACGCCGATCTGCGCTGTGTCACCCACGAGGCCGAGATCCTGCCGCGCCTCTACAAGGCGCTCAACCGGCTCACCACCTACTATCAGCAACAGATGGAGGAGACACACGACGCTCATGATCCAACCGGCGAAAAGCGTCTGGCGCTGGAGGAAGACTTGCGGCGCAAGGTATCAGAAGAGGTGGAAAACCATCGTTTGCGCGTGGACCTGAAGCTGGTCCACTATGCGCTGGTGCAGGTCCCCGTTGCCACGGCAGCCATGACGCTGAGTGACGGCCACCGAGAAATTCCGGTGCAGATTCGCTTGAACCGCTATACGGGCGCCCTGCAACGTCCCTGTTGCCATGCCTGTGGCGAAGAGACCAGCGCGATTGCGATTGACCGGGATGGTCACATTACCTGTGATGCCTGTATCCGCCAGTGCGCGGCCTGTATGGAGATTGTCTGCGCCGAGTGTGGTGTGTCGCCCTGCCCAGTCTGTGAAAGAGAAAATTGTGAGGGATGTGGGCAATCGTGCTGGGCCTGTGGCGCGCGCGCCTGCGCTGAGCATATCAGCGATTGCCCTGCCTGCGGCGATGCGGTCTGCCATAGTTGCCAGGCAACCTGCACCAACTGTGGCGTCCGCCAATGTCGCAGCCATCTACGCGCGGACCATGTGGCTGCGACCCACGCCGTCGCCGAGTGGGTGTGCGACGCCTGCGCTGTTCGTTGCCCAGGCTGCCAACAATACAGCGCTCATGTGGGGGTGTGTGCAACCAGCGGCCAACGCTTCTGCGAAGCGTGTCTGGCCACCTGCACCCGCTGTGGTGAGCGATGTGGCCCCGGTTTTTATCAGATTATCGATGGCTGGGCTTTCTGCACGCGTTGTCTGATTTCATGCCCCCACTGTCATACACTGACGCCGACCACGCACGCGTGCATAACCTGTGGCGCAACAGGCTGTGTCGCGTGCAGCCATCGGTGTGCAGTATGTAACGAGCCATTCTGCGCCGACCACGCCCAGCGCATCGAAGCGTGTGGACATGTGATTTGCGGCGGGCACATCGCCCACTGTTTTGCCTGCGAGACGCCAGTCTGCCCCCTTTGCGAACCGGCGTGCGCCATCTGCGAACGTCACTTCTGCGGCATCGATAGCGCTCAATGCCAGCAATGTGGCCAATCCTATTGCCGCGAGTGCGTGCGGCGCGTTGGGCTGTGCGACACCTGCGCCACGTTCCACCGCACCGGTGAGCCGGTCAATATGGCGGCTGAACCGTGCGCTACAGACCCCAACGTGGTGAACTTGATACGCCATTATCACTGGACGCGCACGGCCAATCGACGTTACCGGATCTACCTGGGTCAAGGCTCGCTGACCGCACAAATGGTCGTCGTGGTGGACCAACAGAAGGCGTCGCCAATGGTGGTGGCCGTGCGCAAAGTCGCGCCGCTAGACCGGCTGCTGGGAAGGCTCTGGCGGTGAGGGCAAGGGCATGAACCGGACATCGTCAGCCCCCATAGCACAGCAGCATCTCGTCGATTGCCACCTCTGCCCGCACCACTGTGGCGCAGCCCGGGCAAGCGCGCACGGGGTTTGCAGGGTAGGGCAGACAACCTACATCGCCAGCGAAATGCTGCACATGGGCGAAGAAGAACCACTGCGCCCGGCGCACGCCATCTTTTTTAGCGGCTGTACGGCAACGTGCGCGTTTTGTACGGCGGCCAAATTTGCCTTCCGACCCACCTATGGCGTCGCCGTGTCGCCGGCGCAATTGGCGGCGCGCATCACCCACCGGCAGCTTGAGGGCGCCCGCTCTATCTGTTTCATTGGCGGAGACCCTGCCCCTCACATCCCCTTTATCCTGGCGACGCTGGACGAACTGGGCGACCGCAGAGGAATTCCCGCGGTGCTCAACAGCAACTTCTATCTCACCGGCGAGGCGCTCGACTTGCTCGAAGGCGCGATTGACATCTACCTGCCCGACTTGAAGTTTGGTCCCGCGACGAGTGCGCAAAGCTGCGGCGAACGCATCGGCGGCATGCCCGACTACTGGGCGGTTGTCACCAGCTGTATCGACCGAGTCTACCAGCGTGGAGAGCGGCTGATCGTGCGCCATTTGCTCATGCCCGGCCACTTCGACTGCTGCACCGTCCCCGTGTTGCACTGGCTGGCGACGCGGCCGGGGATCGACGTGAGCCTATTGACCCAATATCTGGCCCCTGCCCACGCCAAAGGCGAATTGGCCCAACCATTGGCCCAGGCCGACGTGAACCGCGCCCAGGCCCTGGCCACTCAACTCAACCTGACGTTGGTTGCCTAGCGCATCTTTATCAGAGTACTTTTGCAAGGCAACAGTCACTTTCAGAAATGACTGTCACCTCATATCATGCCGGGCGCCCACTGGGGGCTGTGCGGTATGCAGCCAATAGTATCATACAGCGCCATCTCAATCAACCTGTTCGCTTATGTCAACCAGGGGCAGCCCAAAAAAGTGGGCGATCTGCGGCGCGGTCTTGCGGATGGCGCCGGCCACATAGCGGGGTAGCCGCTTGAACGGCGTCACGGTGATCAACAGCCCCTTGCCTTTGCGGTCATAGCGCCAGGTGGCGGCGGCGCGGCCCTGCACGAGCACCACCCCTTCAATGTGGCCGGCCGGTCGCCAAACTCGGTTGTAGTCGGCAGGGTCAACCACCCATTCTTTCTCTCGGTGCGCCAGCAGATAGGGGTCGAACCGGTAAAGCATGCGCACGGGCCAATCGCCGCGGGCCGGGGGCTGGGCCAGCAGGTGCGGCAGGTCCCCGCGCAGGACGAGCATGGGCCGGCCATCCACCGTCACCTCGGCCAGGTCGCCCGCCAACGCCTGGCGCCAGGGCCGGCTCTGGGCAACCCCGACCGCGCGCCAATAGGCGAAATCGTGCAGCGTGGCCGGGCCATAGGCGGCAAAATAGCGCCGCATGACCGCGATGTTGGCGGTGTTGGCGTCGGGCGGGCGCCAATCGAGTGCAGGCAGCCAACGTTCGCGATGGGCAAAGCGCCCCTCATTCCCCGCGCGCCCGGCATGGCAGGCGTAACCGCGGCGTACGAGATCCGCAAAGATGCCCCCCCAGGCAGAGAAGTGGTCATCACTCAATTCGAATTGGGTGGCGCGCAGGTCGCTGCGGCCCAGCGTCTCGCGTTCGCGTAGCAGCAACGCCACCCGTTCGATGATCGCCTCATGCTCGTCTTGCCCATCTTCACCCACCTGTCGTTCCCACCAGGTCCGGTTGATGGAGCGGGCGCCATGGAGCAGCGGCCAGTCGGCGCTGGCGTAGAGATGGAGCGTGCCCCGCTGCCCCCACAGTTTGACCAGTGTGCGCTCGGTGTAGAGCAGCTCGTTGAAGCGCGCTTCGTCCAAATCCGGCGCGCGATTCCAGAGCGCCAGCGCCGCCGCTGGCAGAATCTGCGCCTGCACGCCAAAGAGCGCGCTCGCCACCGCTTCGGGCGTGACAAAGCGTGTTGCCAGCCCGCTGCGACAGAAGCGGAACCAGCGCGCCTGCTCGGCTGTCACAACAGGGGTGGATGAAGTTGAAGTGTCATTCATGGGCGGCTCCTGACTGGGCATTGAGCATGGGTTTGTTGCGGCATGATGCACATGGCGCACGGCCTGATTGTACACATCCATAGGCGAATGGCGAAATTCTGGTGCGTCCCTGCGAACAAATGTGCTGATCTGGCTCTATTTCGCAAGTTGGGGAGGTCTGTGGGTTATCGCTGGGCCAGGGCTTCCAGCATGATGTCATAATGGTGGGCAACCACCGGCCAATCGTAGTTGGCCAGCACATGCGCCCGCAGCGAAGGCGGCGCCGGCCGTGGATGAGTGAGGCGCTGCACTGCCATGTCAAACAACACCTCTTCGTTGCGGTAGAGGCAGGCCGGATGCAGCGCCGGGGGGATCAATTCCGGGTAGCTCAGACGGGTGGGCAACAGGGGGAATGCGCCGGCGCAGATGGCTTCGAGGATGCTGACGCCAAAAAACTCGTGCTCGGCGGTGCTGATCACTAGATCCGCCTGCTGTAAAAGCTGGACATAGGCGGCTCGGCTCTCCACATAGCCCCAGTGAACAACCCGGTGGGCCAACCGCTTTTGCGCCTTGCCAAATTCGTCGGGCGCCTGGCGGAAATTCTCACCGGCTACGGCCAGCCGAAAGGGGATTCCTGCGCCATCAAGCCGGTAGAGCAAGCGAAAGAAGCGGTCGGGGCGCTTGTCATATTCCCAGCGTTGGTTCCAGATGATGAGCGGTGGCTCCGCCCCGGGCTGAGGCGGGCGCGCTGCCACGTGGGTCAGCGCCGCACAGTCGATCCCCACCGGCGCAATCTGGCTGCGACCCTGCGCCTGGTCGATCAACGAAAGGTGATTGTAGTCGGGAAAGTGTTTGAGCAGGCGGGGCAGTTCATCGAACCAGCTTTGCCGGTGATAAGCGCTGTTGAAGAGCACTGCATCGGCGGAAAGTTGGCTGAGCCAGTTGATCGTGGCATAGGTCAGGTCAGGCTTGACGCCCGGCGCCCAGGGATAGGTGAGCTGGTTTTCGTGCATGTAGAGCACAACCGGAATGGTGACCGGCAGCCGCCCGCGCATGAGGCCAAGCCAGGCGGGGAGATTCACCATGTCGGTGGCAAGGACCGCGTTGGGTGGGTCGCCCCGGGTGAGGAGAGACTGCCCCTGCGCCGCCAACTCGATTGCGCCGCCCTGCATCCGCCATTTCCAAAAACGGCCAGCCATCATCAGCAGGGTAACGCGGTGGCGGCTGTGCGCCTGATAACCATCGGCCCACGCCGCATGGCTGCCCGTGTAGTAAGGCGAGAGTAGCCAGATATGGAGCTGTTGTGGATCACTCATTGCGGGGGTCTATCACCGCCGCTGCGGGCGTCGGCGTGCGCAGCGGTTGGCGATGGAAGGGCATCTTGGCCTCCCATCGATAAAGCGTAGCCGGCTCCGCTGAAGTGAGCAAAATGAGACCGCGCTCGTCTGCGGAGAGATAGTCGAGTTCATCTCGATAGCGACGCACCGCATCCATATCGTTGAGCGTCAGGCCATGCACCGTGCGGATAAAGGTGACATAAAAGGGATTTTCAGTGGGCAACAACGTGACATTGAACTCGTCCAACAGCGCGCGGGTCAGATCGCTGTCTGCCCGGCCCGAAGCCACCGCAAAGTCGATGGTTGTACCATAGACCGCCAGCCGGTCGGCCACATCAAAATTGCCCGTCGGTTTGGCCCGGTTCCAGGCGTTCTCCACATACCGCCGGTTGGTCATAAGCTCTGCCCGCTCTTTGGGCGATGGTGGCGCAAGACCTCCTTCCAGCGCGCGCAAGCGACGCTGAACCTCTTCATCTTCCTGATCGCTGCGCCAGAGCAAGTGTTCCACACTAAAATCGCGCGCCAGGCGGCGGATTAGCTCGCTACGAACTGTGTTGGGCTGCTCGATACTCACCGGCGCCACCGACTGGCGCACCGTATCGCGGACAAACTGGGCAATCGTGCGCGCCTGAGTCTGCCCTGCTTGCGACGCGTTCCCTTGCAGGATCCGGCGCATTTCATTGCGCCAGGCAGCCGTGCCCCAGATGCGTTCCAGGCGTTCTTCACTTTTTTGGCCCTGAGCATCCTGTTGGGTGCGGAGGAAGTCCAGACAGCAATCCCACAGCGACTGGTTGATGTGTGGCTGGTGCAACTTGATCAACGGCACGCCGGGTGGGGGGACAGCCGGCAACGTCGGCGCCGTGCTCAGCGCGTTGAGTTCGCTGG